>JAOPXU010000321.1 GCA_025964985.1 Nocardioides sp.
CTGGGTGGAGAGAGGGGTACGGGAGGTCTAACCCCACGGCCAGCCTACGCGTTCCGCAGAACACCCCAATGGCGTCCGCTGACAGCGAACAGGTCTGGCCGTCTGGTCTGGACGTGCCGGCGACCCCACGTCGTGGACGGCGGGGTCGCGGGGCGGTCAGGGTCGTCGGCGCCGGTCGACGGTCGTGGTGGCGCCCGTCGGGCTGGTCCAGTGGTAGACGCCGGGCTCTGGTGACCAAGAGCGCCAGGTGCTGTGTGGGTCTTGGCGCGGTGGTGCCTGCGGCACAGCATCGCGAGGTTGTCTGCTGACGTGGTGCCGCCTGCGTCGAAGGGGACGATGTGGTCGAGGTCGACCTTGCGGCGTCGACAGTCGGGGAATACGCAGGTGCGGTCGCGCAGGACGACGTGCTCACGGATCGCGTCCGACGGTCGATATGCCTCGGTCGAGGGGTTGCTGGCCAGGTCGATGACCGGCTTGACGGTCACCTTCGTGCCGGCCGCCTGGCACCAGTCCTTGACCTGTTGGACGAGGACCGGGGTCTGGGTGTTGCCGAGGAGGCCTACGTCGCTGGCGTCGAGGTGGGCGTAGATGGTGACGCCGCGGCCGAGGTCGAGACCCTGTAGGGAGCACGTGTGCAGGAAGGGTGCGATCTTCGCGTCGACGAAGGCGGCACCTCCGACCGGTAGGGACGTGGTCTGCTCGGCGACGCGGAACGCCTTCCAGACCGGGACCTCGAGTCGGACGACCCGGTTGTAGAGGCGCGGAAGCCGGTGGCGGAGCTCGAGAGCCTTGCCCAGGTAGGCGAGGCCGGCATCGGTCGTCATGCCGAGCGAGTGGGCGAGGTCGAGGGCGGCGTACGCGCCGACCATTGGGGCGCCCGGGACAGCCAGGTGCAGCGCAGGTTCCTCGGTGACGTCGAGGAGCTCGACGATGTCGGACTCAGATGCCGGGTGCGCGGCAGCCCAGTCGAGGACGGCGGTCAGGGTGACGACCTGGAGTCGAGCGTCTTCGTCGCGGCTGGCTCGGACCGCTGCGAGCAGCGGGTCGCTGCTGGTGCGGGTCCGAGTGGACATGCATGGTGGATCGGTCTCGTGACGGTCGCTAGCGCGACCTCCTCGACCAACGTGTGGTGCGGCTGTGCGTGTGGTGCGGCTGTGCGTGTGGTGCGGCGGCTGTGCGTGTGGTGCGGCTGTGCGTGTGGTGCGGCTGTGCGGGGTTGTGCTGCTCCGGAGTGGGGCCGGCTGACCGGCCCCACTCCGTCGGGACCTAGTTGGCTGCCTCGAACGCGTCGCGGACCTCACCGGGGATGCGGCCGCGCTCGGGGACGTCGTGGCCGTTGGAGCGGGCCCACTCGCGGATCTCGGCCGCGCTGGTGCCACCGCCGGAGGCGGGGGCGGACTTGCGGGCGCCGTTGCGGCGGGTGGTGGTCACCTTGCGGGCATAACCGACATATCCGGCGAGGGCGTCACGCAATTCCTGGGCGTTCTTGGAATTGAGGTCGATCTCGTAGGTGGTGCCGTCGAGACCGAAAGTCACGGTCTCCTCGGCTTCGGAGCCGTCGATGTCGTCGACGAGGACGATGTTGACCTTCTGTGCCATTTCGGTGTGCCTTTTCTGTGGAAGTACGAATTGCTTCGACAATCACTATGGCACACCCGGTGATAGCGGCCACAACCGCCTTTCCGCGACAATTCAGGAATTGCGACGGAACACCAGCTCGAGGCCTTTCAGCGTCAGCCAGGGATCGGTGTGGGTGAAGCAGTCGCACTCGTCGATGACGAGGGACGCGAGGTGGCCGGTGGCGATGACCGAGACGTCGTCGGGATCGGCGCCGAGCTCGTCGATCATCCGCTCCACGAGGCCCTCCACCTGCGCGGCGACGCCGAAGACCATGCCGGACTGCAGCGCCTCGACGGTGTTCTTGGCGATGACCGAGCGCGGGCGGACCAGCTCGACCTGGCGCAGCTGCGCACCGCGGCGTCCGAGCGCCTCGAGCGATATCTCGATGCCGGGCACGATCGAGCCGCCGATGTACTGCCCCGCGGCATTGACGACGTCGAAAGTCGTGGCGGTGCCGCCGAAGTCGACGACGACGGCCGGACCGCCGTACTCGGTGACGGCGGCGAGGGAATTCACGATGCGGTCGGTGCCGACCTCGCGGGGATTGTCCATCAGCACCGGCATGCCGGTGCGCACTCCGGGTTCGACGACGAGATGCGGTACGTCGGAGAAATGGCGCGTGAGCATGTCGCGGCCGGCCTGCGTGACGACCGGGACGGTCGAGCAGACGACGATGCCGTCGATGTCCTCGAAACGCCGCCCGACCAGTCCGCGGAACAGGACCGACCACTCGTCGGAGGTGCGGTGCAGGTCGGTCGAGATGCGCCAGTCGGCCGAGACGCGCCCGTCGTCGATCAGTCCGAGGACGGTGTGGGCGTTGCCGACGTCGACGGCGAGCAGCACCATCGCCTAGAGGTCCTGCAGGTCGAGACCCAGGTCGAACACGTCGACCGAGTGGGTCAGCGCCCCGACCGAGATGAAGTCGACGCCGGTGGCCGCGACCGCGGCGGCGCGGCCGAGCGTGAGGCCGCCGGACGCCTCGAGGGTGGCCGGCGTCGGCGAGGCGGCGGTGATGCGGACGGCCTCGGCCATCGTGGCGTCGTCCATGTTGTCGAGCAGGACGTCGGTGCAGCCGGCCTCGAGCAGGTCGCGCAGCTGGTCGAGGTCGGTGACCTCGACCTCGACGGGCAGGTCGGGGTGGGCGGCGCGGACGGCCTCGAAGGCGGGAACGACGCCGCCGGCGGCGATCACGTGGTTGTCCTTGACCATCGCCTTGTCGGCCAGGCTGTGGCGGTGGTTGACGCCGCCGCCGCAGCGCACGGCGTACTTCTGCAGGGCGCGGAAGCCGGGCAGGGTCTTGCGGGTGTCGAGCACCCGGGCGCTGGTGCCCTCGAGGGCGGCGACCCAGTGCGAGGTGGCGGTCGCGACGCCGGAGAGGTGGCTGGCGAAGTTGAGGGCGGTGCGCTCGGCGGTGAGCAGCCCGCGGGTCGGGCCGGACACCCGCATCACGACGTCGCCCGCGGACACCCGGGACCCGTCGGGGAGCCGGTCGATGACCTCGACGTCGTCACCGAGCACGAGGTGGAGGACCAGGGCGGCGACGCCGAGCCCGGCGACCACGCCGTCCTCGCGAGCGGCGAAGACGCCCTCGGCGCGGGCGTCGGCCGCGATCGTCGACTCCGAGGTGACGTCGACGGCGTCGCCGGGGAGGTCTTCCTCGAGGCCGCGCAGCACGTGGGCGACGACGTCGTCGTAGGGCAGGCCCGCGGCGAGCAGCTCGTCACGCAGCGCCTGCGGCACCTGGCCGTTCATGCGGTCGCCCCGTCGGTCGCCGGAGCGGGGTGGAAGGTGACCTCGGCCAGCCCGTCGTCCATCACGGTGTCGACGTGGCCGGCCCACCGGGCGTCGTCGCGCTCGGGGAAGTCGTCGCGCCAGTGGGACCCGCGGGTCTCCTGGCGCAGCGCTGCCGCGTCGGTGAGCGCGGCGGAGATCGTGAGCAGGTTGGTGGTCTCCCAGGCGGCGAGGTCGACGACGGTGGAGCTCTGGCCGCCCAGCTTGTCGAGGACGGCGGACGCCTCGGCCAGGCCGGTGGCGCCGCGCAGGACGCCGACGCGCGAGGTCATCACCTCCTGCAGCTCCTCGCGGGCCTCGCCCGAGACCAGTCCCTCCGTACGACGGTCGGCGGCCGGCTCGCTCCACGGCCGCAGCTCGTCGGGCAGGACGTGGGCGATGCGGCGGGAGAAGACGAGGCCCTCGAGCAGCGAGTTGGAGGCCAGCCGGTTGGCGCCGTGGACGCCGGAGCAGGCGACCTCGCCGGTGGCGTAGAGGCCGGGGACATCAGTGCGGCCGTGCAGGTCGGTGCGCACGCCGCCGGAGGCGTAGTGGCACGCGGGCGCGACGGGGATGAGCGCGGTGACCGGGTCGACGCCGTGGCTGCGGGCGGTGGCGAGGATGGTCGGGAAGCGGCGCTCCCAGAACTGCGCGCCGAGGTGGCGGGCGTCGAGCCACATGTGCGGGTGGCCGGTGTCGAGCATCCGCCGCATGATCGCCTTGGCGACGACGTCGCGCGGGGCGAGGTCGGCGAGGTCGTGGACGCCCTGCATGAAGCGCTCGCCCTCGAAGTCGACGAGGAACGCACCCTCGCCGCGCACCGCCTCGGAGATGAGGGGCTGCTGGCCGTGCGAGTCGGGGCCGAGGTACATGACGGTCGGGTGGAACTGCACGAACTCGAGGTCGCGCAGCGTCGCGCCGGCCCGCAGCGCGAGCGCCATGCCGTCGCCGGTGGAGACCGCCGGGTTGGTCGTCTGGCTGAACACCTGGCCGAGACCGCCGCTGGCCAGCACCACCGCGCGGCAGTGGACGGCGCCGACGCCGTCGCGCTGACCCTCACCCATGACGTGCAGCGTCACGCCGGCGACGGCACCGGCCTCGTCGAGCAGGAGGTCGATGGCCAGGGCGCGCTTGACGACCTCGATCTCGGGCGCCGCGGCGACGGCGGCGATCAGGGCCCGCTGGATCTCGGCGCCGGTGGCGTCGCCGCCGGCGTGGGCGATGCGGTCGCGGTGGTGGCCGCCCTCGCGGGTCAGCGAGATGACGCCCTCGGCGTCGTGGTCGAAGACCGCGCCCAGCGCGATCAGCTCGCGCACGGCCTCGGGTCCCTCGTCGACCAGGACGCGCACCGCCTCGGCGTCGCAGGCTCCGGCGCCGGCCACGAGGGTGTCGACGGCGTGCTCCTCGGGGGTGTCACCCGGCCCGAGGGCCGCGGCGATGCCGCCCTGGGCCCACTGCGTCGATCCCGCCGCGAGCTCGTCCTTGGTGACGACCAGGACCTTGTCGACCCCGGCCGCGCGCAGCCGGAGCGCGGCGGTGAGGCCGGCGATGCCCGAGCCGACGATGACGACGTCGGCGCGGATGGTCCAGCCGGGCTCGGGAGCGGTCAGCCGACCCGGGAGACGGCGTACGGCGGTGGGCATCCGTCGAATCTAGCGCGGGCGCTGGTGCGCGACCGCGTCGCCGCGGCGCAGCGTCGGGTCGCCGAAGGTCTCGGCCGGGTCGAAGCCCGTGGCCATGATCTTGTTGTCGGCGTCGACGAAGACGACGTGCGGCTGGTGCTCGCGGGCCTCGGCGGTCTCCATCTGGCCGTAGCCGATGAGGATCACGATGTCGCCGGGGTGGACGAGGCGGGCGGCCGCACCGTTGATGCCGATGACGCCGCTGCCGCGCTCGCCGGCGATCGTGTAGGTCTCGAGGCGGGCGCCGTTGGTGACGTCGACGATGTGCACCAGCTCGCCGACGAGGAGGTCGGCGGCGTCGAGCAGGTCCTCGTCGACCGTCACCGATCCGACGTAGTGCAGGTCGGCCTGCGTCACCGTCGCGCGGTGGATCTTCGACGTCATCATCGTGCGCAGCATCAGGGCCGTCCGATCGTGAGGGAGAGGTTGTCGATGAGCCGCGTGGTGCCGACGCGGGCGGCGATCAGGGCGCGGGCCTGGGTGCCGGACGGCACGTCCTCGGCCAGCGGGGACAGGTCGGGGCGCCGGAGCTCGAGGTAGTCGAGGTCGACGCCCTGCGAGGCGCGCAGCTCGGCGCGGGCCGCGTCGAGCGCCGCGGCCACGCCGTACGACGCCGCCTCGGCCGCCGCACGCAGCGTGCGGCTGAGCGCCTGGGCGTGGAGGCGCTGCTCGTCGTCGAGGTAGCGGTTGCGGCTGGAGAGGGCGAGGCCGTCGGGCTCGCGGACCGTCTCGGCGCCGATGACGTCGACGCCGAGGCACAGGTCGGCGGCCATCCGGCGAATGAGGACGAGCTGCTGGTAGTCCTTCTGGCCGAAGACGGCGACGTCGGGGCGCACCAGGCCGAAGAGCTTGGCGACGACGGTGAGGACGCCGGCGAAGTGGCCGGGCCGGCTGGCGCCGTCGAGCACCGAGCCCAGCGGACCGGGGTCGACGGTGACGACCGGTGGCCAGGTCGGGTAGACCTCCTCGACGGCCGGCGCGAAGACCAGGTCGACGCCCTGGCCGGCGCAGATCTCGAGGTCGGCGTCGAGGGTGCGCGGGTAGCGGTCGAGGTCCTCGCCGGGACCGAACTGCAGCGGGTTGACGAAGACCGAGACCACGAGCGGCCCGGACCCGACCTCCTCGCGGGCGCGGGTCATCAGGCTGGCGTGACCCTCGTGCAGGGCGCCCATGGTCGGCACGAACCCGACGCGCTCCCCCGCCTGCCGGCGCGCGGTCAGCGCGTCGGCGAGCTCGGAGCGGGTGGTGACCAGGCGCGGGGTCGCGCTCACGTCGTCCAACGGACGGGCCGAGCAGCGGCCGCGGCCTCGTCGAGGACCTCGCGGATCTTGAGAGCGCGGATCGGCAGCAGCCGGCCGTCGGTGACGGCGCGGCTCAGGGTGGCGCGGGCGAGCGCGAGGTAGGACGGCAGCGTCGTGGGCGCCTCAGCGGCGATGCCCTCGAGATGGGCCTGCACGGTGCCGACGTCGCCACGCACGATGGGCCCGGTGAGCGCGGCGTCGCCGTGCTCGAGGGCGTTGTCGAGCGCCGCGGTGAGCAGCGGTCGCAGGGTGGCGGCCGGGTCGTCGGCGCCGGCCGCGGCGAGGATCTCCATCGCCTCGGTGACCAGGGTGACCAGGTGGTTGGCGCCGTGGGCCAGGCCCGCGTGGTAGAGCGCGCGGCGGGTCTCGGGGACCCACAGGCTCCGCCCGCCGAGGTCGCTGACCAGCTGGGCGGCGAGGTCGCGCTCCTCCGGCTCGGCGGTCAGGCCGAAGACGCAGCCGGCGAGCCGGTCGAGGTCGACGGCGGTGCCGGAGAACGTCATGGCCGGGTGCAGCGCGATCGGACGGGCGCCGACCGCGGTGGCCGGGGCCAGGACGGCCAGGCCGTGGCGGCCGCTGGTGTGGACGACGTACTGACCCTCGCGGAGCGCGCCGCTGTCGGCGAGCACGCGCACGACGTTGGCGAGCATGTCGTCGGGCACGGTGAGCAGCAGCAGGTCGCAGGCCCGGGCCACGGCGCTCGGCTTGTCGACCGGTACGCCGGGCAGGAGCGCGTCGAGGCGCCCGCGGGAGGCGTCGGACTCACCGGCGGCGGCGACGACCTCGTGGCCGGCGGCACGCAGGGCCGAGGCGAGGACCGCGCCGACGCGGCCGGCGCCGACGACGCCGATGCGCATGCGGGCAGGCGCGCTGGGGGTGTGCGACATGTCGAACCTTTCGTTCCAGTCCCGCGAACGGGTACCAGACGATGTGCTCGTGGTGTGGTCAGCAGTGCAACAACGAAGTAACCGTAGGCCTTCCGAGGCGTCTGCGGAATGTGACCTGGGTCATCAATCGCGACGGGTCAGGGCTGGACGAGGATCCGAACGGGGCTGCCGTCGCGCTCCTGGAGTCGGCGGATGCCCTCGCCGACGTCCTCGAGCGACACGATCCCGCTGATCGAGCGCGACAGGTCGAGCCGGCCCGTCGAGACGAGCCGGGCCAGGACGCCGACGTCGGCGACGTCGTAGCCGAGGTGGCCGCGCACCTGCTTGCGGCTCAGCCCGAACCCCAGCGTCGAGCCCAGCGAGACCTCCTCGCCGCTCATCCCGACGCCCACGAGGCGGCCCCGGGTGCCGAGCATCGCCAGCGCCTGCTCAAAGGTGACCTTGAGGCCCACGGCGTCGAACGCGACGTCGAGCATGGCGCCGTCGGTGATCTCGGCGATGCGCGCCGGCAGGTCGGGGTCGCGGGAGTCGAGGGCCAGGTCGGCGCCGAGCTCGAGCGATCGGGCGCGGACGACCGGGTCGAGGTCGACGGCCACGATCGGCGTCGCCCCCACGAGCCGCGCGAGCTGGACGACGTGGGTGCCGACGCCGCCCGCGCCCCACACGCCCACCGACTCCCCGACCCGCAGGTCGGCGGTGTGCACGACCGCGCCGTACGGCGTCGAGACCGCGTCGGCCAGGATCGCCGCCTGCTCCATCGAGACGTTGTCGGGGATCCGCGTCAGCCCGCCGGCCAGCGCGACGGTGTACTCGGCCCAGCCGCCGTCGTAGGCGAACGCCATGAGCTGCAGGGCCGTGCAGGAGCCGTAGTCGGCGCGCAGGCAGAAGCGGCACTCGCCGCACGGGCGCCCGGCCGCCGGCACCACCCGGTCACCGACCTCCCAGCCGACGACGTCGGGACCGATGGCCGCGATCGTTCCGGACGCCTCGTGGCCCTGCGTGATGACGCGCGGGCCCATCGCCGGGAAGCTGCCGTCGAGCAGGCTGAGGTCGGAGTGGCAGATCCCGCAGAACGCCACCTTGACCAGGACGTCGCCCGGCCCGGGCTCGGGGACCGGCACGTCGGTCACCTCGAAGGTGAGGGTGCGGGTGTCGAGCCGCTGGGCGCGCATCGTGCTGGGGATCGAGGTCACGGTCCCCAGCCTGCCACCCGGTCGGACCGGTCGGACTGGTCAGCCGGCGTCGTCGGAGGTGACGACGGTGCCGACCTGGAGGGGCCGGGGCGCGCGGGGCAGCCAGGTGCGGGTGACGTGGTCGACGACGTGGACGCCGTCGGGGGCGACGATCTCGTGGACGCCCTCGGGCACCTCGCCGGCCTGCAGGGCGTTGAAGACCTGCCACTCGCGCCGCTTGCGCTTGTTGCGGAAGCTGGTGGCGAACGACGCCGGGTCGGTCCAGTGGGCGAACTCGTCGCCGTCGAGGTACTTCAGCTCGACGCACAGCCCGTGGGGCAGGCCGATCGAGATGACCGGCTTGGGCGTCGTACGGACCTCCCACTCGAAGGCCTTGGTGAAGACGAAGTCGGGGCCGATCGGGAAGCCCCACTCCTCGGCGTTGCGCAGGCCGAGGTCGAGCCAGCCGCGCTGAGGCGAGCGCGAGTCGAGGTAGAGCCCGTGGCGGGGCACGCGGATGATCGACTGCACGTCGCCGACCTGCCAGGCGAGGTCGGCCAGCGAGGCCTCGCCCTCGGCGGTGAGCACCATGTCGCCGTCCCACTTGAAGGAGTAGCGGGTGCCGACCTGGGCGAAGCACCAGTTGTAGAAGTAGGACAGCGAGTGCACCGACAGCTCGTGGACGGCACGGTGCTCGGCGCCGGCGCGCGCGACCGCGAAGGGGTACGACGCCTGGGTCAGCCGGTGCCCGAGCCCGGCGGCGGCCGCGGTCTCGGCCGTCACCTCGGGGGTGCCGTCCGTGGAGCCGTTGTCGACGACGAGGACGTGGTCCATCGCGCGCAGCAGCGGCGGCAGCACCCACGGCATCGACAGCGCCTCGTCCTTGACCCGCAGCACGGCGGTGCTGCCGGCGCGCAAGCCGCCGGGGCGGGTCCACGGCCAGGTGATGTCGAAGTCGGCGTGGCCCTCGAGGTTGCTGATGCCGGTGGCGCCGGCGTGGGCCGGCATCAGCCGCGCTCGCGCCCGGCGACCTTGCGCAGGCCCCGACGCACCGACGGAGGTACGGCGGCCCGCAGGCCGTGCG
>JAOPXU010000327.1 GCA_025964985.1 Nocardioides sp.
GACGTTCGCCGACCTGACCGGCGAGCCGGTCGAGGTGGTCGCCGTCGACGGGTGTGGGGCGCCGCTGCTCTCGGCCTCGCTGGTCGGCCTGGCCCGCGCGTTCCGCGCGCTCGCCGTGGCGACGGAGGGGGAGGAGAAGCGGGTCGCCGACGCGATCCGGGCGTTCCCGGCGTACGTCTCGGGGACGCGGCGCGACGAGCTCGCCCTGCTCACCGCCCTGCCAGGCGCGGTCGGCAAGGCCGGTGCGGAGTCCTGCTACGCCGTCGCGCTGCCCGACGGGCGGGCCTTCGCCCTGAAGACCGACGACGGTGCGCCGAGGGTCCGCCCGGTGCTGATGGCGGCGGCGATGCGACGTTCGGGCATCCACGAGCCGGCGGTCGACGTCACGGGCGTGCTCACGCTGCTCGGTGGAGGGGTCCCGGTCGGCGAGATCCGTGCGACGTTCTGAGGACCACCGCGCCCGCGTTCCCGTGATCAGGGGGATTCGTTACACGTGCCCCACGTGAGATCTGGCTATGCATTTGTTGCTGGTTCGTTGACGAACTGAGGGTTTCCCGTACCCGGATCTGGTCACTGTATGTACGAGTCCATGGGGGGCTTCGTGGCAACACGGTAGGGATTTTCGGGGGATCTCGTGCGCCAATCTGAGGTTTTGCTCGACGTTGCGCGACCAGCGAGCAGCAACGACCGCAGTGACCGCAGCCGGCTGGAAGAGGTGTGGCCCAGGCCCACCCTGCCGGCCGCGCCGCGCACCTCGGTCAAGCCGCTGCTGCTGGCGGTCGACGCGGTCGCCGTGGCGGTGGCGCTCGTCGCCACGCCCGGCTCCGCCTCCTTGTCTCCCACGTTCCTCCTCACGATCCTCGCCGTCGGCATCGCCGTGGCGACCGTGCTGGGCGGGCTCGGTGCCTACCGGTCCCGTCTGACGATGTCGGTGCTCGACGACCTGCCGGGGCTCGGGGCCGCCGCGGTCGTCGGCACCGTCATCGGGTCCCAGCTGGCCGGGGCACCCGTCGCGCTCATGGCCGCGGTGCTCCTGACGCTCCTCGTGGTGGCCCGCGCCGCCGTGTACGCCGTCGTGCGCTCGGCCCGCCGTCGCGGCGTGGTTGCCCACCGCACCCTGGTCATCGGCGCCGGCGAGGTCGGCCAGCAGCTGGCCGACGCCGCGCTCGAGCACCCCGAGCACGGGCTGCTGCCGATCGGTTTCCTCGATGACGCCCAGCTCCCGCACGCAGACGACCTGCCCCTGCCGCACCTCGGAGGCAGCGGCGACCTGGTCGGCGTCGTCCAGCGCGAGGGTGTCAGCGTGGTCATCGTCGCCTGGGGTCGTACCGACGACTCGGTGCTCGTCGACGAGCTGCGCGACTGCGACCGCCTTCACACCGAGATCTTCACCGTCCCGCGGCTCTTCGAGCTGCAGCACCAGGGCCGCGACGTCGACGAGCTGTGGGGCATCCCGCTGGTCCGCATGCACCGCGCCACCTGGCGCAGCGGCTCGTGGCCCGCCAAGCGCGCCTTCGACGTGCTCGTCGCCGCGACTGCCCTGGTCGTCTTCGGGCCGCTCATGATCGCCGCCGCGATCGGCGTACGCATGGAGCTGGGTCGCGACATCCTGTTCCGCCAGGTGCGGGTCGGCGTCGACGGCAAGCCGTTCACGATCTTGAAATTCCGCACGCTCAGCCTGCCCACCGGGCCGGACGCCCAGCCGGTCTGGTCGATCAACGGCGACGCCCGGCTCGGCCCGGTCGGCCGCTTCCTGCGCTCGACGTCGGTCGACGAGCTGCCGCAGCTGATCAACGTGCTGCGCGGCGAGATGAGCATCGTCGGGCCGCGCCCGGAGCGTCAGGTCTTCGTCGACCAGTTCTCCGCCGACATCCCGCGCTACCACCACCGGCACCGCGCCCCGGTCGGCCTCACCGGCTGGGCCCAGGTCAACGGTCTGCGCGGCGACACCTCGATCGCCGAGCGCTCGCGCTTCGACAACAACTACATCCAGAGCTGGTCGCTGTGGCTCGACCTCAAGATCATCGCGCGCACGGTCGGCACCGTCCTGCTGCGACGGGGGTCCTGAGACCGTGCCGACCTCGCTGACCCCCGCTTCAGCCGCGCTCGCCGTGCTGGTGGTCGTGGTCGTCACCCACGTGGGCCTCGCCGTCGTACGCCGACCGCAGCGGGGACTCCTCCTGCTCGCCGCGCTGCTCCCCTTCGACGGGCTGCTGCAGGTCGTCCCCGGCGGCGCGGCCGCCGGGCCGTGGAAGGAGGCGCTGCTCGTCGTCACGCTCGTCGCTTGCCTGGTGGCTCCCGCCTCGGTACGCCGGCAGCAGCCGGTGGAGACGCCGCCGTGGCTGCTGCCGGTGGTCGCCTTCACCGTGCTCGGGGCGGCATCCGCGCTCGTCGTGGGCGGTGTCGTCGGGCTGTGGGGCCTCAAGGTCGGCTACTTCTACGTGCTCGTGCCGGTCGCGCTGTGGTTGTGCCCGTTCGACGCCCGCGACCGCGACCGCCTGGTCTCGGTCCTGATGGCGACCGGTGCCGTCACGGCGGCGTTCGGCCTGCTGCAGCAGGTGCTCGGCGCCGAGCGGCTCGCCGCCGCCGGCTGGGAGTACAACACCGTGATCCGCTTCTCCGGCGGCCTGCTGCGCTCGTTCTCCACCTTCACCCAGCCGTTCTCCTTCGGCTTCTTCCTCACCCTGGTGCTCCTGGTCTGCCTGCCGGTCGCGATGGCCGACCACCGGCGCACCCGAAACCTCGCCTTCCTGGTGGTCAGCCCGGTCCTCGTCGTGGGCATGGCCTCCTCAGTCGTCCGCGGTGCCGCGCTCGCGCTCGTCGTCGGGCTGGTCGTCCTCATGGTCTGGCGCTACCGCGGGCTGTTCCACGTCGGCGCGGTCGCGTCGCTCGGGCTGCTGCTCGTGCCGGCGAGCGCCGTGACGGCGTACCTCTCGTCGAGCAGCCTCGGCGAGCGGGCCACCGGCTGGTCGGTCATCCTCGACCGCGTCACCAGCGCCCCGCTCGGCAACGGCATCGGCCGCACGGGCGCCGCCGGCGAGAAGGCGCTCGAGCTCGGCGCGCCGCTCAACGAGGTCATCGCGCTCGACGGCGACGAGCTCTACCTGCCCGACAACCAGTACGTGAAGACCGCGCTCGAGCTCGGCCCGCTCGGGCTCTGGCTGCTGGTCCTCGTGGGCGTCACCGTCGTCGCCCACGCCGTCGCGGTCGCACGTCGTACGGACGGCGACGACCGGGCCCTGGCCCAGGGCATCGCGGCCTCGGTCGTCGGGGCGGCCGCCGCCTCGACGGTCTCCACCTACCTCGAGATCTTCCCGCTCGATTTCTATTTCTGGCTACTTCTAGGAGTGCTCACATGCTCGAACGCCGCATCACGGTCAACGCCCTCGCTCTGCGCCCCGGAGGCAGTGGCGTCCAGACCTACATCCGCGAGCTGCTCCACGCGCTGAGCGCTCGCACCGATGCGCCGATGGTGGCGCACGTGCAGTCCGATGCCGTGGGCGAGCTGCCTCGCGGGGTGCGCGCGGTGTCCCATCCCGTCCTCGCCGGAGTACGGCGGGCCGCCGAAGGCATGTCGATGAAGCCCGGTCCGGGCCTGGTGCACGGCCTCGACGTCGACCTGCCGCTGCGGCACGACGGGCCTTTCGTGACGACCGTCCACGATCTGTCGGTCTTCGACGTACCGTGGGCCCACGGGTCGATCCGCGCTCGCGGCGAGCGGGCGCTGGTCGCACGATCGATCAAGCGCGCCGACGCGGTCATCTCGGTCAGCCACTTCACCGCCGAGCGGGTCGCGACCCTCTTCGGTCGCAGCAGCACGGTCACCCCGCTCGCTGCGGGTCCTGACATGCTGCCCCCGACCCCGGAAGACGTGGAGCGCGTGCGCGCTCGCTACCGGGTGCCCGCTCGCAGCGTGCTCTATCTCGGCACCATCGAGCCGCGCAAGCGCGTCCCGATGCTCGCCGCGGCGTGCGAGCGCGCCGGCGTCGACCTGCTCGTCGGCGGCGCGGTGGCCCCGGGGCAGCGCGTCCCCGACACCGCACGCCACCTCGGCTACGTGCCGCAGGAGGACCTCCCGGCCCTGTACGCCGCCGTAGACGTGGTCTCGTACGCTTCCGCGTACGAGGGCTTCGGTCTGCCGCCTCTCGAGGCCATGGCCTGCGGCGCCGCCGTCGTGGCGACCCGCGTCGGCGCGCTGCCCGACATCGTGGGTGCCGGCGCCCATCTCGTGCGCCCCGACGACGAGGACCTGCTCACCGACGCCCTGCGCCTGGCTGTCTGGGACCACGACTACAACTCCGCACTGCGTGACGCGGCCGTCCGCTCGGCATCCCGGCTGCGCTGGAGCGACACCGCAGCCGAGACCCTCGAGGTCTACCGGGGGCTCGACGTCCCGTGCTGACCCGGTCCCGTCGAGGTGGCGGGGAACCGCCACCCGGCGAGACCCCCAGCCTGCTCACCAACACCGGCTGGTTGATGGCCAGCCGGCTGGTGCAGGCCGTCCTCGGCTGGGGCGGCACCGTCCTGATCGCGCGCTCGCTCGACGTCGACGAGTTCGGCCGCTTCACCCTCATCTTCACCGTGCTCGGCGTCATGTCGGTCGTCACCGACATGGGCATCGGCCGGATCGCCGTGCGCGGCATGCTTGACGAGGAGGGGCGCGACACCAGCCACTTCGCGGGCGCCTACCTCGTGCTCCGCTCGATCATGGGCGTTGTCGGCTACGTCGTGGCGATCCTCGCCGTGCTCCTGCTCGGCTACCCGGACGAGGTGGTGGCCGCGACCGCCGTCGCCGGGCTCGTCGTCGTCCTGGCCACGCCGTCGGCGGCGCTCGACGTCGTCTTCCAGGCCCGGATGCGGATGGGAACGGTCAGCGCCTGCGGCGTCGCCGGCCTGATGGGGCAGTTCGCGCTCACTGCCGCCATCGCCGCCGCCGGCGGGTCGCTGCTGCTCTTCACCATCCCCGCCGTCGCGGCCCAGGTGGTCGTGCTGGCCCTCAAGGCACCGGTGGCCCACCGCCTGGTGCCGCTGCACGCCGTCTTCGACCGCCGCCTCTGGGGCTCGATGCTTCGCGAGGCCGTACCGCTCTCGCTCGGCATCGGGCTGGCCACCGTCTACTACCGCGTCGACGCGATCATGCTGTCCAAGCTCGACACCTTCGAGGCCGTCGGCCTCTACGGCGTCTCCTACAAGTTCATCGACATCGTCCACTTCGCCGCGACAGCCGTGACCGTCCCGCTGCTGACGGTCCTCGTGCGCTCATGGCCCGACGACGTCACCGCGTTCCGCGACGCCGCGCGCCGCGGCGCCATGCTGCTCGGCATCCTCGGCGGGATCGCGGCTGTCGGCCTGATCGGCTTCGCCCGCCCGCTGACCGACCTCCTCTACGGCGCCGGCTACGCCGAGAGCGCGCGGGCCACGCAGGTGCTCGTCGTGGCCCAGGTGCTCACCCTCTTCGCCTCGCTCGTGCTGACCTGCCTGATCGCCGTCGACCGACACCGCGCCTACGCGCTCGTCACGCTGACCGGCCTGGTGCTCAACGTCGGGGCCAATTTCGTGCTCATCCCGCGCTACTCCTACGAGGGCGCCGCCTGGGCGACCCTCGGCTCCGAGGTGGTCGTCCTCAGCGCGCTGATCCTGCTGCTGCGCCGGGTGCCGCAGCTGGCGCCGTTCGGCATCGGGCGCCTCGTCGTCGCGCCCGTCGCCGTCGCTGTCGCCGTCGCCGTCGGTCGAGCCGCCGACCTGGCCGTGCCGTGGGTGCTCGCGGCCGTGCTGGCCGTGGCCGTGTTCGCCGCCATCGCTTACTTCGGCGGCCTCACCTCGGCCGCGGGCCTGCGCGGCCCGTCCCGTACGTCGCGGGGTGCTGCATGAGCCTGCGCCTCGTCACCCTCAACAGCACCGGTCAGGTCTCCGGCGCCGAGCGCGTCCTGGTACGCACCGTCGCCGCGGCCGTCGCCGACGGCTGGGAGGTCGAGTGCCTCAGCCCGCCCGGCCCGCTCGTCGCCGAGGTCGTCGCCGCCGGTGCCCACCACCGGGAGGTGCCCGACCTGGTGATGGCGCGCGGTCGCGCGCCGGTCGCGATCGTCGTGACGTTGCTGCGCTGGCTGCAGGCGGCCTGGCGGCTGCGGCGCGCTGCCCGCCGCGCCGACGTCGTCCTGGTCAACACCCTCACCGCCCTGCCCGCCCTGCGCCTGTCGCGCACCTCGACGCCGTCGGCCTGGCTGGCCCACGACGTCGTCGTCGCCCGCTCGCGCCTTGCCCTCTACCGTGCCTGCCGCTCAGCCCTCACCGGTGTCGTCGCGGTCTCGGCCGCCGTGGCCGAGCGCCTCGAGGGCCCGGGCGGTCCGGTCGTCACCGTCGTGCACAACGGCGTCGCGCCCCAGCGGCCGCAGGCCCCCGACGACCGCCGCCTCGAGGGCGGCGCACCTGTCGTCGGGCTCAACGGGATCCTCACACCGTGGAAGGGGCAGCAGGTCCTGCTCGACGCGACGTGGATGCTCAGCAGCCCGGCCCGGCTCGAGCTGATGGGCGGCCAGCTTCCCACCGACGCCGACCACGCCGCCCGGCTGCGCTCGCGCCTCGACGGCACCCCGCTCGGCGAGCGCGTCGACCTGCTCGGCCACGTGTCCGCACCGCTCGACGTCGTGCGCGGCTGGACGGTCGCCGTCAGCGCGAGCACCGACCCCGAGGCCTGCCCGCTCGGCGTCCTCGAGGCGATGAGCCTCGGCGTACCCGTCGTCGCCACCGACCACGGCGGCGCGCCCGAGGTGCTCGACGGCGCCGGGCTGCTCGTCCGCCCCGGCGACGCGTCCGGCCTGGCCGCCGCGATCAACCGGCTGCTCGACGACCCCGAGCTGCGGGCGAGCTGCGCGGCGCGCGGCCTCGAGCGCGTGAGGCGGCATCATGACCTCGGGCGGCAGACCGCACTGCTGCTCGACACCTTGCGTGACCTCGCCGGGTCTCGCCACCCCCAGGAGGCACGGCGATGAAGGTCCTGTTCGTCAACGAGAACATCGGTGGCCACGCCGCGGTCCACGCGACCCTGCGCCGCTCGCTGGGCGCCCACCCCGAGATCGAGGCCGAGTTCCTCGACGTCCCCGCGGCCTCCAGGCTGCGCCGTGCCGTCGGCACCTCGCTGCCCGGGCTGGGCCGGCTCGACCTCGACCTGCAGGCCCTGCGCGCGCAGCTCGCCCTCAGTCAGTGGGTACGCCGCCAGCTGCGTCGCCGAGCCGCCGAGTTCGACGTGGTGCACGTCTACACCGGCCACGCCGCGCTGCGCAGCGTCGACCTCCTGCGCTCGATGCCCTCGGTCATCGCGACCGACGCCACCGCCGAGACCAACGCCTACCGCCTGCCCACCCGCCAGCCCACTCGGTTCACGCCGAAGGCCGTCGCCGCGGCCCAGCGCTTCGAGGGGGCGGCGTACGCGGCCTCGACGCTCGTGGTCGCCAACACCGAGTGGGTGGCCGGCTCGCTGCGCAGCAGCTACGGCATCGACGACGACCGCCTGCGGGTGTTCCCGTTCGGGATCGCCGCACCCGACGGCATCAGCGGCGCGGCGCCCGGCACCCACGACACCGGCTCGCTGCCCCGCCTGGTCTTCGTCGGCCGGCAGCTCGAGCGCAAGGGCGCGCTGCGCCTGCACCGGCTCCACCAGGCCCACCTCGCCGACGAGTGTGAGCTGGTCATCATCACGCCCGAGGAGGTGCCGCCCGGGCGCAACGTGCGCGCCGTCAGCGACGTCACCGTCGGCTCCGGTCGCCTGTGGGAGGAGCTGCGGGCCGCCG
>JAOPXU010000344.1 GCA_025964985.1 Nocardioides sp.
GGCCCAGGAGGGCGCCGAGGAAGTTCATGACGGCGGCCAGGGTCAGGGCGACCCGGGGCGTCAGAGCCCTGGTGGAGACCGACGTGGCGATGGCGTTGGCAGCGTCGTGGAAGCCGTTGGTGTAGTCGAAGGCGAGGGCGACCACCACCACCGCGATGACGATCGCGAGTTACATCCGGTCAGGACTCCTTGACCGCGATCTGCTCCACGATGTTGGCGACCTTCTCGAAGGCGTCGATCGCCCCCTCGAGGGACTCCACGACGTCCTTGAGCTTGAGGACCTCGAGGGTCTTGTACTCACCCGAGAAGAGCAGCGCCAGCGTGCGGCGGTGGTTCTTGTCGCCCGCGTTCTCGAGGCGGTTGATCTCGATCCAGTACTCCTCGAGCGCCTGCGGCGACTGCAGCTTGGGCATCCACTCCGCGGTCAGCTCGGCGCAGCGCTGCAGCACCTCGACCTGCTGGGAGAGCTCCGGCGGCAGCACGGCGACCTCGTAGAGCAGGATCAGGTCGACGACCTCGTCCATCTCGTCCATGACGTCGTCAAGGCGCGAGGCGAGGGCGTAGATGTCCTCGCGGTCGAACGGCGTGACGAAGGTGCTGTTGACCCGGCGCACGAGTGCGTGGGTCGTCTCGTCGGCGTCGTGCTCGGCCGCGCGCATGCGCGTGGCGACGTCGTTCTTGTCCGAGGAGTCGGCGAGCATCTCCGCGAGCAGCCCGGCACCGGTCACGAGGTGCTGGGCCTGTTCGGTGAAGAGGTCGTAGAACGCCGTGTCGACCGGACGGAAGCGCAAACCCACGTGAACTCCTGGTGAGGTGGAGGCAAACGTCGACCAGCGTAGGGGGTGGGTGCCTCCGGGGGGCAACTCCCCAGGTCACTGCCCCCTCAGACCCCCCTCAGACCCCCGTCAGGACGTCGTACGACGCCGCCGCTGGCGCTCGATGAGGCGCTCCTGCAGGTGCACCTCGCCGTGGTTGCGGGTCCACTCGCCGTCGCTGCCGAGCAGCCACGCGTCGGTCGTCGGCGCGAACGCCAGGTCGAGGAGCCCGCCGACCTCGGCGACGCTCTCGGGGTCGGGCAGGCGGACCAGCACCTCGACGCGGCGGTCGAGGTTGCGGTGCATCATGTCGGCCGAGCCGATCCAGGCCTGGTAGTCGCCGCCGTTGACGAACCAGAAGACCCGGCTGTGCTCGAGGAACCGCCCGAGGATCGAGCGCACGGTGATGTTGTCGGACAGGCCGGGTACGCCGGGGCGCAGCGCGCAGATGCCGCGCACGAGCAGCTCGACCTTCACGCCCTCCTGGGAGGCGAGGTAGAGGGCGTCGATGACGGCCTCGTCGACCACGGAGTTGGCCTTGAGCCGGATGCCGGAGGAGCGGCCGGCGGCGTGGTTGGCGATCTCGCGGTGGATCTGGTCGACCAGCCCGTCGCGCACCGAGTCGGGGGCGACGAGCAGCTCGCCGTAGGAGGCGTTGCGCGACCAGCCGCTGAGGTTGTTGAACAGGTGGGCGACGTCCTCGCCGATGGCGTCGTCGGTGGTGATCAGCCCGAGGTCCTCGTAGAGGCGCGCGGTCTTGGAGTTGTAGTTGCCGGTGCCGATGTGGGTGTAGCGGCGGATGCCCTCGGGCTCGTCGCGGACCACCTTGGCCAGCTTGCAGTGGGTCTTGAGCCAGACGAGGCCGTAGACGACGTGGCAGCCGGCGTGCTCGAGCTTGCGGGCCCAGCGGATGTTGGCCTGCTCGTCGAAGCGAGCCTTGATCTCCACGATCACCAGGACCTGCTTGCCGGCCTCGGCGGCGTCGATGAGGGCGTCGATGATCGGGCTGTCGCCGGAGGTGCGGTAGAGCGTCTGCTTGATCGCGAGCACGTGCGGGTCGGCGGCGGCCTGCTCGATGAAGCGCTGCACCGAGGTGGAGAACGAGTCGTAGGGGTGGTGCAGGAGCACGTCGTGGCGCCGGGCCGCCTTGAACACGTCGACGGGTGAGGCCGACTCGACCTCGGCCAGGCGGCTGTGGGTGGTGGGCACGAACGCGGGGTACTTGAGCACCTCGTGGCTGAGGTCGGCGATGCCGTGCAGCCCCCGCAGGTCGAGCGGGCCGGGCAGCCGGAAGACCTCGTCGCCGGTGACGCCGAGCTCCTCCTTGAGCAGGTCGAGCACGCCCTGCGAGATCGACTCCTCGACCTCGAGGCGCACCGGCGGCCCGAACCGGCGGCGCAGCAGCTCCTTCTCGAGGGCGGCCAGGAGGTTCTCGGCGTCGTCCTCCTCGACCTCGAGGTCCTCGTTGCGGGTGACCCGGAAGGTGTGTGACTCGAGCACCTCCATGCCGGGGAACAGCCGCTTGA
Organism: Nocardioides sp.; assembly: GCA_025964985.1. Taxonomy (GTDB): domain Bacteria; phylum Actinomycetota; class Actinomycetes; order Propionibacteriales; family Nocardioidaceae; genus Nocardioides. The sequence goes on from JAOPXU010000344.1 coordinate 2,342, forward strand.
GGTGGGCCCCGATGACGTCCTCGAGCGGGACGAACCGGGCGCCGCGGCCCGAGGTCCCCGAAGCGCCGAGCGGCACGAAGCGGTCGAAGATCGGCGGCACCTTGACCCGCGCGAAGTGCTCCTTGCCGGTCTGGGGGTTGCGGATGACGACCGCGAGGTTGAGCGAGAGCCCCGAGATGTAGGGGAAGGGGTGCGCCGGGTCGACGGCGAGCGGGGTGAGCACCGGGAAGATGCGGTTCTTGAAGAGCTTCTTGCAGACCTTCTGCTCCTCGGCGGACAGGTCGTCCCAGCGGACCAGCTCGATCTCGTGCTCGCGCAGCTCGGGCACCAGGTCGTCGCGGAAGATCCGGGCCTGGCGCTCGCTGAGGTCGCGCGTGGTGGACCAGATCTGCTCGAGGACCTGGCGCGGCATCAGCCCCGACGCCGCGCGTACGGCGAGCCCGGCGGCGATGCGTCGCTTGAGCCCGGCCACGCGGACCATGAAGAACTCGTCGAGGTTGCTGGTGAAGATGGCCAGGAAGCGGGTGCGCTCGAGCAGGGGGAGCGACTCGTCCTCGGCCAGCTCCAGGAC
>JAOPXU010000272.1 GCA_025964985.1 Nocardioides sp.
CTCAACAAGGACAGCAAGATCATCGTCCAGGGCATCACCGGGGGAATGGGTGCCAAGCACACCACCCTGATGCTCCAGTCCGGCAGCAACATCGTCGGCGGCGTCAACGCCCGCAAGGCCGGCACGACCGTCGAGCTCGACGGCAAGGAGCTCCCGGTCTTCGGCACCGTCGAGGAGGCGATGCGCGAGACCGGCGCCGACGTGTCGGTCGCCTTCGTGCCGCCGGCCTTCACCAAGGACGCCTGCATCGAGGCCATCGACGCCGTCATCGGCCTGCTCGTGGTCATCACCGAGGGCGTGCCCTTGCAGGACACCGCCGAGGTGTGGTCCTACCTCGAGAGCGACGCCAACAAGGCCGGCACCCGGATGATCGGCCCCAACTGCCCGGGCATCATCACGCCCGGCGAGTCGCTGGCCGGCATCACGCCCCACACCATCGCGGGCAGCGGTCCGATCGGCCTGGTGTCGAAGTCCGGCACGCTGACCTACCAGATGATGTACGAGCTGAAGGACTACGGCTTCTCGACCGCCATCGGCATCGGTGGTGACCCGATCGTGGGCACCACCCACATCGACGCCCTCGCGGCGTTCGAGGCCGACCCCGACACCTTGGCGATCGTGATGATCGGCGAGATCGGTGGCGACGCCGAGGAGCGGGCAGCGGCGTTCATCAAGGACAACATCACCAAACCGGTCGTCGGCTACGTCGCGGGCTTCACGGCTCCCGAGGGCAAGACCATGGGCCACGCCGGCGCCATCGTGTCGGGCTCCGCGGGCACCGCGGCAGCCAAGCAGGAGGCCCTCGAGGCCGTCGGCGTCAAGGTCGGCAAGACGCCGTCCGAGACCGCCGAGCTCATGCGCGAGATCATGAAGGGCCTCTGAGCCCCGCACCACCCCGTACGACGGCCCGCCACCTCGACCGAGGCGGCGGGCCGTTCGTCGTCCGGCCTCCGGAGCTCAGCAACCGGCCTCCGTGAAGGCGCACTGGGCCTCCACGACGGGGGCGGACTGCTCGCTGCGGAAGTCGGTGAGGGCGCGGGCGTCGGCCTCGGAGCTGGCGATGCCGTCGCCGACCGAGACGTCGAGCAGGATCGAGCGCCCGACGCGGGTGGCCTGCAGCACCATGAGCCCGGTCTCCGGCGTGCCGTCGTCGCGCACCGACGTGCGCACGACGCCGAACGAGGCGCCGCCGACCGGGGTGTCGAAGACCTGCAGCGGGTAGCTCGTGTCGTCGCCCTGCTGCTCGGGACAGTCCTCGTAGAACGCCTTCAGGGCGCCGAGGTGGGCCACGGCGGCGTCGGCGTCGGGGAGGACGAGGAGCTCGCGGGAGGCGTAGTACTCGGGGCCGGTGACCTGGCCGCGCAGCACGTCGGTGGCGTCCGCCTGCGGCGTCGGGCCGGCGCACGCGTAGCTCGAGAACGAGTTGGCGAGCTCGTCGACCGGGAACTCGATGCCGCCGTAGCCGGGCTCGGTGGTGAAGTCCGCCCACCCGGCCGTCAGCGGGAAGTCGGCGAGCGGGTCGACCGCGACGGCGGGCGCGGCCGTGGCCGCCGGGGATGCCGGGGCCTCGGGGGCCTCGGGGGCCTCGCTCGCGGCGTCCGGCGAGGCCGGCGAGGCCGACGTCGACGGCGTCCCGGCGGCGGAGCCCGCCTCGTCACCGCAGCCCGTGAGGAGGACGGCGCCGGCCGCGGCCGTCGCGAGCAGGAGGGCGGATCGGCGTCGGCGTACCGGGGTGGTCGTCATGTCGTTCCCTTCGTCGGTGGTGCCTGGGGAGATGCCGACGGGGGACGAAAGGTTGCGGGTCAGGCGGTGCGGCTCACGAGCGCGGGCCGGGCAGCTGCTCCAGGCGCGTGCGCGCCCGCTCGGCCAGGGCGACGAAGGCGCCGTCGGCCAGGTCGGCGCCGGCGGCGGGCACGAAGCCGAGCTGGCCGACAGCGGTGCCGGCGCGCAGGACGGCCATGTAGAAGACGACCGAGCGTGCGTCGCTGACCTTGATGTCGAGGCGCCAGGCGGTGAGGGAGGCGGCGCCGCTGTCGCGCCGGGTGAGCTCGTCGACCTCGACGTTGAGGTCGCGCTCGGGGCAGCCGGCGAGCCGCTCGCGCACCTGCTCGACCAGCCCGCGGGCGCGGGGGAGGGGCAGCGCAGCGGCGGTCTCGGTGAGCCCGAACTCCTCGGGCAGGTCGGCGCCCGGCACCACGAAGGTGCGCGTGGAGCCGCGGCTGAACCGCGCCCCCTGGAACGGGTCGCTGAACGACGTGGAGTCGCAGGTGGTCGCCGCGGCGTTGATGGTCGGCTTGGCCGGCTCGGTGCCGACCCACGGCTGGCGGACGCCGGTCACCGGGGGCAGGTCGATCTCGGACAGCAGCGCCGGGCGCGCGCCCGTCGGCAGCGGGTCGAGGTCGACGACCGCGGGGCGCCGGGTGGCACAGGCGCCGCCCTCGGGCAGCGCGCACAGCCGGGCCGTCGCGGCGGCGAGCAGGGCGGCGCCCGCCTCGCGGTCGGGCACGGCCGCACCGGGCAGCTCGACGGCCGTGGTGGTCGTGTAGGCGCCGGTGCGAGCCACCCCGACGACGTACGTCGTGACGGGGGCGCGCCAGCGGCGCAGCACGAACTGCACCGACTCGTCGGCCACGCCCCGCGGTGCGCGGGTGCCGAGCAGCTGCACGCGGGTCTCGGTGCAGCCGGCGAACCAGGCGCTGGTCGTGCGGAACGTGCGCTGCGCCGCCTTCGCCGAGCCGGACGCCTCGGTGAGCTGCGTGGCGGTCGCCGCTGGCCCGGGGCCGCCGCCCTCGAAGAAGCGGACGAGGCCGGCCCGGCCGCGCGGGTCGGCGTAGCGCTCGAGCTGGCACGGCAGGGCGAGCCCGTTGCCCGAGCTGTTGTCGCCGGTGCGGACCTGGGTCCAGCGGCGGCCGGCGTAACGCTGCTGCAGCTGTTCGGGGCCCAGCAGCGACGACTCGGGGAGGACGTCGACGACCTGCGGCGTCTCCTCGGGCGTGCCGAGGGCGACGGGGGACAGCGGGACCCGGGAGTCGGTGGCGTCGAGCTGGGGGCGCACCCCGGTCGCGTCGGTGACGAGCGTGCCCGACACGACGACCGCGGCGACGGCGGCAGCCACGCCCGCGACGGTGTGGGCCCGGCGGCGGGCGGCGCCGGA
>JAOPXU010000275.1 GCA_025964985.1 Nocardioides sp.
CGTCGCCGGCCGGCATCGTCGAGATGCTCGACCAGCCGTCAGCCAGCGCCAAGAAGATCCGCTCCGCCGTCACCGACTCGGGGTCCGAGGTCCGCTTCGACCCCGAGGACAAGCCCGGCATCAGCAACCTGCTCACGATCTTCTCCGCGCTCAGCGGCACCAGCGTCCCCGACCTCGAGGCGGAGTACGACGGCCGGGGCTACGGCGCGCTCAAGGGCGACCTCGCCGACGCCGTGGTCGGCTTCGTGACGCCGTTCCGCGACCGCACCCTCGAACTGCTCGACGACCAGGCCCACCTCACCGAGGTGCTGCGCCAGGGCGCCGAGGCGGCCGGCGAGGTGGCCCGGGCGACCCTGCGCGACGTCTACCAGCGGGTGGGCTTCGTCGCTCCGGCCGCCCGATAGGGTCGACAGATGCCGACGATCGGAGTGGCCGTCGCGATCCCGGAGCCGTGGGCGACCCAGCTCCAGGACTACCGCGCGGGCGTCGGTGACACCACCGCGGCGATGATCCCCACTCACATCACGCTGGTGCCGCCCACCGACGTCGACGACGACCTGAGCGTGGTCGAGGACCACCTGGTCCAGACGGCCGGCAAGGTCGAGCCGTTCGACGTCCACCTGCGCGGCACCGGCACCTTCCGCCCGGTCTCGCCCGTCGTCTTCGTCAGCGTCGTCGAGGGCATCTCGCAGTGCGAGCAGCTCGCCGAGGCCGTGCGCCGCGGACCGCTCGACGTCGAGCTCGACTACCCCTACCACCCGCACGTCACGGTGGCCCACCACCTCACCGACGACCGCCTCGACCGGGCGTTCAAGGAGCTCGCCGCGTTCGAGTGCCAGTTCACGGTGGCCGACTTCCACCTCTACGTCCACGACCACGAGCTGGGCTGGCAACCGTCGCGGGACTTCGCGCTCAGCGGAAGCTGACCCGCCCGTGGTCTCGGTCAAGGAACGTCTGCACGAAGCACGTGAGCGGCACCCGGCGCTCGACCACGCGCTGAAGATGAACGACCACTACGGCAAGGTCAAGGGCGGCCAGGAGGCCGGCGCGGTCACCTACTTCGCGTTCCTGTCGTTCTTCCCGGTCCTGGCCCTGGCCTTCTTCAGCGTCGGCATCATCGCCCACGTCTACCCCGACGCCCGCGAGAACCTCACCACCGCCATCGACTCGATCCTCCCCGGCATCGTCGGCACCGGGGAGGGCCAGATCTCCCTCGAGCAGGTGCAGGACTTCTCCGGCTTGGCCGGCGTCATCGGCCTCGCCGGCGTGCTCTACGCCGGCCTGGGCTGGGTCTCCGCCCTGCGCGAGGCCCTCACGGTCGTCTTCGAGACCCCGCGGCGCGAGCAGCCCAGCTTCGTCAAGGGCAAGCTGCGCGACCTGCTGGCGCTGGTCGTCATCGGAGTGGTGCTCATCGTCGCCGTGGCCGTCGCTGGCTTCATCTCCGGCTTCTCCGAGGACGTGCTCGACCTGGTCGGGCTCGGCTCCGAGCTGTCCTGGCTGGTCAAGATCCTCGCCCTGGTGCTCGGCCTCGCGGCCAACGCGGTGCTGTTCTTCGCGCTCTTCAAGCTGCTCGCCGAGCCCAAGGCGCCGGCCCGCTCGCTGTGGTCGGGTGCGCTGCTCGGCGCGGTCGGCTTCGAGGTGCTCAAGCAGCTGTCCGGCCTGCTGCTGAAGTCGACGCAGGGCCAGCCGGCGTTCCAGGCGTTCGGGATCGCGCTGATCCTGCTCGTCTGGATCAACTACTTCTCCCGCCTCGTGCTGTACGCCGCCTCCTGGGCCCACACCACGCCCGCGGCGATCGAGCTGCGCCAGGGCGAGCCGGCCGACCCGGTGCAGGGCCCGGTCACTCCGGACTTGAGTGCGCTGCCCGCCGTGGTCGAGGCGAGCGCGCCGCGCACCTGGCCGCGGCCCTTCGCCGCCGGCAGCCTCACCACGCTGACGCTCGTCGCCCTCCTCCGTCGAAAGAGGCACCAACCATGAGGTTCGAACGCAAGCACGCCCTGCTCCTGCTGTCCGTCGCGGTCTGGAACGTCGTCACCTTCGGCAACTTCGCCAAGAACCTGGTGCAGGCCGCCCAGGACGGCGAGGACCGCGCGGTCGGCTACTGGGTCGCCCACACGGTGCTGATCGTCGTCAACTTCGCGATCGCCGTGGTGCTGGGCAGGCTCGGCTGGAAGGCCCTGCGCGCGGCAACGGCCGAGAACGGCTCAGCCGAGCCGGGCGTCCTCACCAGGTGACGTCGGCCGCCGGCACCACCTCGGTCGTGACGCCGGGGTAGTCGGTGTCGGCGACGAAGAAGTTGGTGAAGGCGATCATCTCGCGCGCCCCGACCGGCACCTCGCTGCCGTCGGGCAGGGGCAGCGGCCACGGCCCCTCGTCGGTGGTGTGGCCGTCGGCGACGAGCACGGTGTCGTAGCCCTCGATCTGCGAGCGGGCAGCGGTGCTGCGGATGCACGCGTCGGTGGCCGCACCGCACAGGACCAGCCGGGTCGCCCCGAGCGCGTCGAGCCGGGCGCGCAGGTCTGTCTCGACGAAGGAGTCGAGGTAGTGCTTGCCGATCACCGTGTCGCCCTCGCCCGGCCGTACCGCCTCGACGATCTGCCACGGGTCGGAGCCGGGCACGAAAGGGCCGGCCTCGTGCTGGATCCACAGCACCGGTACGCCGTCGGCGCGAGCCCGGTCGATGAGGCCGCGGATGCGACCGACGACGCCGTCGCGGTCGAAGGCCTCCGCGGTGTTGCCGTGCTGGACGTCGACGACGAGGAGGACGGTCTGCTGCGATGTCATGCGTCGTACGCTAACGCGGTGAGCGGACAGTTCCCGACCGGATTGCCGAGCCCGGCCGGACGGGTGCTGGCGCTGCTCGAGCGGGTCCAGGAGCGGCCCGGCCTCACCGCCCCGGCGCTGGCCGCCGAGCTCGGGGTGGGGGAGCGCAGCGTGCGCCGCTACGTCGCCACCCTGCAGGAGCTCGGCATCCCGGTGGTCGCCCGCCGCGGCCGCGCCGGCGGCTACCACCTGGAGGCCGGCTTCCGGATGGCGCCGCTGATGCTGTCCACCGACGAGGCCGTCGCGCTCACCCTCGCCATGGCCGTGCTCACCGGCGGCGGCGAGCAGGACGGTCCGGCCCCTGCCGCCCTGGCCAAGCTGCGCCGGGCGCTGCCCCGCCAGGTCGCCGAGCGCGTGGACGACGTCCTCGCGGCCGTCGTACCTCCGCGGCGCAGCGACCGGCTGGCCCCCGACGCAGCCCCCGACCCGACCCTGCTGGCGACGCTCGCCGCCGGTGTCGTGGGTCAGCGCGTGTGCCGGGTGCGCCACCGCTCGGGCGACGGCACGACGACGCGCGAGGTCAACCCCTACGGCGTCGCCGTCGTCCGCGGCCGGCTCTACCTGCACGGCTGGTGCCACCTGCGCCGCGCCCGCCGCACCTTCCGCGTCGACCGGCTCGCCGCCGTCGAGCTGCTCATCGACACCTTCCGGGCGCCGGCCGGGCTCGACGTCGCCCGTGCCGTCGAGACCTCGCTGGCCACGAGCTGGGACGAGTGGAACGTGAGCGTCGTGCTCGACGCGCCGCTGGCCGACGTGGAGTCGTGGGTGCCGCGCTGGGTCGGCGTGCCCGAGGCCGTCTCGACGGACCGGACCCGCCTGCGCCTCACCACCCGCAACCTCGACGCCACGGTGCTCCGGCTCTCCGACCACCCGTTCCCGATGACGGTCGAGGAGCCGGTCGAGCTGCGCGAGGCGTTCGCCCGCCGCGCCGCCTGGATGACCAGCGTGGGCGGAGCGCTGCCCCGCAACGACCCCGCAACGACACCGACCCGCCGCCCCCGAGGGGGCGACGGGTCAGTGAGGAGCTGAGTGGATCAGTGACCGTGGCGCAGGGCCGTCTGCAGGTCCTTGTTGAGCCGCGAGATCACGTCCATCGGGATCTCCTTGGGGCAGGCCGCGGTGCACTCACCGATGTTGGTGCAGCCGCCGAAGCCCTCGGCGTCGTGCTGGCCGACCATGCTGACCACGCGCGAGTCGCGCTCGGCCTGGCCCTGCGGCAGCTCACCGAGGTGGGTGATCTTGGCGCCCAGGAACAGCGACGCCGAGCCGTTGGGGCACGCCGCGACGCAGGCGCCGCACTGGATGCAGGTGGCCACGTCGAAGGCGCGGTCGGCCTTGTCCTTGGGCACCGGGGTGGCGTGGGCGTCGGGGGCTGCACCGGTGTTGACCGAGATGTAGCCGCCCTGCTGGATCACGCGGTCGAGGGCGCCGCGGTCGACCATCAGGTCCTTGAGGACCGGCATGGCGTTGACGCGCCACGGCTCGATGGTGATCGTCTCGCCGTCCTTGAACGAGCGCATGTGGAGCTGGCACGTCGTGGTGACCTCGGGCCCGTGGGCCTCGCCGTTGATCATCAGGCCGCACGAGCCGCAGATGCCCTCGCGGCAGTCGCTGTCGAAGGCGATGGGCTCCTCGCCCTGCGAGTTGAGCTGCTCGTTGAGGACGTCGAGCATCTCGAGGAAGCTCATGTCCTCGGAGATGCTGTCGATCTCGTAGGTGTGCATGGCACCGGTCGCGACCGGGTCGGGCTGGCGCCAGATGTTGAGGGTCAGATGCATGATGCGCCTCCGGGAGAGGAGAAGGGAGAGGACGAGGAGGGGGCGGCGGTCACTTGTAGCTGCGCTGCTTCATCTCGACGAACTCGTAGGTGAGGTCTTCCTTGTGCAGGACGGGCTTCTCGTCGGGACCGGCCCACTCCCACGCGGCGACGTAGGCGTACTGGTCGTCGTGGCGCAGCGCCTCGCCGTCCTCGGTCTGCGACTCGGCCCGGAAGTGACCACCGCACGACTCGCGGCGGTTGAGGGCGTCGATGCACATGAGCTCGCCGAGCTCGAAGAAGTCGGCCACGCGGCCGGCCCGCTCCAGCGACTGGTTGATGCCCTCGGCGGTGCCGAGCACCCGGACGTTGCGGTGGAAGTCGTCGCGCAGGCCCCGGATGAGGTCGATGGCCTTGCGCAGCCCGTCCTCGCTGCGCTCCATGCCGCAGTACTCCCACATGATGTTGCCGAGCTCGCGGTGGTAGGAGTCGACGCTGCGGGTGCCCTTGGCGTTGAGGAACGAGGTGATGCGCTGCTCGACCGAGGTCCGGGCCTCGACGACGGCCGGGTGGGTCTCCTCGATCTTCTCGAAGGGCCCCTGCGACAGGTAGTCGCGGATCGTGTTGGGCAGGACGAAGTAGCCGTCGGCCAGGCCCTGCATCAGCGCCGAGGCGCCGAGGCGGTTGGCGCCGTGGTCGGAGAAGTTGGCCTCACCGGTCACGAAGAGACCCGGGATCGACGACTGCAGGTCGTAGTCGACCCACAGGCCGCCCATGACGTAGTGCACGGCCGGGTAGATGCGCATCGGGACGGCGTACGGGTCCTCGCCCGTGATCCGGGCGTACATGTCGAACAGGTTGCCGTACTTGGACTCGACCGCGTCGCGTCCCAGGCGGCCGATGGCCTCGGCGAAGTCGAGGTAGACGCCGCGGCGCACACCCTCGACCTCGGGGCCGACGCCGCGGCCCTCGTCGCACATGTTCTTGGCCTGGCGCGAGGCGATGTCGCGGGGCACCAGGTTGCCGAACGCCGGGTAGATCCGCTCCAGGTAGTAGTCGCGGTCCTCCTCGGGGATGTCGCGCGGGTCCTTGGTGCAGTCGGCTTGGTTCTTGGGCACCCAGATGCGGCCGTCGTTGCGCAGCGACTCCGACATCAGCGTCAGCTTGGACTGGTGCTCGCCGGAGACCGGGATGCAGGTCGGGTGGATCTGCGTGTAGCAGGGGTTGGCCATGTAGGCGCCCTTGCGGTGGGCGCGCCACGCGGCCGTGACGTTGGACCCCATCGCGTTGGTGGAGAGGAAGAAGACGTTGCCGTAGCCGCCCGAGGCGAGGACGACGACGTCGGCGAGGTGCGTCTCGATCGCCCCGGTGACCAGGTCGCGGGCGATGATGCCGCGCGCCTTGCCCTCGACGACGACCAGCTCGAGCATCTCGTGGCGGGAGTACGTCGTGACGGTGCCGGCGGCGACCTGGCGCTCCATGGCCTGGTAGGCGCCGATCAGCAGCTGCTGGCCGGTCTGGCCGCGGGCGTAGAAGGTGCGCGAGACCTGGACGCCACCGAAGGAGCGGTTGTCGAGCAGGCCGCCGTACTCGCGGGCGAAC
>JAOPXU010000282.1 GCA_025964985.1 Nocardioides sp.
GTCGACGAGCCCGAGCCGGCGCCGCCCCAGGTCGACCCCCAGGCCGCCGCCCGCGAGGCCATCCGGCAGACGCGGCCGGCCGGCGGTCCGCCCGAGCCCGGCGGGCCCTCGCTGGCCCAGGCCGACGCCGACGCGAGCCCCGACGACCTCGACGCCGACCACGAGGACCTCGGCACCGACGACCTGCTCGCCCGCCACCTGGGCGCGCAGATGATCGAGGAGATCCCGCACCAGTGATGCACCCGACCAGCGACCGACCCACCGGAAGGCACACCAGATGACCGACAACCCGTTCGGCGGCGCCGGAGGCTTCGACATGAACGCCCTCCTCGAGCAGGCCCAGGCCGTGCAGGCCCAGCTCATGGAGGCCCAGCAGCAGCTCGCCGAGACCGTCATCGAGGGCACCGCGGCCGGGGTGACCGTCAAGGTCTCCGGCACCGGCGACCTCCTCGGCATCGACATCACGCCCGGCTCGGTCGACCCGGCCGACCCCGAGGCGCTCAGCGACCTCGGCGACGTGATCGTCGCCGCCTACCGCGACGCCAAGACGCGCGCCGACGAGGCCGCGGCCCAGGCCCTCGGCCCGCTGGCCGGCGGCGGGGGACTGCCCGGCATGCCCTCCGCGGGCCAGCTCGGCTTCTGAGGCGCGCCGCTCCCACGCCGGGGTGACCTGGGTGTCGGAGGTGGGGCCTAGGGTGAGCGCGTGTACGAAGGCGTGGTCCAGGACCTCATCGACGAGCTCGGGCGACTGCCCGGCGTCGGTCCCAAGAGCGCCCAGCGCATCGCCTTCCACCTGCTGCAGGCCGACCCGACCGACGTCCGCCGCCTGGCCGACGTCCTGATCGAGGTCAAGGCCAAGGTGCGGTTCTGCGCGACGTGCTTCAACGTCTCCGAGGACGAGCTGTGCCGCATCTGCCGCGACCCCCGTCGTGACACGACCGTGCTCTGCGTCGTCGAGGAGTACAAGGACGTCGTGGCGATCGAGCGCACCCGTGAGTTCCGCGGTCGCTACCACGTCCTGGGCGGGGCGATCTCGCCGATCGACGGCATCGGCCCCGACCAGCTGCGGGTGCGCGAGCTGATGACCCGCCTCTCCGACGACCAGATCGTCGAGATCATCCTGGCGACCGACCCCAACCTCGAGGGCGAGGCCACCGCCACCTACCTCACCCGCCAGCTGCGCCCCCTGGGGTTGCGCGTGACCCGCCTGGCGAGTGGACTCCCTGTCGGCGGCGACCTCGAGTACGCCGACGAAGTGACCCTCGGACGAGCGTTCGTAGGAAGGCAGGCAGCCCCGTGACCCCTCCCCACACCGACGGTGACCTCGACGGGACGGCCCCGGCCGACGCGCTCGAGGAGGTCGTGCTCCTCGACGGTGACACCGAGGACTTCGCCCAGTCGATCTCCGACTCCGTCTCCAGCTTCCTGCTCGCGCTGCGCGAGATCGCCCGCGAGGCCGACGGCGGCCGCGCCATCTCGCTGCTGCTGCTCGAGATCAGCCAGGTGCTGCTCGCCGGCGCGCGGCTCGGCGTCCAGCAGGACTTCGTGCCCCGCGCCGAGTACCAGCCCGACGTCGGGCCCGAGGCCGACGTCGACGACCTGCGGCTGCGGCTGGCGAGCATGCTCGACAACGTCGACACCTACACGTTCGTCTTCGACCCCTACGTGCCCGAGGTCGTGGCCAGCCAGCTCTCCGACGACCTCACCAGCATCGCCCTCGACCTCGAGAACGGCCTGCGCCACTTCCGCTCCGGCGACGTCGCCGAGGCGCTGTGGTGGTGGCAGTTCTCCTACGTCAACAACTGGGGCAACCTGGCCGGCGCCGCGCTCAACGCGCTGCTGTCGGTCGTGGCCCACGACCGCCTCGACGTCGACAACGACGCCGAGCTCGAGCAGATCGAGGCCGCCGAGGCCGTCCTCGAGACCGAGAAGCCCTGAGTCGTCCACGACCGCCGGCACCGGGGCGAGGGGCATCCACCCCTCGTCGCCGGTCGGGATCCGAGGCCCGACGTCCGTAGACTCGAGCACCGCAAGAGCATCCCCGACCCAGGAGTGAGCCCGGTGGGCATTGTCGTGCAGAAGTACGGCGGTTCGTCCGTCGCCGACCCGGACGCGATCAAGCGCGTGGCGCGCCGGATCGTCGAGGCCAAGAAGGCCGGCCACGACGTCGTGGTCGCCGTCTCGGCCATGGGCGACACCACCGACGAGCTCCTCGACAAGGCCCAGGCCGTCAGCCCGCAGCCGCCGGCGCGCGAGCTCGACATGCTGCTCACGGCCGGCGAGCGGATCTCCATGGCGCTGGTCGCGATGGCGATCTCCGACCTCGGCTACAGCGCCCAGTCCTTCACCGGCTCGCAGGCCGGCGTGATCACCGACTCGGTGCACGGCAAGGCCAAGATCATCGACGTCACGCCCGGCCGCATCCAGTCGGCGATCGCCGAGGGCCACATCGTCATCGTCGCCGGCTTCCAGGGCGTCTCCCAGGACACCAAGGAGATCACCACCCTGGGTCGCGGCGGCACCGACACCACCGCGGTCGCGCTCGCCGCGGCGCTCAAGGCCGACGTCTGCGAGATCTACACCGACGTCGACGGCGTCTTCACCGCCGACCCGCGCATCGTCCCGGCCGCCCGCAAGCTCGACACCGTCACCTACGAGGAGATGCTCGAGCTCGCGGCCTGCGGCGCCAAGATCCTGCACCTGCGGTGCGTCGAGTACGCCCGCCGCTACGACATCCCGATCCACGTGCGGTCGTCGTTCAGCCAGCTCGAGGGCACCCTCGTGCGCGGCTCGATCAACGACCCCGACCAGGCCCAGGAGGCCAACATGGAAGCCCCGATCATCGCCGGTGTCGCCCACGACCGCAGCGAGGCCAAGATCACCGTCGTCGGCGTCCCCGACAAGGTCGGCGAGGCGGCGCGCATCTTCACCGCGCTCGCCGAGGCCCAGATCAACCTCGACATGATCGTGCAGAACGTCTCGGCGGCAGCGACCAACCTGACCGACATCTCCTTCACGCTGCCCCGCACCGACGCGCGCGCCGCGACGGCGGCCCTCGCGGCCCTGCAGGAGACCGTCGGCTTCGAGACGCTGCTCTACGACGACAAGATCGGCCAGGACTCCCTCATCGGGGCCGGCATGCGCTCCCACCCGGGCGTGACCGCCAAGTTCTTCGCCGCCATCGCCGACGCCGGCGTCAATCTCGGCATGATCTCCACCTCCGAGATCCGCATCTCGGTCGTGGTCGACGAGGCCGACGTCGACGCCGCCGTCGCCGCCACGCACACGGCGTTCGACCTCGACGCGACCGAGATCCAGGCCGTCGTCTACGGAGGCTCCGGGCGATGAACCACCCCACGACGTTCTTCGTTCCCCCGCTGCGCTCCTCCACGAACAACGCCGCGGGGGCCCCGCGATGACTGCCATCGGCATCGTCGGTGCCACCGGACAGGTGGGCGTCGCCATGCGCCAGATCCTGGAGCAGCGGGCCTTCCCCGCCGACCAGGTGCGGTTCTTCGCCTCGGCCCGCTCGGCCGGCACCGTGCTGCCCTTCGCGGGCCGCGAGATCCTCGTCGAGGACGCCGCCACGGCCGACCCCGCCGGGCTCGACATCGCGCTCTTCTCGGCCGGTGCCACCACCTCGCGCGCCCTCGCCCCGGTCTACGCCGCGGCCGGCGTGGTCGTCGTCGACAACTCCTCCGCGTTCCGCCGCGACCCCGAGATCCCGCTGGTGGTCTCCGAGGTCAACCCCGGCGACATCGAGATGGCGATCCGCGAGGGCGGCCGCCGCATCATCGCCAACCCCAACTGCACGACCATGGCCGCGATGCCGGTCCTCAAGCCGCTGCACGACGAGGCCGGGCTGATCCGGATGATCGCGTCGACCTACCAGGCCGTCTCCGGCTCGGGCGTCGCCGGCGTCGAGGAGCTCGCCACCCAGGTCGAGGCCGTCGGCGACAAGGCCCGCGAGCTGGCCTACGACGGCTCCGCGGTCGCGTTCCCCGAGCCGCAGAAGTACGTGGGCCCGATCGCCTACAACGTGCTCCCGATGGCCGGCTCGATCGTCGACGACGGCTCCCACGAGACCGACGAGGAGCAGAAGCTCCGCCACGAGTCGCGCAAGATCCTCGGCCTGCCCGACCTGCGCGTCTCCGGCATCTGCGTCCGCGTCCCGGTCTTCACCGGGCACTCCCTGGCCATCAACGTCGAGTTCGAGCGGTCGCTGACCGTCGAGCGCGCCCGCGAGATCCTCGCCGCCGCGCCCGGTGTTGAGCTCAGCGACGTGCCGACGCCGCTGCAGGCGGCCGGCCAGGACCCGTCGTACGTCGGTCGCATCCGGCAGGACCCCGGCGTCGACGACGACCGCGGCCTCGCGCTGTTCGTGTCCGGCGACAACCTGCGCAAGGGTGCCGCCCTCAACACCGTCCAGATCGCCGAGCTGCTCCTGCGCTGAGCCCTGTTGAGGGCTAGTCGGGCTCGACGTAGGTCGTCGTGACCCACCACGACAGCGTGTAGGTCCCGGCGCTGATGAGCGGGATGACGATGGCCATCGACCAGTGGTCGAGGACGTCGACGAGGAACAGCAGGCAGATCACGCCGGTCAGACCGGTCGCGAGGAAGCTCGTGGCGCTCGGGTCGGGCACGCGGAAGTACTTCAGCAGGTAGGTGCCGACCACGACGGCGAGCACGAACACCACGATGAGTGCGGCCATGCCGGGGGCGGTGCCGCACGAGGAGGTGCCGCGGGCGGCCTCGCAGCCCCGGAAGCCCAGCCAGGTGAGGCCGACCAGCGCCAGGCCGGCCAGGACGCCGGTGAGGACCGCGGCGGGCGCGCCCACGAGCAGCGGCTTGCGCTCGGTGCCGGCCGGACGGGCAGGGCGGGCCGGGCGGGCAGGACGGACCCGGCGTGTCCGACGCGGGCGGGTGGTCGCCTCGACGGGCTCGTCGGCCGGCTGCACGGTGGTCTCGCGGGGGGTCTCGCGGGGGGTCTCGACGACCGGCGCCTGGTCGACGACCGTCCGCTCGGCGGCGGGCTGTTCCTGGGTCGCCCCGGGGGTGGCCCCGACGGCGCTGTCCTCGAAGACCGGCTCGTCGGCGCCGGAGGCGGAGCTGGCTCGGCGACGGCCGAAGAGCTTCGGGGCCTCCAGGCTGGGGCGCTGGTTGTCGTCGTCGGCCATGTGACCAGTCTGGCACGTGGAACGGCGACGACCCGGCCGGTGTCCCGGCCGGGTCGTGCTGTGAAGAGTCGGGCTGACAGGATTTGAACCTGCGGCCTCTTCGTCCCGAACGAAGCGCGCTACCAAGCTGCGCCACAGCCCGAACATGAGCCGACCGAGGTCGACCCACCAGCACGGGAGCATACCCGAGCGGCTCGGGGCACCCGCAATCGGGATCAGCGTCCGACGAGGGTCAGCAGGGTCGCCTCGGGGCGGCACGCGACGCGCAGCCGCACGTAGGGATTGGTGCCCAGGCCGGCCGAGACGTGCAGCCACGACGAACCCGGGTCGCTGGGCGCCGAGGCGGCCGGGTGGCGGTGCAGGCCGCGGGACCGGGCAGGCTCCAGGTCGCAGTTGGTGGTCAGCGCCCGGGCGCCGCCCGGCCACGGCAGGCGCACCTGGCCGCCGTGGGTGTGGCCGGCCAGCACGGCGTCGTAGCCGTCGGCGGCGTACTGGTCCAGGACGCGCAGGTAGGGCGCGTGCGCGACCCCCAGCCGTACGTCGGCCGCCGGGTCGGCCGGGCCGGCGACGACGTCGAGGCGGTCGTAGGACAGGTGCGGGTCGTCGACGCCGGCGAGGGCGAGGCGCAGGTCGCCGACCTGCAGGGAGTCGCGGCGGTTGGTGAGGTCGAGCCACCCGGCGTCGGTGAACCGGCGTGAGAGCTCGGGCCAGGGCAGCTGCGGGGTGTCGGTGTGGCGGCGGCCGTCGTCGGGCAGCAGGTAGCGCAGCGGGTTGCGCAGCGACGGCTCGAAGTAGTCGTTGGAGCCGTGCACGAACACGCCCGGCACGTCGAGCAGCGGGCCGAGCGCGTCGCAGACCACCGGCACGGCGTCGCGGTGGGACAGGTTGTCGCCGGTGTCGACGACCAGGTCGGGCTCGAGCGCGGCCAGGCCGCGCACCCACTCCTGCTTGCGCGTCTGGCCGGGGGTCATGTGCAGGTCGCTGAGGTGGAGCACCCGCAGCGGGCGCGCGCCGGCGGGCAGCAGCGGCACCTCGACGCGGCGCAGCGTGTAGCGGCGGGCCTCGTCGGCGGCGTACGCCGTCGTCACGGCGCCGGCGATCGCTCCTGCGGCCAGCAGACGCGTCAGCAATGCGTTCGGGGCCACGTGGTCAGGCTGCCACAATGACCGGCATGGCCACCCTCAAGGAGCAGCTGCGCACCGACCTGACGACCGCGATGAAGGCCCGCGACAGCCTGCGGTCCTCGACCCTGCGGATGGTGCTGACCTCGGTGACCAACGCCGAGGTGGCCGGCAAGGAGGCGCGCGAGCTCAGCGACGACGAGGTGCTGTCGGTGCTGACCAGCGAGGCCAAGCGCCGTCGTGAGGCCGCCGCCGCGTTCGACGAGGGCGGTCGGGCCGAGAGCGCCGAGAAGGAGCGCGCCGAGGCCGAGGTGATCGCCCACTACCTGCCCGAGCAGCTCGGTGCCGACGAGATCGAGCGGATCGTCGCCGCGGCCGTCGAGCAGACCGGGGCCGCCGGGGAGGGCATGCGCGCCATGGGCAAGGTGATGGGCGTCGTCCAGCCGCAGGTCAAGGGCCGTGCCGACGGCGGAGCCGTCGCTGCGGAGGTACGCCGCCAGCTCGGCTAGCGCCGGCCGTCGTTGCCGTCGCCCGAGTCCTCGTCGTCGAAGTCCTCGTCGAAGTCGTCGTCGTCGTCGAAGCCGCTCGAGGACGAGACGAACGTCGAGCCGGCCCCGGGCACGTCGGGGGACTCGAAGTCGACGAACTCGAGGTCGTCGTCGATGACCTTCATCGCGTCGCCCCACATCGGCGCGGCCAGGCCGGAGCCGGACGCGGTCACGAAGCTGCCGTTGATGAGCTGGCCGTCGAGGCCGATCGGCGTGCCGAACTCGTTGGCGCCGGCGACCATCGCGGCCGTGGCCAGCGTCGGGGTGTAGCCGACGAACCACACCGCGGGCGAGCCGTTGGCGCCACCGGTGGTGCCGGTCTTGCCGGCCGCGGGCACCTCGAGGGTCTGGGCGGAGGCGAAGCCGCCCTCGATGACGCCGCGCAGGATGTCGTTGACGGCGTCGGCGGTCGACTCGGACATCACCTGGGTGCAGCGGGCGGGGTACTCCTTGAGCACGTTGCCGTTGGCGTCCTCGATCGAGGTGACCGGGCGCGACTCGCAGTGCTGGCCGCGGGCGGCGAACGTCGCGTAGGCCTCGGCCATCTCGAGCGGGCTGACGTCGGCGACGCCGAGGGTGAAGAACGGGACGCGCTCGGGGGAGACGCCGGGGCACTGGCCCTGGGTGGGGCAGCTGAGCCGCACCCCCATGGACTTCGCGAGCTGGAACGGCTCGCAGATGCCCGTCTCCTTCTCGAGGTTGAGGTAGAAGGTGTTGATCGAGTTGCGGGTGCCGGTGTAGAGGTTCTCGACGCCGCTGGAGGTCACGGAGTTGCCGATCGGGAACTCGCCGTAGCCGTAGGGCTCGCCGTCGCAGTTCTCGTAGTCCTCCTCCTGCATGGTCACCGGCCCGTTGGGCGCGGGGAACGTCTGGTCGAGGGAGACACCGCGCTCGATGGCCGCACCGAGCACGAAGGCCTTGAACGTCGAGCCGGCCTGGAAGCCGTTGGAGTCGCCGTACTGCGAGGGCACGACGTAGTTGAGATAGGTCTCGCCGAGGTTCTTGCGGGCGCCCATCGGCCGCGACTGCGCGATCGCCTTGACCTGGCCGGTGCCGGGCTCGACCACGGCGAGCGCGCCGATCGCCTGGTCGGTGGCCAGGACGTTTCCGCGCACGGCCTCGTCGGCGGCCACCTGGTCGTCGAGGTCGACGGTGGTGCGGATGGTGAGGCCGCCGGACTTGATCAGCCGCTCGCGCTCGTCCTTGTTGCGGCCCAGGGCCGGGTCGCGCATGAGGTACTCGAGCGCGTAGTTGCAGAAGAACGGCGCGCGGCCGCTGATGCAGCCGCTCTCGCGCGGTTGCGGGTCGAGGCGCAGGCGGCGGGCCTTGACGGCGTCGGCCTTCTCCTGGGTGACGACGTTGAGCTCGGCCATCCGGTCGAGGACGACGTCGCGGCGCTCGAGGGCGCGGGCCGGGTTGTTGGTCGGGTCGAACGCGCTGGGGTTCTGCACCAGGCCGGCGAGGATCGCGGACTGGTTGAGGTTGAGGTTGCGCGCGTTGACGTCGAAGTAGTGCTTGGCGGCCGCCTGGATGCCGTAGGCGCCGTCGCCGAAGTAGACGGTGTTGAGGTAGCGCTCGAGGATCCAGTCCTTGGAGTACTTCTTCTCCAGGGCGATCGCGTAGCGCAGCTCCTTGAGCTTGCGGGCGTAGGTGTCGTCGACGACCTCGGCGCGCTCCTTCTTGGTGCGCGCGGCGGTGAAGAGGGTCTGCTTGACCAGCTGCTGGGTGATCGAGGACCCGCCCTGGACGACGCCGCCGGAGCCGAGGTTGGTGACCAGGGCGCGCACGGTGCCCTTGATGTCGAGGGCGCCGTGCTCGTAGAAGCGGTAGTCCTCGATCGAGACGACGGCCTCGACCATGGTGCGCGAGATCTTGTCGAGCGAGACGTTGACCCGGTTCTGGTCGAAGACCGTCGCGAGCACGCTGCCGTCGCTGGCCAGGATGGTCGTCTTCTGGGGCAGCGACTCGGTCTCGAGCTCGAGGGGGAGGTCGTCGGTGGCCTCGGCGGTGCTGCGCGCGGCGAAGCCGAGCACGCCCGCGAACGGGATCGCGAGCCCGGACACGACGACGCCGAGCACGATCGAGACGATCGCCATCACCCCCACGTGGGAGAGGACGGTCGTGGGTCGCGGACGCTCTGACCTGGGCCTGGACACGGCCCCAATGTACGTGAGCGCCAGGCACGCCCACGATTCCCACAGGCCCTGGGGGTGGCCCGGCGGCGGGCGACCCCAGTCCGGGACTAGTCAGGGGGGACTAGTCATTAGTGACCAGGCGAAAGGGGTCGAATGAGCCCTGTCCGTTTTCGGCCGGGTTCTTTACCTTTGACCCCAGGGACAGAAGGCAAGCGCGTCATGGGGACGCCGGCCTTCCTCGGACGATGTGGGGACATCATGAACTGGGTTGAAGACTGGGCGCCGCGCGCCGCGTGCCGTGCCGAGCAGCCGGACAAGCTTTTCGTCCGCGGTGCGGAGCAGAACAAGGCCAAGACGCTGTGCCAGGGGTGCCCTGTGCGCACCGAGTGCCTCGCCGAGGCGCTGGACAACCAGATCGAGTGGGGCGTCTGGGGTGGCATGACCGAGCGCGAGCGCCGGGCGCTGCTGCGCCGCCGGCCCAACGCGTCCTGGCGCCAGCTCCTCGAGACGGCCCGCAAGGACGCCACGGTCGCCACGACCGCGCCGTCCGTCACGGTCTGACCCGACCAGCCGTCGGGCCTAGCGGTCCGACAGCAGCTCGCCGACACGGCGCAGGCCGTGCAGGTCGTGCACGTCGGCGGCGAGCGCCGGGACGACCGCCGTGGCCACCTGCGGGTGCGCCGCGGCGAA
>JAOPXU010000413.1 GCA_025964985.1 Nocardioides sp.
GTCCTGCCCACGGCCCGACCCGGCCTCGCGACCGCCCTGATCCTGGGTGTCGCCCGTGGCATCGGCGAGACCAGCCCCGTGCTGCTCACCAGTGGCGCCGCGCCCTTCCTCGTCACGAACCCCACCAGTGGCGCGATGAACTCGCTGCCGCTGTTCATCTACACCAACGTGCGCAGCGGCGACCCGATCGCCATCCAGCGCGCCTACGGGGCGGCGTTCGTGCTGCTCGCCCTGGTGCTCGTGTTCTTCATCTTCGCCCGGCTCCTCGCCCGGCCCCGAGGCACCAAGCCCTCGCTCCTCGCGCGCCTGCGCGGCTCCTCCAGGAAGGCCTCATGAAGCTCCCTCGCATCCTGTCCGCGCTCGTCGTCATCGCCATGACGTGCGTGACCGCGTTCTCGACGTCCCCTCCCGCGCAGGCGCGGGCGGCGTACGCCACCATCGAGGGCACCGGCTCCACCTGGTCGCAGATCATCGTCGACCAGTGGATCGCCGACGTCGACGCCAACGGCATCAAGGTCGTCTACACCGGCGGCGGCTCCTCGAAGGGCCGCAAGGACTTCTCGCAGAACACCACCGACTTCGCGATCTCCGAGATCCCCTACCAGGGCCAGGACGAGACCGGCCAGGCCGACACCAGCAACGGCCGCGACTTCGCCTACCTCCCGCTCGTCGCCGGCGGCACCGCGTTCACCTACCAGCTCAAGGTGGGCAACACGATGGTGAAGAACCTCCGGCTGTCGGGGGAGACGCTGGCCAAGATCTTCACCAACCAGGTCACCAACTGGAACGACCCGGCGATCACCGCCGACAACAACGGGCGCTCCTTCCCTGACAAGAAGATCGTGCCGGTCGTGCGCTCCGACGGCTCCGGCACGACGGCGCAGTTCACGACCTGGCTCGACAAGGCCTATCCGTCGATCTGGCGGCCCTACTTCGGCAAGACCGGCCTCACGTCGTACTACCCGAAGAAGGGCGACGTGATGATCGCCCAGTCCGGCTCCGACCAGGTGATGAACACCGTCTCCGGCTTCGCGGGCGACGGCACGATCGGCTACGTCGAGTACTCCTACCCGCTCGACAAGGGCTACCCGGTCGTCAAGGTGCTCAACAGGGGCGGCTACTACGCCGAGCCGACGCAGTACAACACCGCGGTGGCGCTGACCCGGGCCCGGATCAACACCGACAAGGCCGACCCGAACACCTACCTGACGCAGATCCTCGACGACGTCTACACCAACCCGGACCCGCGGGCCTACCCGATCTCGTCGTACTCCTACATGGTCATCCCGACCGGGGCCGACGACCCGCGCATGACCACGGCCAAGCGCCAGTCGATCGCCGACTTCGTCTACTACTCGCTGTGTGCCGGCCAGACCAAGGCCGGGCCGTTCGGCTACTCGCCGCTGCCGCTCAACCTGGTCTCGGCCGGATTCGACCAGATCGCCAACATGAAGAAGGCCGACCCGGCGGTCAACCTGACCGACCGCGACGTGCGCAGCTGCAACAACCCGACGTTCGACGGCAAGAACCCCAACAAGAACGTCCTCGCCGAGATCGCCCCGCAGCCGGCCTCCTGCGACAAGCAGGGCGAGGGCCCGTGCGGCACCGACACCGGCACCAACACCCCGAGCGGCGGCGACAGCAGCACCGGCGGCGGCGCCGTGCCCACCGACCCGGCTGCCGGAGGCAGCGGGACACCAGGCGCCCCGACCGGCACAGGCGCCGGCGGCGGAGCCGCGGTCGGCGGACCCCCCGGCAGCGGTGGTGCACCCGGAGCCGTGGGCGGCCCGCCCGGCTCGGGTGGCGTCACTGGCGCCGGCGGCGTCGTGAGCGCCGGCGACGAGGCGGTCTACGCCAACTCGACCACGCTCGAGGACCGACCGCTCGACTCCAAGACCTTCGCCTGGGTCGCGGTGTTCCTGCTCGTGGCCCTGGTCCTGCTGCCCGGTCTCGTCAGCGCCCGCGTACGCCGCCGGGGTGACGCATGAGCAGCCCCCGCAGCTGGTCCGGCCTCGCCGCGGCGCTCGTCGTGGTCGCCATCGGCCTCGTGGTGCCGGGCTCCGGCACCGCCGCCGTCCCGCAGGCGTTCGCACCGAAGGCGGCCGCGGCGTCCGACGCCTTCGGCGCCACCAAGAACCTGACCCGCGTGTTCGTCGACGCCGAAGGCACCGAGAAGCCGGTCGCCGCCTACGACGTCACCGTCAAGGCCGACCAGACCAAGAACCTCCGCGGCCGCCAGCGCATCCGGATCTCGTGGAGCGGCGCCCAGCCGAGCGGCGGTCGTGCCGCCAACCCCTACGGCGAGAAAGGCCTGGCCCAGGAGTACCCCGTCGTCGTCATGCAGTGCCGCGGCCGCGACGACGCCTCGCTGCCCGCCGCCCAGCAGCTGCGGCCCGAGACCTGCTGGACGGCGTCCGTCGCCCAGCGCTCGCAGGTGCTGCGCTCCGAGGGCGAGGCCACCTGGCGCCGCGACCTCCACGCCGCCGACGCCGACAAGGCCGCCGTCACCGGCGCCGAGGGCATCGCGCCCGACGCCTGCCCGGCGCTCGACGTGCCGTCGTACAGCACCGCGCTGACGCCGTTCGTCACGCGCGCCGGTGAGTCCTTCCCCGCCTGCAACTCCACTTCCATGCCGCCCGAGGCCGCCGTCGACGCAGCGTTCCCGCCCGCCGAGATCGCCGCCTTCACCGACGAGAACGGCAACGGCGCGGTCAACTACGAGCTGCGCAGCGACGTCGAGAACGAGTCGCTCGGCTGCAACGACAAGGTCGCCTGCTCGGTCGTCGTCATCCCGATCGTCGGGCTGAGCTGCCAGAAGCCGGCCGTGCCCGCCGACCTCGACGACAAGGCGTGCCGCAAGCTCGGGCGCTTCGCCCCGGGCTCGAGCAACGCGATCGGCGACGGCATCGACCTCGCCGTCGGGCCGGCGCTGTGGTGGGCCGAGTCCAACTGGCGCAACCGCTTCACCATCCCGGTCACGTTCGGCCTGCCGCCCGACACCTGCGACGTGCTCGACAGCCGGGCCCCGACCGGGTTCTACGGCTCCGAGCTGCTGGCGCAGGCCGGCCTGCAGTGGTCGCCGGCGTACTGCCTGAACGAGCAGCGCTTCAAGTTCCAGCTCAACCAGACCTCCGACATCGCCGGCTTCAACCTGATGCAGAACGGCACCGGCCCCGCGGCCGTCGTCTCCTCGCAGCAGGACTCCGCCGGCGGCGACCCGGTGGGCTACGCGCCCACCGCCGTGACCGGCTTCGCGATCGGCTACGAGGTCGACCGGCCCGACAACGCCGGCGAGCTCGCCGGCCTGCGCCTCAACGCCCGACTGCTCGCCAAGCTGCTCAGCCAGAGCTACCTCGGCTCCGACCTCGGCCGCGAGCACCCCGGCATCGGCGACAACCCGCTCGCGATGATGAACGACCCGGAGTTCCAGAAGCTCAACCCCGGGCTGAGCGAGATCACGCAGGAGGCCGGCGCCACGCTGCTGTCGCTGTCCAACGACTCCGACGTCATCGAGCAGCTCACCTCCTACCTCGCCCAGGACGCCGACGCGGCCGCCTTCCTGTCCGGCACGGCGGACCCGTGGGGCATGGAGGTCAACCCGGCGTACAAGGGCATCGAGCTGCCGCGCCCCGAGTGGCCGCTGCTCGACACGTTCATCCCCGAGACCGAGAACACCTGCCGCCAGCAGAACCCGTCGGTCTACTTCAGCCAGCTCGCCGCCCCGGTGACCACGCTGCGCAAGATCTCGGAGTCGCTGCTCGACGCCTGGCCCAACGTGCAGACCAAGTGCGAGTTCGACCCGAGCACCCAGCTGTTCAAGATCGGTCGCGTCGACCGCCAGTCCTACGGCGCCCGGTTCGTGCTCGGCGTCGTGAGCCTCGGTGACGCGGCGCGCTACGGCCTCAAGACCGCCGCCCTGCAGACGAAGAAGGGCACCTACGTCGCCCCGACCGACGCCTCCATGTCGCGCGCGATCGCCCTGTCGGTGCAGGAGAAGCCGCGACTGCCGTTCGAGCTCGACCAGGCCGACGTGGCCCGTGACGGCCGCGCCTACCCCGGCACGATGGTCGTCTACACCGCGGCCCGGCTGCGGGGCCTCGACAAGGAGACGGCGACGAAGGTCGCCCAGTTCATCCGCATCTCGACCACCGAGGGCCAGCGCCGTGGCAGCGGCAACGGCCAGTTGCCGGCCGGCTACCTGCCCATCGCCAAGGACGGCGCGACGGCCAAGCTGTTCCGCTCCGCCCAGCAGGTGGCCGCCGCCATCGAGGCGCAGACCCCCGCGCCGACTCAGCCCACCGACGGCGCCGACGGCGACGGCGGAGGTGACGGCGGAGGTGACGGCGGCACCGGCGGCGCCGACTTCGGCACCGGCACCGGCGGCGTCCTCGACCCGCCCGCGGCCGTCGACCCCGGCACGGCCCCGACCGCCGTCCCGACCACCGTGCCGGTCGTCGACAGCCTCGACCCGGTCGCGACCGCCTCGACCCAGGTCACCGAGTCCGGCACCGCCGGCCGGCTGCTCCCGCTGCTGCTCATCGCCGCGCTGATCGGCGGCGCCGTCCAGGTGACCACCCGGTTCCTGCCGCGTGGCCCGCGGAGGCTGTCGTGACCATGGTCGACCCCGGGACCGACGTGTCGCCGACCCCTCAGGCCGGGCCGGCCGCGCCGGCCGTCGTACGGCGTGGTCGCGGGCCGCGTCCGCCGCGCGCCCCTCGCCAGCCCCGTCCGGCACCGCAGGGCGCCGGCGCCGTCATCGGCACCGCCAGCACGATGCTGACCCTGGTCTCGGTCTGGGCCGTCCTGCAGCTGTTGGTCCTGGGCGGCCTCGCCCACGACCGCACGCAGAGCCTGCTCTACTCCGACTTCCGGGTGCAGCTGGCCGAGACCACGGCCCCGCTCGGGCCGCGGATCCCCGTCGGCGACCCGGTCGCGATCATGACCATCCCGGCGCTCGGCGTCGAGGAGGTCGTCGTCGAGGGCACCGCCTCGGGCGACCTGCTCGCCGGTCCCGGCCACCAGCGCGGCACGCCGCTGCCGGGTCAGCGTGGCTTCTCCGTCGTCATGGCCCGCGCCGCCACCTACGGCGCCCCGTTCGCCGACCTCGGCAAGCTGCGGCGCGGCGACGACATCGAGGTGCTGACCTCGCAGGGCCGCAAGGTCCTCGACGTGATCGGCGTACGCCGCGAGGGCGACCCGGTCCCGGCGTTCCCGGACCCCGCCGCCGCGGTCATCACGCTGGTCTCCGCCGAGGGGGAGGGGCCGCTGTCGGCCCTGACCCCCGACACCACGGTCTACGTCGACGCCGTCACCTCCGAGGCGTTCCCGACCCCCGCCGGCTACGGCGGCGCAGCACCCGCGGCCGAGCAGCCGCTCGCCCGCGACAGCTCGGCGATGCCGCTGCTCGCGCTGTGGCTCGCGCTGCTGGTCGGGCTCTCCGTGCTCGTCGTCCTGGCGCGCCAGCGCTGGTCGGCCGGCCTGGTCTGGATCGTCGCCGGACCGGTCGCGATCGCCCTGGCCTGGCAGAGCACCGACACCGCGATGCGGCTGATGCCCAACCTCCTCTGACCCCCTCCGTACCTGCGCGCTCGGGCCCGCCGGCACATCCCGCACGACCGCACGGCACCACCCCCTGCAGCACCCCATCCACTAAGGAGCACCTCCGAGATGTTCGTTCGCAAGACCCTTGCCGGGGCCGTCACGGTCGCCGTGACCGGGTCCGTCCTCGCTCTCTCCACCGGTGCCGCCCACGCGGCCGTCGACCCCGACGACACCACCTTCGTGCCCACCACGGCCGACGTCATCGGCGTCGGCTCGGACACCAGCCAGCGCGCACTGTTCCTCCTGGCCACCTCCTACAACGGGCCCCTCGCCGCGGGTGCGCCCAAGCTGGCGTCGTACGCCGCGACCGGCGGCGGCACCATCCCGCTCCCGACCGCGGCCGTCAACCGGCCCAACGGCTCGGGCTCCGGCAAGAACACGCTCTTCAACCCGAGCAACCCCGACGTCGACTTCGCGCGCTCCTCCTCGAGCCTCAGCTCGGCCGAGACCGCTGCGGGCCTGCAGCAGTTCCCGTTCGCCCTCGACACCCTCAAGCTGGCCGTGTCCGGTGACGTCGCCTCGAACGCGCCCGCCACGATCACGCCGGAGCAGATGGTCGGCATCTACAAGGGCGACATCAAGAACTGGTCGGAGATCGGCGGCAAGGCCGGCGTCATCGAGCCCAAGATCCCGCAGGCCGGCTCCGGCACGCGCTCGTTCTTCGTGGCCCAGCTCAAGTCCGCCAACAGCAACGTCGACGTGACCCTGGCCGCCAGCGTCCAGGAGGTCCAGGAGCACGACCCGGCCCCGATCCGCAACAGCCCCAACGCCGTCGCGCCGTTCTCGGCCGGCCGCGCGGGCCTCGCCGGCACCGCCCTGCGCCTCGAGGGCGGCTTCACCGCCGACCGTGCGCTCTACAACGTCATCCGTCAGGCCGACCTCGGCAACACGACGCTCCAGGGGCTGTTCGGCACCGGCGGCTTCCTGTGCTCCGACGCCGCCACCGACGAGATCGAGCTCGCCGGCTTCGAGCAGCTCGACAGCGTCGCCGACGGCGGCGTCTGCGGTGCGGCCACCACGACCGCGACCAGCAACTTCAAGGTCAACGAGCCGGTCGTCCCGATCGCCACGACGACGACCGTGTCCGGCGTCAGCCCGTCCGCCAGGGCCCTGCGCCTGACGGCCAAGGTCACCGGGTCGGGCAACCCCCTCGGCACCGTCGACTTCGTCGACACCGCCAGCGGCTCCTCGCTCGGCACGGCCTCGCTCATCGGTGGCACCGCCACCCTCAACCTGACCAACCGCCAGCCCGGCGCCTACAGCGTCACCGCCGAGTACACCCCGGCCGAGGACTCCGCCTTCGTCGCCTCCGAGGGCGTCGGCACCGTCGTGGTGAAGGCCGCCTCGGCCATCGCCGAGTCGTTCCCGGCCTCGCTGGCCAAGAAGGCCAAGTCGGCCAAGGGCGTCGTCACCGTCGCGTACGCCGGCACCACGGCCAAGCCCACCGGCAAGGTCGTCATCAAGGAGGGCGCCAAGACCGTCGGCACCGGCAACCTCGCCGGCGGGAAGGTCACCGTCACCCTGCTCAAGACCAAGGTCGGCGCCGGCAAGAGCACGCTGACGATCAGCTACAAGGGCGACTCGCGCGGCTTCGGCTCGATCAAGCGCTTCGCCATCACGTTCAAGAAGTAGTCCCGACCCGTCCCACCCCGTCACACCCGGCGCAACCCATCGGAGAACCAAGAACGCCGTCCTGCCCGACACCGCCCT
>JAOPXU010000002.1 GCA_025964985.1 Nocardioides sp.
TTGACCGTGGAGACCTTGGAGTTGGCGATGAGGATGTAGGGGTCGTCCAGCACCGCCTCCATGCGCTCGAGGTCGGTGGCGAAGTAGGCGGAGATGTAGACCTTGTCGAACCGCATGCCCTCCGTCAGCTCGAGGTCCAGCCCGAAGGTGTTGGACTCCTCGACGGTGATGACGCCTTCCTTGCCGACCTTGTCCATCGCCTCGGCGATGATCTCGCCGACGGTGGTGTCAGCGGCGGAGATCGAGGCGGTGGAGGCGATCTGCTCCTTGGTCTCGACGTCCTTGGCCATGGCGAGCAGCTGCTCGGACACGGCGGCCACGGCGGCCTCGATGCCGCGCTTGAGACCCATCGGGTTCGCGCCGGCCGCGACGTTGCGCAGGCCCTCGCGGACCATGGCCTGAGCCAGGACGGTGGCCGTCGTCGTGCCGTCACCGGCGACGTCGTCGGTCTTCTTGGCGACCTCCTTGACCAGCTCGGCGCCGATCTTCTCGTAGGGGTCCTCGAGCTCGATCTCCTTGGCGATGCTCACACCGTCGTTGGTGATCGTGGGGGCACCCCACTTCTTCTCCAGCACGACGTTGCGGCCCTTGGGACCGAGGGTGACCTTGACGGCGTCGGCGAGCGTGTTCATGCCACGCTCGAGGCCGCGCCGGGCCTCCTCGTTGAAAGCAATCAGCTTGGGCATAACTCCTGAGATCCTCACGATCAGAGTTCTTGGGGATCGGGACGGTGGGCTGCCCGCGACGGACGACCCCGCTCTCCGGCGAACCATTCCTCGCCGGGAGTGGAGCCTCAGCTGGCACCGCTCCGGTTGTCACTCTCGTGATGAGAGTGCCAACATCATGTTTAGCACTCGACCCCCGAGAGTGACAACCCAGGTGTGCTCGAACGCCCGCCCACGACGTCCGTACGACGGCGTGCGGGCGGGCGCTGGGACCGCTCGGCTCAGAGCCGGGCGGTGACCGCCTCGACGAACTTCTCGGCGTTCTCGGGCACCAGGTCGAGGTAGAGGCCGGGCTCGGTGATCTCGACCTCGCTGACGAGGAGCTTGCCGTCGCTGCGGAGCATGTCGACGCGGGCGTAGACGATCTCGGCGCCGAGGATCTCGGTGGTCGCGGCCACCGCGTCCACCGCGAGCAGCGCGGCCTCGTGGGTCAGCTCGACCGCCTCGGAGGTGCCGCCGTACTCCGGGTGCACGCGGATGTCGTCGCGCGAGGCCTTCTTGTTGACCTGGCTGACCGGGTGGCCGCCGATGACGAAGACGGAGACCTCGCCCTCGCGCTGGACCGACTCGAGCAGCGGCTGGACGATCCAGGGACCGGTGTCGACCGGCAGCCAGCTCTCGGCGTCGTAGACGATGACGATGCCGCGGCCGCCGGCGCCGACGCGGGGCTTGACGACGGAGGTGCCGAAGCGGCTGATGGCCGCGCGCAGGTCGACCGGGTTGTCGGCGATGACGCTGGGCACGGTCGGGACGCTGCTGAGCGAGGCGAGCTCGGTCAGGTAGCTCTTGTCGGTGTTCCAGCGGAACGCCTCGACGCCGTGCAGCAGCGTCGGGCCGACGCCCTGCGCCCAGCCGAGGAAGTCGGGCAGTCGCCTGTCGTAGTCCCAGGTCGAGCGCACGCACACCAGGCGGGCCTCGGACCAGTCGACGAACGGGTCGTCCCAGACGGCCCACCTGCTGGTCAGCCCGCGACTGGCGAACGCCTCGTCGAGGGCCTCGTGCCCCGGCTCGCCGTCCTTGTGCTCGGTGGCGGTGGCCAGCAGTACGTCGATCACGGACGCCCCCTCCGTCGTTTGATGAGTGCCGGGACGGCGACGACGGCTCGACCGGCCTTCCACGTGGTGCTCTGGCGCACCGTGGCCAGCTCGGCCTCGGCCCGCTCCACCCTCCCGCGGACCTTTGCGAGGCGGGCCTCGGCCGCCTCGGCCCGGCGCTCGGCGGCGGCGGCGCGCTGCTCGGCCTCGCGCAGGTCGCGCGACAGGACGCGGTGCAGCTGACGGGTGGACTTGACGGCGAACTTCCGCTCGTCGGCCAGGGTGCGCTCGAGCCGCTTGATCTTGAGCTGCGGGCTCTCCTCGAAGTCGGCGGCGCGCGCGGAGGCGAGGTCGGGCCGAGGGCTCACGACTTCCTCCAGTACACGCCGGCCCAGTCGACCTGGTGGAGCTCGTCGGTGATGCCGCGGGCCTCGCGGAAGTCGTGGATCGCCTGGGCGCAGCCCTTGACGGCGCCGTAGTCGTCGACGATGACGTAGCCGCCGACGGCGACCTTGTCGTAGAGGGGCTCGAGGGCGTCGATGGTCGAGGCGTACATGTCGCCGTCGAGGCGCAGCACGCTGATCTCCTCGATCGGGGCCGGGGCGAGGGTCTCGTTGAACCAGCCGACGAGGAACTCGACCTGGTCGTCGAGCAGGTCGTAGCGGCGGAAGTTCTCCTGCACCTTCTCCACCGAGATGGCCAGCTCGATCTTGGTGTGGTGCTGGTCGCCGGCGTCGGCCTCGAAGCGGCCGTCGGGGGCCGGCAGGCCCTCGAAGGAGTCGGCGACCCAGACCTTGCGGTCGGTGATGCCGTAGGCCTTGAAGACGGCGCGGGCGAAGATGCAGGTGCCGCCGCGCCAGGCGCCGGTCTCGATGAAGTCGCCGGGCACGCCGTCGGCGATGACGCTCTCGAGGCACTCGCGCACGTTGAGCAGGCGCTTCATCCCGACCATCGTCTCGGCGTCGGCCGGCCAGTCCTTGCCGATCTCGCGGCGCTCGGCGTCGAACTCGCCGGCCTCGACGACGCGGATGTCGCGCTCGCGGGTGGCGATGCGGACCAGGTTCCAGAGGTAGCCCTCGTAGGAGCGCGGCTCGAAGCGGACGGTCACGTTGCGACCCTCGAACCCGTAGCGGGTGAGCATCTTGGCCATGACGTCGAGATAGAGGCCGACGGCCGGGCTGTCGGGACGGGCAGGACTGATCGGCGGCGTCGCAGGGGTCGTCACGGGCGGTGAGCCTAACCGACCGGCGCCGCACCGCCCGGGACGACGTGACCGAACGGGACGCCCTCGTGCAGGCCCAGGGCGTGCAGCAGCGACGGGAGCAGCGCGGCCGCCGTGCGGCGGTAGCCCAGGGCGCTCGGGTGGAACCGGTCGAGGCTGAACATCTCGTCGGGGTGGGAGATGAAGAACGGCCCGACGACGCGGGCCAGGGACACCGCGTGACCGCCGGCCCGCACGGTGGCCGCGGCCTGGGCGTTGGCCAGCTGGCGCGAGGCCCGCGAGCCCAGCGAGCGCAGCGGCTGCGGCACCGGTCGCAGCGCCCCCAGGTCGGGGCAGGTGCCCACGACCACCTCGGTCCCCCGCTCGCGCAGCGCCCGGACGGCGGCCTCGAGGTGGGCGGCCGACTCACCCACCGGCACGCGGTGGGTGACGTCGTTGCCGCCGACGACGACCACGGCGAGGTGGGGCGCGTAGCCGGCCGGCAGGCCGGCGAGCTGGCTCTCGAGCACCGAGCTCTCCGAGCCGACGACCGCCGCGGTGCGCAGCCGGACGGCCCGGCCCGTGTGCTTGGCCAGGCCCTTGGCGAGCCGGCCGCCGAGGGTGTCCTTGCGGCGCTCGGCCCCCAGCCCGGCCGCGATCGAGTCGCCGAGCATCAGCAGGTCGAGCGGGTCGCCGTACGCCGACTTCCACACGCGGTCGGCGTCGGGCGGGGTCTCGCCGAGCGGCTTGCCGATGAGCCGGCGGGCGGTCGCGGCCTGGCGGTGCAGCAGCTCGCGGGCGCCGTAGGAGCTGACGGCGAGGCCAGCGGCCACGGTGAGGCCGGCGGTCGCGGCGAGGCGGAGTCGGTGCACCCGCCCTGTCCATCACGACCCGGTGAACGCGGGTGTCGATCCCAGGGGTCCTCGGGCGTCATCACGATGACAAGCCCCACGGGCACCCGCGTCGCGAGAGGATCCCTCCATGTCCACCACCTACGTCGTCCTGCTCCCCGGTGACGAGAACCGCTGGGAGGCGCTCTCCGCCGAGGAGCAGGCAGCCGTGTTCGCCAAGCACGAGGCCTTCACCGAGGCCCTGACCCAGCGCGGACACACCGTGACCGGCGGCGCCGAGCTCACCCACTCCCGCGAGACCACCCAGCTGCGCAGCGTCGGCGGCGAGACGGTCGTGACCCAGGGTCCCTACGCCGAGACGGTCGAGCAGCTCAGCGGCTTCTACGTCGTCGAGAGCACCGACCTCGACGACCTCGTCGACTGCACCCGCATCCTGCTCGACGAGGACGGGGCCATCGAGATCCGGGCCACCACGGACGCCGGCCAGGGATGACCCGCTTCCTGGTGCTGCTGACCGAGGCCGACCACTTCGCGAAGTGGGACGCCGCCGACGAGGCGACGCGCGAGCGCACCATCGCGGCGTTCAACGCCTTCGACGACGCCGTCGAGGCGCGCGGGAGCGTGCTGCACGGCGAGGCGCTCAGCCACTCCGCGACCGCGCGGACGCTCGGGCCGGGCCCGGACCGCACCGTCACCGACGGCCCCTTCGCCGAGACCGTCGAGCAGCTGGGCGGGCTCTACGTCATCGACGTGCCCGACCTCGACACCGCCGTCGAGCTCGCAGCGCTGCTGCCGAGCGAGTACACGATCGAGGTCCGCGAGTGCCTCGACGTCGAGGTGACCTGACCTGGACGCGCTCGAGACCGCGCTGCGCGACGAGTGGGGCCGCCTGCTGGCCCTGCTCGGCGCCCGGTTCCGCCGTCTCGACCTGGCGGAGGACGCCCTCGGCGACGCCTTCGAGGCCGCCGCGCGCCGCTGGCCGGACGACGGCGTGCCTGACAACACGTCGGCGTGGCTGCTCACGGCCGCGCGCCGGCGCGCCCTGGACCGGCTGCGCGCCGAGGCCGTGGCCGTCAAGACCCTGCCCGTGCTGGCCGTCGAGGCCGACCTGACCGAGGAGGCCCGACGCGTGATGGCCGACGGCAC
Source organism: Nocardioides sp. (assembly GCA_025964985.1). Taxonomy (GTDB): domain Bacteria; phylum Actinomycetota; class Actinomycetes; order Propionibacteriales; family Nocardioidaceae; genus Nocardioides. Next base: position 4,958 of record JAOPXU010000002.1, read on the forward strand.
CATGCCTCGCGAGCCCGGGGCCGCCGACGAGCGGCTGCGCCTGGTGCTGCTCTGCGCCCACCCGGCGCTGGCGCCCGAGGCCGCTGCGGCACTGACGCTGCGGCTCGTCCTGGGCGTGCCGACCGCCGACATCGCCCGGCTCTTCCTGGTCCCGACCGCGACGATGGCGGCCCGGCTGACCCGGGCGCGCAAGCGGCTGGCCGGGGAGTCGTTCGCAGTGCCCACGGGTGACGCGCTCGTGCGCCGGCTGGCGGCGGTCGCCGACATCGCCTACCTGGCGTTCACCGCCGGCTACGCGCCCGGCTCGGGCGACGACGTCGTGCGCGCCGACCTGGCCGGCGAGGCCGTGCGGTTGGTGCGCGTCGTACGAGAGGTCGCGCCGCCCGGCTCGTGGCCCGACCTCGACGCGCTGCTGGCGCTGGTGCTCCTGCAGCACTCGCGCCGCGACGCCCGCGTCGACGTCGGCGGGCTCGTCCTGCTGCCCGACCAGGACCGCTCGCGCTGGCACTACGACGAGGTCGTCGAGGCGCTCGAGCTGCTGACGCCTCTCGCCGCCTCGGCCGCCTCCGCCCCCTGGCTGCTGCAGGCGCTCGTCGCCGCCTGCCACGCGACGGCCGCCAGCGCCGCCGACACCGACTGGCCGCGCATCGTCTCGCTCTACGCCGAGCTCGAGGCGCTCACCGGCTCGCCGGTGGTGCGGCTCAACCGGGCGGTCGCGGTCGCCGAGGCCGACGGCCCCGAGGCCGGGCTGCGGCTGCTCGAGGGACTCGACCTGCCCGGCCACCGGCTGCCCGGGGTGCGCGGCGAGCTGCTGGCGCGTGCCGGCTTGGTCGACGAGGCGCTGGCGGCGTACGACGTCGCGCTGGCGGCGTGCGAGAACCGGCCCGAGCTCGCGCTCCTGGAACGGCGACGGGCCGAGGTGGCCGGCGGCTGACAGGATGCGCCGCATGACGCGACGGTTCGAGGGCAAGAAGGCACTGGTCACCGGGGCGGCGGGCGGCATCGGCCGCTCCACCGTCGAGCTGCTGACCGAGGAGGGCGCCACGGTCGTCGGCGTCGACCTGACCGAGGGCGACGGCGTGCTGTCGTGCGACGTGAGCGACGCGGCCTCCGTCGCGGCGGCGGTGACGACGGCCGTCGAGCGGCTCGGCGGTCTCGACGTGCTGGTCAACGTGGCCGGCGTCGACCGCTTCCGGCGCTTCGAGGACCTCGACGTCGCGACCTGGCAGCTCCACCTCGGCGTCAACCTCACCGGGCCGATGCTGATGAGCCACGCCGCGCTCCCCCACCTGCGCGCGAGCCGCGGCAACATCGTCACGATCGCCTCGATCGCCGGGCTGCGCGCCCAGCCCTACCAGGCGGCGTACTGCGCCTCGAAGGGCGGCGTGATCATGCTGATGAAGTCGCTGGCCCTCGAGCTCGCGGCCGACGGCATCCGCGTCAACACGATCTGCCCCGGCGGCGTGCAGACCGACCTGCCCGGCCAGGCCGCCGCCGAGCACGCCGACTCCGACCTCGACTGGGACCTGCTCATGGAGACCGCCGGTGCGCGCTGGGGGTTCATGCCGCCCAGCGACATCGCCGACGCGGTCGCCTACCTCGCCTCCGACGCCGCCGCCTCGGTCACCGGAGCAGTGCTCTCGGTCGACCGCGGGACGGCCTGCTGAAGGTGTGGTGCTGCGTCATACGAGGTGGTCGCCGGAGCCACCGCGTCGTATGACGCACCGCCTCAGCCTCCGGCGACCGCCGGGATGACGGAGATCTGCGTGCCGTCGGGCGTGGGCGTGGCGAGGTCGTCGAGGAAGCGGACGTCGTCGTTGCCGACGTAGACGTTGACGAAGCGGCGCAGCTTGCCGTCCTCGTCGACGATGCGGCCCTTGATGCCGGCGTAGGAGCCCTCGAGGCTGTCGAGCACGTCGGCGACGGTCGCGCCCTCGGCACTCACCTCGGACTCACCGTCGGTGTAGGTGCGCAGGATGGTGGGGACGCGGACGGAGACGCTCACGGGCTGTTCCTTCGAGGTGCGGCTGGGTGGGTGGTCAGGACGCGCCGAGGCCGGTGGCCTGGAAGGCGGCGTACGACGGCTCGATGGTGGCCGCGGCCGAGACGCGGTCGGAGATCGAGTCGAGGGTCTTCAGGCCGTGGCCGGTGTTGATGACGACGGTCTCGAGGCTGGTGTCGAGCTGGCCGGTCTCGACGAGCTTCTTCAGCACGCCGACCGTGGTGCCGCCGGCGGTCTCGGTGAAGATCCCCTCGGTGCGGGCCAGCAGCACGATGCCCTCGGCGACCTCCTCGTCGGAGATGTCCTCGACCGCGCCGCCGGTCTCGCGGCAGATGTCGAGCACGTAGATGCCGTCGGCGGGGTTGCCGATCGCCAGGCTTTTGGCGATCGTGTCGGGCTTGACCGGGCGGATCGCGTCGGTACCGGCCTTGTAGGCGACCGAGACGGGCGAGCAGCCGGTGGCCTGGGCGCCGTAGATCTTGTAGGGCTTGTCGTCGACCAGGCCGAGCTTGACCAGCTCCTGGAAGGCCTTGTGGACCTTGGTGAGCTGGGAGCCGGAGGCGACGGGGATGACGACCTGGTCGGGCAGGCGCCAGCCGAGCTGCTCGGCAATCTCGTAGCCCAGCGTCTTGGAGCCCTCGGCGTAGTAGGGCCGGACGTTGACGTTGACGAACGCCCAGCCGTCCTCCTCGCCGGCGATCTCGGAGGCGAGCTTGTTGACGTCGTCATAGTTGCCGTTCACGGCGACCAGCGAGTCGGTGAAGATCGCGGAGTTGACCTGCTTGGGCTGCTCGAGGTTGCTCGGGATGAACACGACGGTCTTGATGCCGGCGCGGGCGCCGGCGGCGGCCACGGCGTTGGCGAGGTTGCCGGTGCTCGGGCAGGCGAAGACCTTGGCACCGAGCTCGCGGGCCGCGCTCAGGGCGCAGGCCACGACGCGGTCCTTGAAGGAGTTCGTGGGGTTGGTCGAGTCGTCCTTGACCCACAGGTTGTCGATGCCGAGCTCGCGGCCCAGGTTGTTGGCCTTGAGCAGC
>JAOPXU010000289.1 GCA_025964985.1 Nocardioides sp.
GGCGACTTCTTGTCGATCCTCGCCGCCGGCTTCCTGGTCGGCATCGTGGTCGGCCTCACCGGCATGGGCGGCGGCGCACTGATGACCCCGGCGCTGCTGTTCCTCGGCGCAGGCTCGGGCGAGGCCGCGACCGTGGTGGCCGCCGACCTGACCGCCGCCGCGGTCTACAAGACCGGCGGAGCCGTGGTGCACGCCCGCGAGGGCTCACCCAACCTGACGCTCGCCAAGTGGCTGATCATCGGGTCGGTGCCGTGCGCCCTGGCCGGGCCCTACGTCGTCAAGGCGCTGACCGACGACCCCGACCAGCTCGACTACGTGCTGAAGATGTCGATCGGGTTCGCGCTGCTGCTGGCGGCGTCGACATACGCGCTGCGCCTCTACCTCAACCTGCGCCGCGTGCGCAGCGGCGGCTTCCTCGGCGACGAGGACCCGCACATCCGGCCCCTCATCACGCTGCTGGTCGGCGCCCTCGGCGGCATCCTCGTCGGGGTCACCAGCGTCGGATCCGGCTCGGTCATCATGGTGGCCCTGCTGATGCTCTACCCCGGCCTGTCGGCCGTGAAGCTGGTCGGCACCGACCTCGTACAGGCCGTCCCGCTGGTGATGGCCGCCGCGATCGCCAACGTCGCCATCCACGGCCTGGATTGGGCCCTGCTGATCCCGCTGGTCATCGGCTCGGTGCCCGGCACCATCCTCGGCAGCCAGCTCGCCCCGCGCGTACCCCAGTCCTTCATCCGCCGCGGCATCGTCGTCGTCCTGACGATGTCCGGCGTCGCCCTGCTCGACAAGGCCGGCTGGGCGCCGCTCGGCGTCGAGGAGACCCACCCCTTCCTCATCGGCGGCGTCGGCGTCGCGATGATCGTGCTGGTCCCGCTGATATGGGGGTTCCTGCGCAAGGAGCAAGGGCTCCCGATGTTCGGGGCACCGACGGTGGCCGAGCTCGAGGGCACCGACCCGCAGCGGCGGCGCGCGGGCACCCGGTCCAAGGACTGACCGGTGTTCCTCATGGACAACCCCGTGCGCGACTACGCGTGGGGGTCGACCACCGGGCTCGCGCAGTTCCTCGGCCGAGAGCCGAGCGGTGGCCCCGAGGCCGAGCTGTGGATCGGCGCGCACGAGCTGTGCCCCTCCGGGCTGCCTGACGGACGCCGGCTCAACGACGTCATCACGCAGGACCCGACGCAGGTCCTCGGCGGCCGGGTCTGCGACCTCTTCGGCGACCGGCTGCCCTACCTGATGAAGGTGCTGGCCGTCGGCCAGCCGCTGTCGCTCCAGGTGCACCCGAGCGCCGAGGACGCCCGGATGGGTCACCGCCGCGAGGACGACGACGACGTCGCGATCGACCACAGCACCCGCAACTACAAGGACCGCTCCCACAAGCCCGAGCTCGTCTTCGCACTCACGACGTTCGAAGGCCTCGCCGGCTTCCGCGACGTCGCCAAATCCGCGGCGATGCTGCGGCTCCTCAAGGTCGGGTGGGCCGACGAGACCGCCGACCGGCTCGAGTCCGGAGCGCCCGCCGAGGCCCTGCGTTCCGTCGTCACCAACACCCTGGCGCTCGAGGGGCGCGGGCTCGCCCGCATCCTGCGCGACGTCGGCGACGCCGCCCGCCACGCCGGCGCCCGGGCGACGCGCGAGGAGGGCCGCCACGCCGTCCACCGCAAGGGCGACGCCACCATCCGCCCCGAGGCCGCTCGCACGTTCACGCGGGTGGGCGAGCTGGTCAAGGACTACCCACGCGATCCCGGCGTCCTGGTCACCCTGCTGCTCAACAACGTCCTCCTCGCGCCCGGCGAAGCGATGTTCGTCGCCGCCGGCGTCGTCCACGCCTACCTCGACGGCCTCGGCGTCGAGATCATGGCGTCCTCCGACAACGTGCTGCGCGCGGGCCTCACGCCCAAGCACATGGACGTCCCCGAGCTGCTCAGCGTCACCAGCTTCGCCCCGATCCCGCCACCGCGCTGGGAGCCGTCGGAGAAGACGCGGGAGTTCCTCCACCTCGAGCCGCCGGTCGCCGAGTTCTGCCTCAGCGTCGGCCGTACGCCACTACGCCGCGTCCCCGCCACCGGCCCCCGCACGGTCCTCGTCCTCGAGGGCACCATCACCGTCACCCCTCGCTCCGGCTCCGACGACCCGGTCACCGCCACCCGCGGCCAGTCGGTGTTCATCAGCCACGACGACGGTGCGATCGAGCTGACCGGTGTGGGCCGGGTGGCCGTGGGCGCCGTCCCGGTCTGAGCCGCGGCGCTCCTAGACTCGTCCCGTGGTCGACCGTCTGCTCATCGCGATCGTCGTCGTCACCCACACAGCGATCGCGCTGGCCTTCGTGCTCACCGACGGGCCGGACGGCAGCCCGGTGGTCCTCAAGGTCAGCAGCACCCACGGCATCCACGGGTCAGACGTGCCGATCCTCGTCCTGTGGCTCACCGGCGTCTCGGCGTGCGTAGGCCTCACCACACGGCACTGGCGCAGGACGTGAACATGCTGGAACGTCGCGTTCCGTGACGGCGCCGCGCACCCGTCGTTGACACTGGCACGAGGCGGCGCCGGACGGCCCGCCGGAGGGAGGGCCCGATGTCAGACCTACGTGCCTGGACGGCGGCCCTGCTCAGCGCGGCGGTGGCCGTCTCGCTGACCGGCTCCACGACGGCCGACGCGGCCTCGACCGCAGTACCCGCCGAGCGGGTCGTCGGCGCCCAGACCAGCGGCGACAGCCTGTTCCCCAGCCAGGGCAACGGCGGCTACGACGTGAAGGACTACGACCTGGCCATCGCCTGGTCCGTGCCCAACTCCATCGCCGTCACGGCGACCATCACCGCCGCCACCACCGGTGCCGCGCTGTCGTCGTACTCGCTCGACCTCGAGGGGCTGACCGTCAGCGCGGTCACCGTCGACGGGGTCGCCGCCACCTTCACGCGCGTGGCCAGCGGCGCGGCGCACAAGCTCGTCGTCACGCCGGCGACGCCGGTCGGCGGCACCTTCGTCACCAAGGTCACCTACTCCGGCACCCCGACCACCCACACCGACCCGGACGGTTCCAGCGAGGGCTGGGTCCGCACGACGGACGGCGCGGTCGCGCTCAACGAGCCGGTCGGCGCGATGACCTGGTACCCCAACAACAACACCCCCGCCGACAAGGCGACCTACACGACCCGGATCACCGTGCCCTTCTCGGCCCTGCCGGTCGGCAACCGCATCGCGGTGAGCACCGGCAGGCTCACCTCGACCACGACCACAGCGAGCACCCGGACCTTCACGTGGACCCAGACCGGGCAGCAGGCGCCCTACCTGTCGATGGTCGCCATCGGGCTCTTCACCGCGGCCGAGTCCGACGTCGCCCTGCGCACCGGCACGACCCCGGAGTGGACCTACTCCGACCCCACCGCGGCCGGCAGCACCCAGATCGCGACCGTGCGCGCCAAGCTTTCGCCGATCCTCCAGGCGCTCGAGGGCCACTACGGCCCCTACCCGGGCGTCGCGACCGGTCTCGTCCTCGACGTCTCCTCGCTCGGCTACGCGCTCGAGACGCAAGACCGGCCCTACTTCGAGAACTCCATCGACGACGAGACGCTCGTCCACGAGCTCGCCCATCAGTGGTTCGGCAACGCCGTCTCGCCGCGCGACTGGGGCGACATCTGGCTCAACGAGGGCCCGGCGACGTTCATGGCCACCCAGGTCCTCGCCGAGCTGGCCGGTACGGCGCCCACAACCGGCACCCAGGCCACCTACTACGAGTCGTGGCGCAGCTCGAGCCCGACGTCGACGATGTGGACGACGCCCGCGGCCGGTTTCGACGACCCGGCCGACCTCTTCGGCACCCAGGTCTACCTGCGCGGAGCGATCGCCCTCGAGGCGCTGCGTTCCTCCCTCGGTGACGCGGTCTTCATCGACGTCATGCGCACCTGGATCGAGACCTACGGCGGCGGCAGCGCGACCACCGCGCAGTTCGAGGCCCTGGCCGAGTCGGTCTCGGGCTACGACCTGACGGCGTTCTTCCAGGACTGGGTCCACGACGCCGACAAGCCGGCCGCCTGGCCCGCCGCGTACGAGTTGTCCCTGGCGTCGAGCCCCGCTACCGGCGCAACTGTCGGCGACGGCAGCACCGTCTCCTACACGCTGACCGCGGCCAACACCGGCGCCGTGCCGACCGATGCCTCGGTCGTCGAGGTCGACGCCAGCGACCTGGTCGCCCAGGGCGCGCTCGCAGCGCTGCCGGCCGGTGTGACCCGGCAGGGCGACACCCTCGCGTGGGCGGTCCCCAGCACCCCGGTCGGAGGCACCGCCAGCACCACCGTCACCGCCGTGCTCGACCGGGCCACCGGCGGGGCGCTCACGGTGCGCACCCGCGGCCGCACGCTCGGGGCCGACTGCGGCACCTGCGCCTCGACGCTGACCGTCACGTCGTCCGAGCTGGCCTCAGCCACCCCGACCATCACCGGCACCCCGCGGGTCGACTCGGTCCTCACCGCGGCTCCCGGCGCCTGGGACCCCGCCGCGACTCTGGCCTACCAGTGGCGAGTCGCCGGCACCCTGATCGCCGGCGCCACGTCGATGACCTACACACCGCGTCCGGCCGACGTCGGCGAGCCGCTGTCGGTGGCCGTCACCGGCACCCGCAGCGGCTCCACCCCCGTCACCCGGACCAGCGACGCCGTCACAGTTGCCCTGGCGGTGCAGACCCGTCGCCCGCGCCCGACCATCACCGGCCGGGCTGTGGTCGGCCGCCGCCTGACGGCTCGTCCCGGCGCCCACGACCCCGGCGTTCGCCTGCGCTACCAGTGGTTCGTCGGCGGACGCACCGTTCCGGGCGCGACCAGTCCGACGTACGTCGTCCGTCCGCGTGACCGGCGACGCTCGGTCCGCGTCACGACCGCTGCCACCAAGCCCGGCTACGTCACGGTGGCGAAGTCGAGCCTGCCACGGCGCGTCCGAGCCTGACGACCGGCCCGACGCCCGTTGGACAGGTCGCCGCCACCCTGGCCCCGTAGATTACGGCCCATGAAGATCGCGGTCGTCGGACTCGGCTACGTCGGGCTCTCCAACGCAGTGGTGCTCGCCCAGCACCACGACGTGGTGGCCGTCGACGTCGATCCGCTCCGCGTCGAGCAGCTCGAGCGCCGCGAGTCGCCCATCGAGGACGCCGAGCTCGAGACCTGGCTCGCCGAGAAGCCGTTGCGGCTGAGCGCGACCCTCGACGCCGCAGGCGCCTACGCCGGAGCCGACTACGTCGTCGTCGCCACACCCACCGACTACGACGAGCGCAGCAACTACTTCGACACCAGCTCCGTCGAGTCCGTCGTCGCCGACGTGCTGGCCGTCTCGCCGCAGTCGGCGATCGTCATCAAGTCGACGGTGCCGGTCGGCTTCACTGCCCGGCTGCGCGAGCAGCACTCCGGCGCCACGATCATCTTCTCCCCCGAGTTCCTCCGCGAGGGCCAGGCCCTGCACGACAACCTCCACCCCTCACGCATCGTGGTCGGCGACACCTCGGAGGCCGGCCGTGTCTTCGCCGGGCTGCTGCAGGAGGGAGCCCTCGACGCTGGCGTACCGACTCTGCTCACCGACCCGACCGAGGCGGAGGCGATCAAGCTCTTCGCCAACACCTACCTCGCCCTGCGCGTGGCCTACTTCAACGAGCTCGACACCTACGCCGCCACGCACGGTCTCGACTCGAGCCAGATCATCGAGGGCGTCGGTCTCGACCCCCGGATCGGCACGCACTACAACAACCCGTCGTTCGGCTACGGCGGCTACTGCCTGCCCAAGGACACCAAGCAGCTGCAGGCCAACTACCGCCACGTCCCCCAGAACCTGATCAGCGCGATCGTCGAGTCCAACACGACCCGCAAGGACTTCATCGCCGACGACATCCTGCGCCGCGGCCCCCGCACGGTCGGCGTCTACCGCCTGATCATGAAGTCCGGCTCCGACAACTTCCGCGCCTCGAGCATCCAGGGGGTCATGAAGCGCATCAAGGCCAAGGGTGTCGAGGTCGTCATCTACGAGCCGACCCTGGCTGGCGAGCTGTTCTTCAACTCCGAGGTCCTCGAGGACCTCGACGAGTTCAAGAAGCGATCCGACGTGATCATCGCCAACCGCCGTACCGACGTCCTCGCCGACGTCGAGCACAAGGTCTACACGCGCGACATCTACGGCCGCGACTGACCTCGACGCGCGCGACGATCGGGCCACACGCCGGTCGAGGAGGTCGCCCTACGACCGTCACGAGACCACCCACCGCGGACGCCGCCCGGCCCACCTGACGGACGTCCCCCACCCATGGGACGCCCCCAAGTACTGTGGGCCGGTCGACATACTTGCCGCTTCGACGCACCCTCGCGACGCATGGCACGATGACGGTCGCCTGGCACCCCCGAGCACACAGGCACACCCCCGTGAGAGGCCCCTCCACCTGATGACCAGCACCCACGCCGACTACCGGCTGAGCCAGCTCGACCAGCTGGAAGCCGAGTCGATCCACATCTTCCGCGAGGTCGCTTCCGAGTTCGAGAAGCCCGTCCTGATGTTCTCGGGCGGCAAGGACTCCATCGTGATGCTGCGGCTGGCCGAGAAGGCCTTCTACCCGGCCAAGATCCCGTTCCCGGTGCTGCAGGTCGACACCGGTCTCGACTTCCCCGAGGTCCTCGAGACCCGCGACAACTGGGTCAACCGCCTCGGCGTCCGCCTCGTGGTCGCGAGCATCGACGACGCAATCGCCAACGGCGTGGTGATCGACGACGGCAAGACCAGCCGCAACCGCATGCAGATCGGCACCCTTCTCCACGCGATCGAGGAGAACGGCTTCACCGCCGCCTTCGGTGGCGGACGTCGCGACGAGGAGAAGGCCCGCGCCAAGGAGCGCGTCTACTCCCACCGCGACGAGTTCGGGCAGTGGGACCCCAAGATGCAGCGGCCGGAGCTGTGGAGCCTCTACAACGGCCGCATCCACGCCGGCGAGCACATGCGGATATTCCCGATCTCCAACTGGACCGAGCTCGACGTCTGGGACTACATCGGCCGCGAGGGCATCGAAATCCCCAACATCTACTTCTCCCACCAACGCCGGGTCTTCGAGCGCGACGGGATGCTGATGAGCGAGACCCCGCTCAACCCGCTGCGCGAGGGCGAGGTCGTCACCGAGCGCACCGTCCGCTTCCGCACCTGCGGCGACATCCGCCTCACCGGTTGCGTCGAGTCCAACGCCTCCACCATCCCCGAGATCATCGACGAGATCTCCGTCGCCACCCTGACCGAGCGCGGTGCCACTCGTGGCGACGACCGTTTCTCCGAAGCCGCCATGGAAGACCGCAAGAAGGAAGGCTACTTCTGATGGCCGCTGCCGAGACCGTCCAGCCCACCAACATGGACCTGCTGCGGTTCGCCACCGCCGGGTCCGTCGACGACGGCAAGTCGACCCTCATCGGGCGCCTGCTGCTCGACTCGAAGTCGATCTTCGCCGACCAGCTCGAGGCCGTCGAGGCCACCAGTCTGTCCAAGGGCTACGACTACACCGACCTCGCACTGCTGACCGACGGCCTGCGCTCCGAGCGCGAGCAGGGCATCACCATCGACGTGGCCGACCGCTACTTCGCGACGCCCACCCGCAAGTTCATCATCGCCGACACCCCCGGGCACGTGCAGTACACCCGCAACATGGTCACCGGCGCCTCGACCGCCGACCTCGGACTCGTGCTCGTCGACGCCCGCCAGGGCCTCACCGAGCAGTCGCGCCGCCACGCGGTGATCCTCTCGCTGCTGCGGGTCCCCCACCTCGTCCTGGCCGTGAACAAGATGGATCTCGTGGACTTCTCCGAAGAGGTCTACAACAAGATCCACGCCGAGTTCACGCAGTTCGCGACCAAGCTCAACATCCCTGACCTGGTGGTCATCCCGATCTCCGCGCTGGCCGGCGACAACGTCGTCAACCGCTCCGAGAACATGAGCTGGTACTCCGGCCCCACCCTCATGCACCACCTCGAGCATGTCCACGTCGCCTCCGACCGCGACCTCGTCGACGTCCGCTTCCCGGTGCAGTACGTCGTGCGCCCCAAGTCCGACGAGCACCACGACTACCGCGGCTACGGCGGCATGGTCGCCGGCGGCGTCCTGAAGCCGGGCGACGAGGTCGTCGTCCTGCCCTCGGGCATGACGTCGAAGATCGCCGGCATCGACCTGTTCGACCAGGAGATCACCGAGGCCTTCCCGCCCATGAGCGTCACCGTCCGCCTCGAGGACGACGTCGACGTCTCCCGCGGCGACATGATCGCTCGCGTCAAGAACGCCCCGGTCCCCAGCCAGGACATAGATGCGATGGTCTGCTGGATGACGACTGCGCCGCTCAAGCCGCGCCAGAAGCTGGCCATCAAGCACACGACCCGCACGGCCCGCGCCCTGGTCAAGGACATCCAGTACCGCTTGGACGTCAACACGCTGCACCGCGACCAGGAGACCAAGGAGCTCGGCGTCAACGAGATCGGCCGCGTGCAGCTGCGGACCACCATCCCGTTGCTCTGCGACCCCTACTCCCAGAACCGCACCACCGGCTCCTTCATCCTCATCGACGAGGCCACCGGCATCACCGTCGGTGCGGGGATGATCAACTCAGGCAGCTGATGCAGGCGAACGGCTGAGTAGTCGGTCGACGTGTCACGGGCCCGTCTCATCCGCGTTGCACCCGCGGCACTGCCCGAACACGGTGAGGTGGCCGGCGTCGGCGACGAAGTCTTTGTCCGCCTCCAACTGGTCGAGGAACGGCCTCGCATCCTCGACCTGGACCGCAGTCACCCGTCCGCAAGCCCTGCACTTCAGGTGGAAGTGCTCGTGTCCCCTGACTGAGTGGTACGTCGGCGCCCGGTCGGAGAGGTGGGCGTGGCGGACGAGTCCGAGCTGCTCGAGCACCTCGAGGGTGCGGTAGACGGTCGAGGCGTTGACTGAGGTCACCTGACTCTTGACGTGGGCCAGGACCTCGTCGGGCGTGGCGTGACCGAGGTGGTCGATGGACGCGAGGATCAGCTCTCGCTGAGGCGTCAGCCGGTAGCCCTTGGCGCGCAGCTCCGCGCGCCAGTCGCCTTGGACCGCGTCTGCAGGATGACCGTGCCCCGTCGGCTCAGACGTCTCAGACGCGTCAGACACGCTGCAGCCTGGCCCACAGGTGCGGCTGCAGCTCCTGCCCCATGGCTTCCATGTCGTAGGCGTAGAGGAGGTCCCCCTCGACGTTGCCGTAGAGGCGATGCCCCGCGGTGACCTCCTTGGCCGTCTCCGTGTAGCCGACTCCAGCGGTGTGCAGCTCTAGCTTTCCGGCCGCCGCGAGGCCGTACCAGATCTCGGTGAAGCCGGTGTTGTGACACAGGACGAACTCGAGCTGGCCCTCGGGCAGGCAACGCAGGAACCCGGTCTCCTGGGCACCTTCGCGGACCTTGTTGCCGTCGGCGTCGAGCACCCAGGAGCGGGCGAAGTAGTGGAAGAAGGGGCGGCCGTCCTGCTGGAAGACGAGCTCCTGGCCGTATTCGTAGGGCTCGATCGTCGGGTAGTCGCCCTTGCCGTTGCCCTGCCAGGTGCCGAGCAGCCACACCACCGGTCCGCACAGAGGGTGGAGGTTGTCGGGGATCTCGAACGCCATGGTCGACGAGTCTAGGAGCAGCGGCCCACACGGTCGTCCGCCGGCCGGGCGGCCCGCCGGTCCACGTCACGCCAATGACGTCCACAGCACGGATCAGGGGAGACGGTGTCCGGCGCCGGCCGGAGCGGCCGTGGGGGCTCCACCCAGCAGCCGGGGAGCCCGATAGGGCCAGCGCGCCCACGGGAAGCGCTGCATCCAGACGAACAGGACCGTGACCGCCACCGCCAGCAGCAGGCTGGGGAGCCAGATCCACTGCTCCGGCACGGCCCCGGAGCCTCCCAGGAGCTTGGTGGTCGCCGACATCACCGGGAAGTGGCTGACGTAGAAGATCAGCGAGTTGCGTCCGACCCACTGCAGCCACCCGAACGCAGGTCGCTCGGCAGCGACTTCGCACAACCGGAACAGCACCAGGATGCCGCCGAAGGTCGCCGGGATGAGCAGGACGTCGCGTTGGGGGATGAGTCCCTGGGCGCACAGGGCGCCCGTGGCCACGGTGATCACCCCGAGCGGCACCACGACGAGCGCGGACCGAGGCGGGGCGAGGGTCGGGCGCAGGCTGATCGCGGCGTAGCCGCCGAAGAAGAACACAGCGTTCTGGACGAAGGGGGACAGAGCGGAGGAGTCGCCGATGACCAGCCAGGCGGCGAGGAACAGCAGCGCCGGCGCCATGGCGGGCAGACGCCTCAGCAGTAGTGCCAAGACGTAGTAGACGAAGATGAAGAGGAGATACCAGAGGTAGCCGGGGTTGAGCCAGAGGTCCCGGTCCCAGAGATCGACCGACCCGGCCCGGGTGGCCCAGCGGATCAGGTTCCACAAGAGGAAGGGCCACAGGATGGCCTGCCACTTGCCCTGCAGGAACCTCCGTGGACTCTTCTCGAGGGCGCGGACCAGCAGCAACCCGGAAAGGAACAGCAGCAACGGCATCCGGAACGGTTGGAAGAAGCCCCGGACCCAGCTCAGGACGTCGGGCGACTCCAAGCCCTGGTTGATGGGCACCCCGATGGAGTGCCCGAACAGCACCAGCACGATGGCGAGGCCCCTCGCGGCGTCCATCCAGTCGAGCCGGACGCGCGTTCCGACGGCCACCGTGGACGTTGCGCTCATGACGGCCCTCTCATCGATGTCGCCGTGGCAGGCGGATCGTGAGCCTAACCGCCGGGAGCCGATGCTGCTGCGTGCTTCGGGGAAGCCGCCGCCACCTGTACGCCGCTGGGCCCGGCTCAGCACGCTGAGTCGAAGGTGGAGTCGAGGTCACCGGGCTCGACGCCGGGAGTGACGTCGACCAGGCCGTCGGCGCTCTGGCCCGGACCGGTGAGCATGGCGAAGTCGAGGTCGAGGGCCTGCCGACCCGAGAGGACGACGGCGACGGCCACCGAGGGCCGGCCTCCAACGTATGCGGCGTCGAAGGTCTGCTCGGCCCCGGCCAGCGAGATCGACTGGATGCTGCCGCCGCGGGGACCGAAGAGGCGGACGACGACCGCCTGTGAGCCGACCGCCACGCCGTACCGGTTGCCGCCGGAGACGTAGTCAGGCAGGTCGGCGGCCGCCGTCTGGTCGATGTCCTGCGTCAGGCGCAGACGGCCGGCGAGCTCCTGGCGACCGATCCCGTCGCAGGCGATCGCCTCCACCGAGGCGTCGTGGCGCAGGAAGTAGGACATCTTGGCGCCGGTGGCGTCGTTCAACGCGATGTCGACGTGCGGGACGGGGTCGGCGCCGACGTCGGTGTCGAGCTCTGGGCGATCGAACGCCGCGACCCGGAACCGGTCCTCGGTGGCTGCGCGGAACATGCCGAGGATGACGGCGACGGGCTCGGGCACGGTGTCGGTGAGAGCGGTGAAGACCCGGCGGGTGACGAGCTGGAAGGCCCGGTCCTGCTGGTCGGGACGCAGCCGCAAGTAGACCTCGTGCAGCAGGACCTCGATGACGTTGTCGCTCGACAGCGTGAGACCGCGCCCCACCTCGACACCACCCACGCCGTCGAGCACGTAGGAGAGCGCAACTGGGTCGATCGACACGACTCCGTCCAGCTCGTGGCCGTAGGTCTCGGTGAAGTGGCCGGCGAGGAGCTCAGCCGCACGATCGAAGTCGGGGGTGACTCCCGCGTCCTGGAAGTAGCGGCCCATCGGAGCCCCGTAGAGAGCGAGCTCCTGCGCCGACAGGTACGGTGCACCGTCACGTCGGGTGTCGAAGTCCGAGGCCGAACCCTGCTCCTCGATGGACAGCCGGCCGCGCTCGGCGTGGACGCGGGCCCACGCGCCCGCCAGCCCACCGGTGGCACGGATCTCGGCGTTGTTCTGGAAGACCAGGAGGTAGTCCCGCGGCCCGTCCCGGCCGAGCATCGACGGAAGCTCGCGGATCGCCGAAGCTCCTGCGACGAGGGCCTGCTCCGCGGTGACCACGACGGCCCGGTAGTCCTCGTAGCGGCGGCGGAACGACGGCACGAAGGTGACCGGGTCGACGTCCTCGAGGTTGTCGGCCGCGCGTGCGAACGCCGAACGGGCCGCGTCGACGGGGTCGGCGAGCTCCGCGAGAACTGCGAGGTCCACCTGCGAGTCTTCCGCGAGCCCCTGGTCGGCACGGTCGGCTGCCGCCAGGAGTGGCGGCACACCCTCGGACGCCAGGGTGTCGAGCGACTCGGACATCGCCCGCAGGCCGCGCAGGTCGTCGCCGATGTAGGGCGTCAGAGTCATGGTCGCCCACCAGGGCCCGTCGGTCCCTTCGCGGGCGGCCAGCGCCCGCTGCTGCACCCGGATGGCGGCGGCCTCGCGGCCGGCGCCGTCGCGGTCGCGGACACTGGTCACGAGCTCGTCGAGGGCCGCCTCGGCCTCCCGTAGCTCGACCTGCACGCGGTAGGCCGACCACGCCGACCACCCGACGGTGACGACCACGATCGCGAGGCCGGCGAGCACTGCGCGACGCCGGAGCGCGCGGCGGACACGGCGGCGGAACCGACGCCACCTGCGGTGTCGACGGTTCCTGGCCTTCCCCACCGACGCCTCCTGGGATGGGTCAGGATCCGCCGCGCCCGAGCGGCTCTCGACGCCTCGGCCGGTCAGGTTGTCTGCGGCTGAGGGCTGCTCCATCCTGGTCCGTGCCTTCCCGTCAGTGACACCGTCGTGGCGCCGTTGGCGGATTGAACCACGTAGTGCCACGACTGCAGGCGCGGTCGGGTCCGTTCAGGCCGCGCGGATGCCCAGCAGCGTGCGTGCCTCGGCGGTGGTCATCGGACGGCGCTGTGCGAGCTCTCCCATCGCGACCGCACGTTCGACCAGCTGCCTGTTGCTCTCGACCGGTACGCCACGCGCGAAGGTCAGGACGTCCTCCATCCCGACGCGCAGGTGACCGCCCTTGCTCAGTGCGGCGAGGCCCACGGCCAGCGTGGATCGGCCGATGCCGGTCGCGCCCCAGGAAGTGACCTCGGGCGGGAGTGCGGCGACGCCAGCGACCAGAGCGTCCGCTGTGCCGGGCATGCCACCGGGCACACCCATGACGAAGTCGCAGTGGACCTTGCCGCCGTAGGGCAGGCCGTAGGTCTTGACCAGCCGCGACAGCGCTGCGACGTGGCCGAGGTCGAACAGCTCGAACTCGGGGACGACCTCGCGATCCTGGCTGAGCTGGTAGAGGTCGCAGACGAACGGCCACGGGTTGGAGAAGACGTCGTCGCCGAAGTTGGTGGTGCCCATCGTCAGGCTGCACGAGTCGGGCGCCGCGTCGAGCACCTTGAGGCGCTGCCCGAGCGGGTCGTGCACCGACCCACCGGTAGAGAGCTGGACGACCAGGTCGGTCGCCTCGTGGAGGGCGGCGACCGTCTCGGCCAGCCGCGGGCCGTCGAGGCTCGGCGCATGGTCGTCGTCGCGGACGTGGACATGGATCATCGCGGCACCGGAGGCCTCGCACTCCTGGGCCGTGGTGACCAGCTCGTCGAGGGTGGTGGGCAGCTGAGGGCAGTCGGCCTTGCTCGTCTCGGCCCCGGTGGGGGCAACGGTGACGAGCAGGGCCTCGGGGGGTACGCCGGGCATGGCGATCATGGTGCCAGCCGGCTCACCCGGGCGTCAGCGCCCCCGTCACGCGCGCTGCGATGGCGGCGTGGCCGCGGTCTGCGGGGTGGAAGTCGTCAGAGGCACCCAGGAAGGTCGGACGACCGGCCGGTCCACGCAGGCCGGGGGTGGCGTAGAGGTCGCTGAGCGACAGGTAGGTGTGCTCCGCACACAGCCGTCGTACGACAGCCTCGTAGGTGCGGGAGGCCGTGGGGGCGTTCCACGGGCCCAGACAGACGATGGCGGCGTCTGGCGAGGCGGCGGTGACCGCTTCGAGCAGCCGTCGGTAGCCGGCCGTCCACTCGGTCAGCGTGGACTTGCCCACGTCGTTGGCCCCGGCCTCGAGCACGATCGCGTCGACCGGCTCGAGGTCAGCGTCCTCGACCTCGGCGGCGACGCGGAACGCGCGGGCGCCGGCGACGGTGACGGTCTGCGCCGTGGCTCCCAGGCTGTCGACGACCAGAGCGGCGTAGCCGTGCTCGGCATCGGACGCGTAGTAGCCGCCCGTGATGGAGTCTCCGGCCAGCAGCACCCTCGGCGGACCGGCCTCGGGCGCCGCGGGCTCGCGAGCCCGGCCGTCGCATCCGCCCACCAACAAGTACCCGAGCAGGCACCCGAGGAGGAGGGCGAGGGCACGGGACACGGGACCCAGGCTAGGGAGCACTCGTGCCGCCCCGGTCTGGCCACGCCCTGACGAGACGGGACGAGGCAGCAGCATGGGCGGGTGCCCACCCCCGCCACACGCCGCCCCTCACGGCGCAGGCTCCTCCTCAGTGGCGCCGCTCAGCCGGCCGGTGCCGTGACCCCTAGCTGTACTGATCACGGACGTTAGGTACGGCGTGCCTGCTGGACGATGACGAAGACCTCCGGGTGAGGTGTGGAGCAACCACGCACCCATACCTGAGTCACCACGGAGGTCTTCGTGTCCCACGCTAACGCCCAACTGACCCCTGCCGGGCGTCTACGCCTGGCTCAACTCGTCGTGGAGGACCGCTGGTCGCTACGACGTGCCGCCGAGCGGTGGAACTGCTCGGTCACCACCGCACGACGGTGGGCTGACCGATACCGGCTCTACGGCCGGGCTGGGATGTCTGATCGCTCGAGCCGGCCCCGACACAGCGCTGGGCAGACCTCCCAGCGGCGCGAGCGTCGCGTCATCGGGCTGCGTGTCTCGCGTCGGTGGGGGCCAGCACGGATCGCCTACCTGCTCGGCATGACTGTGTCCACGGTTCACAAGATCCTGCGCCGCTACGGCTGCCCGCCGCTGTCGTGGACCGACCCCGCGACCGGCGTGCGGATCCGCGGCCCGCACGGC
>JAOPXU010000014.1 GCA_025964985.1 Nocardioides sp.
AGCAGGGTGTCGGCTGCGGAGGCGAGCGGCAGTCCTCTCACCGTCTCGGCAACCGGCGCCGTGGTCAGCCGGGCGACCCGGATGCCCTGCCGCTCGGGGTACCGGTCGCCCAGGGGCACGGCCACGAAGACGGGGTGCGGCAACGGCGGCGGCAACCACCAGCCCCGGACGGCCGCTGCCGTCAGGTGCGTGAAGACCGCGGAGGGCGGCAGGACCTCCGTCAGCGCCCGGAGCCGCTCGACCAGCTCCAGCGGCCGCGCCGTCCGGACGTGGAGACCCTGCGCGACGCGCTCGTACCCGACCCGCCGCGGGCGACCCCGCACGACCTCCACGACGAGAGGATGCGGCCCTCGGCCGGCTCCCGCTCGCTCCAGCGCCGTCCTGTGCACAGCGCCGGCCCCGATCCCCGCCCTGGGGATGGCGCAACTGCGGGAGGACGACAGCCCGAGCGGACGACCAGCTGCCGTCCTCCCGCAGTTGCCGGGATCAGGCGAGCCCGGAGGTGACCGCGGCGATCGGCAGCAGGGTCTTGCCGGTGGGGCCGATCTGGATCGAGGTGTCGAGCTGCGGGCAGACGCCGCAGTCGAAGCAGGGGGTCCAGCGGCAGTCCTCGACCTCGGTCTCGTCGAGCGCGTCCTGCCAGTCCTCCCACAGCCAGTCCTTGTCGAGCCCGGAGTCGAGGTGGTCCCAGGGCAACACCTCGGCCTGCTCGCGCTCGCGGGTGGTGTACCACGCGACGTCGACGCCCTCGCGGTCGCCGACGGCACCTCCGACGTCGAGGTCGAGGACTGCCGCTGGACCCCCTGCTACGACTGCGGTGTCTGCCCCGAGATGGGCACCGAGATCCAGATCGGCCCCACCGGCCAGCGCCTCCTGCCCCTCGCCGTCGTCTGAACCCCGCCGACCCGGCGCGTTTACGCGCCGGGTCGACGGACCGACGCCCGCCGACCCGGCGCGTAAACGCGCCGGGTCGACGTTCGGACAGACGCTGACCCGGCGCACATACGCGCCGGGTCGACGTACGGACTGACGCTGACCCGGCGCACATACGCGCCGGGTCGACGTACGGACTGACGCTGACCCGTCGCCTCGAGGGGACGGGTCGACGCACCGGGTGACGCTGACCCGTCGCCTCGAGGGGACGGGTCAGCCGAGGAGGGGGTCGGTGAGCGTGCCGTCGGGGGAGCGGACGTAGCAGACGAGCCGGTCGTAGGGGTCGATGTTGCTGGGCTCGTCGATGAGCAGGCCCCACTCGAGGGCGACCTCGGAGTCGTCGAGCTGGGTCACGTCGGTGGCGTCCATCAGGCCGCGGCAGACGCCCTCGGCGTCGTCGAGCTCGGCCGGGCCGGCGATCGCGTCGCCGACCTCGGTGGTCAGCACGATCTCGGCGTCGTGCGGCAGGGAGCAGCGGGCCTCGGTGATGTCGATGCGGCCGGCCGCCTCGGCGATGTCGACGCACTGCCCGGCCTCGGCCGTCTCCGGGGTCAGGGACTCACCCTTCTCCTCGGGGTCGCCGGCGGTGACCGCCACGGCGAAGCCGATGCCGGCCGCGACCGCGGCGCCCGCGACCGCCACGAGGACAGTCGTCAGGCGCCGGCGGCGTGCGACGGCGGGGTCGTGCTCAGCGGCCGGGGGCCGGGTCGAGGACCCGGTCAGGGCAGCTGCTTCTCGGTGAAGGGCTCGCCGTCAGCGGTGGTGGCGTAGCACAGGGCCGGACGGTCGGGGCTCTCCTCGGCGTCCTCGTTGACCAGGTGGTACTCGACGTCCTCGCCGAGCGCGTCGACGTCGCCCTGCTCCATCAGCGAGGTGCAGACCGCGAAGGAGATGCCGGCGTCGGTCAGGTCGTCGGGGTTGGTCGGGACGAAGTCGGAGGACTCGATGTCGCTGAAGGTGCCGACCCAGGTGATCTCACCGTCGTGGTCGCCGTCGCAGGACTCGTCGGTGATGACGACCGAGGTGTCGTCCTCGCTGGAGACGTCGAGGCACTGGCCGACCTCGGCGTCGTCGACGGCGATGACGGAGCCGGCGAAGACCACGAGGGTGGCGATGAGCGCGCCGCCGGCGATCGTCGCGAGCAGCCCGATGATCGTCGCGGAGATCGCGGCCCAGCGGCCCTTGCGCTTGCCACCCTTGGTGCGGCCCAGGCCGACCAGGCCGAGGATGAAACCGATCAGCGACAGGCAGAACGTGAGGCTGAGGATGAAGCCGACGATCGAGACCGCGTCGGTCTTCTTGGGGGCCTCGTTGCCGTAGGGGTTGGGCTGGCCGTACGGCGTGCCGCCGTAGCCGCCGCCACCCTGGCCGTACGGCGTGGCGCCCTGGCCGTAGCCACCGGCCCCGCCGGACTGCTCGGGGCTCCCGTAGGGGTTGTTGGAGGCGTTGGGGTCATAAGGGTTGCTCATCGGTGCGGTCCTTCTGGCGCGGGCCTGGCGATCGCCGGGCTGAGTGGTCGACAGTGTGGCAGGCCGGGACCGTCGAGTCGGGCAGGATGGCGAAGGTGCGCCACATTCCCGATGCCGAGCGCCGCGACCGCCTGGCGCGACGGCACGCGGTCGCTCCCTGGGCGCGGGTGCACGACGCCGAGGCCGCGACCCGGGCGATGACCGTGCTGCACTCCACCGAGCCGGCCACCGTCCACCTCTCGTACGCCGCGCGGGTCGACGGGCTCGTGGTGGCCGACGTCGACCGGGCGCTCCAGGAGGACCGCTCGGTGGTCAAGCAGCTGGCGATGCGCCGCACGCTCTTCGTCTTCCCCCGTGACCTGCTGCCGGCGGCGTGGGGCAGCGCGTCGGCGCGGGTCGCGACCTCCGAGCTGAAGCGGATGGCCCAGGACGTCGAGAGGGCGGGGCTGGCCGCCGACGGCACCCGGTGGGTGCTCGAGGCCCGCGAGGCGGTGCTGGCCGAGATCACCAGCCACGGCGACGGCCTGACCGCCCTGGAGATCCGCGACCGGCTGCCCGAGGTCGCCGTGAAGTTCGACGTGACCGCCGGCTCGGTCTGGAACCACAGCCGTGTGCTCACCCACCTCGGCCTCACCGCCGACCTGGTCCGCGGCGTCAACACCCAGCACTGGCGGGTCTCCCGGCCCCGCTGGACCCTGATGTCCGACTGGCTGGGGGAGACCCCGGCACCGCTGCCGCTCGAGGAGGGGTACGCCGAGCTCACCCGTCGCTGGCTGCGCACCTTCGGACCCGGCACCGAGGACGACCTGGTGTGGTGGCTCGGCTCGACCAAGGGCGCCGTACGCGCATCGCTGGCCGCGGTCGGGGCGGTGGCGGTGTCCCTCGACGGCGGCGCGACCGGCTGGGTCCTGCCCGACGACGTCGACCCCGAGCCCCCGGCCGAGCCGTGGGCGGCGCTGCTGCCGGTCCTCGACCCCACCGTCATGGGGTGGAAGCACCGCTCCTTCTACCTCCGCGACCACGGGCCCGACCTCTTCGACCGCAACGGCAACGCCGGCACGACCGCCTGGGTCGACGGCCGCGCCGTCGGCTGCTGGGTGCAGGACGACGACGGCGTGGTCGCCGTCCACCTGCTCGAGGAGGCGCCGGCCGACGCGCGCGAGCGGCTCGACGCCGAGGCGTCCCGGCTCACCGACTGGCTGGGCGGCACCCGCGTCGGCACCGTCTACCCGAGCCCGGCGATGAAGGCCGCCCGCGAGCGCGGCCCGGCGGGCACTACCGTTCTCGGGTGAGCAGACAGCCCCCCGAGCAGCAGGCGCCCCCGGTGCAGCGGCTGCGGGTGCGCTACGCCAAGCGCGGCCGGCTGCGCTTCACCAGCCACCGCGACTTCAGCCGGGCCTTCGAGCGCGCCGTCTTCCGCGCGCAGGTCCCGATGGCCTACTCCTCGGGCTTCAACCCCCACCCCCGCATCTCGTACGCCGGCGCAGCGCCGACCGGGTCGGCCAGCGAGGCCGAGTACCTCGAGATCGCGCTCGCCGCCGTCCTCGACCCGGCGGTCGTGCACGGCCAGCTCGAGGAGGCCCTGCCCGACGGCCTCGACGTGGTCGAGGTCGTCGACGCGGCGCTGCTGCCGCCCGGCAGCCTCGCCGACCTGCTCACCGCCAGCCGCTGGGTCATCGGCACCGCCGCCGCGCCCGACGCGGCGCGCGCGGCCGTCGAGGCGTTCCTGGCCGAGGAGTCGGTGGTCGTGGAGCGGATGACCAAGAAGGGCCTGCGCGAGTTCGACTGCCGTGCCGCCGTCGCGGCCCTCGCGGTCGCCGACGCGCCGCACGAGGGCGGGGGAGCGCGCCTCGACCTGCTGCTCCAGCACACCGTCCCGGCCGTACGGCCCGACGACGTGCTGACCGGGCTCGCCCGGCTGACGGGCCTCGAGGTGGGCCCCGCGCCACTGCTCACCCGCCTGCAGCAGGGCCCGCTCGACGAGGCCGCCGGCACCATCGGCGACCCCTTCGCCCACTGATCCGGCACTGATCCGGTACTCATCCGGCACTGACCCTGCACCGACACGGGGCGGGTCCGACGCGACCCGCGCGCCTCCACGGATCCGGGCCGGCCCCCGGCTGTGTGCGATAGTGGCCCCGACGGCTCCTCCGCCGCCCCGGTCCGCCGGGTCGGCTCGGTGGGGAAGATCGTCGCCGGACCGCGACGCGGTCCTGACCGGTGACAGCGGCCAGGACGATGCGACCGCGGTAGGCGAGGACAGCCCCAGCGTCGCACCGCGAGTGGTGCCGCCGACCATCAGACTTCGTGGCACCGCGCTCTGCGCGGCACGCCACCAGACAGCCCGATCCCCGTCGGGCGAGGAGCAGCACATGGCTGACGACGACATCCAGGTCCCCTCGGAAGCGGTCAGCGGCGACACGCCGGCCGAGGCGCCCGCCAAGAAGGCGGCCGCGAAGAAGGCGCCCGCCAAGAAGGCAGCGGCCAAGAAGACCACCGCCAAGAAGGCGACGACCAAGAAGACCACCGCCGACCCGGCCGCCGAGAGCCCCGG
The DNA here is from genome assembly GCA_025964985.1 of Nocardioides sp. GTDB lineage: Bacteria > Actinomycetota > Actinomycetes > Propionibacteriales > Nocardioidaceae > Nocardioides. Next base: position 4,957 of record JAOPXU010000014.1, read on the forward strand.
CGCCGTCGACGGGACCGCCACCACGAGCGACGCCGAGGTCGAGGCCGCTGCCGGTCCGGTCGAGGCCAAGCCGGCCAAGAAGGCCGCGGCGAAGAAGACCACCGCCAAGAAGACGACGGCACGCAAGACCACCGCCAAGAAGGCCGCGGCCGAGCCGGCCGGCGACGCCGAGACCCCCGCGGCCGAGGAGAGCCCGGCCGCCGAGCCGGCCGCCGCCGAGGAGACCGGCACCGCCACGATGCCGCTCTTCAAGGCCCCGGAGAAGGTCACCCCGGCCAAGCGCACCCGCACCCGCAAGGCCGCCGCGCCCAAGCCGGTCGCCGAGCCCGAGGCGCTGCTCGACGACGAGGAGGCCGCTGACGAGGTGGCCCCCGTCGAGGACGCCGACGAGGCCGTGGCGATCGCCGAGGCCGCCGAGGCCGCTGACACCACCGACGCAGAGACCCCCGACGCCGAGGCGACCGAGGACTCCGACGACGACGACGACGAGTCCGACGACGGCGAGGCCGGCGACACCGGCCCGCGCCGCCGTCGCCGCCGTGGCGGTCGCCGCCGGCGCCGTACGGGTGGGGGCGACAGCAGCGACAGCGACGACGCCTCCGACGAGGCCGACGGCAGCGCTGACGCGGCCGCCACCGAGGCCAAGGACGACGAGGGCCAGCCCACGGGCGACGACGACAGCGACGGCGAGGGCTCCGGTGGCACCACCCGCCGGCGCCGCAAGCGCCGCCGCGAGGGCGAGGACACCGGCGGCGACGAGCCCGGTACGACGACCCGCGTGCGCCGGGCCCGCTCGCCCGAGGACGAGATCACCTCGATCGCCGGCTCCACGCGGCTCGAGGCCAAGAAGCAGCGCCGCCGCGACGGCCGCGAGGCCGGCCGCCGCCGCGCCCCGATCGTCAGCGAGGCCGAGTTCCTGGCCCGCCGCGAGTCCGTCGACCGCGTCATGGTCGTGCGCCAGCGCGACGAGCTGACCCAGATCGGCGTCCTCGAGGACAAGGTGCTCGTCGAGCACTACGTCGCCCGCGAGTCGCAGACGTCGCTCATCGGCAACATCTACCTCGGCCGGGTCCAGAACGTGCTGCCCTCGATGGAGGCGGCGTTCATCGACATCGGCAAGGGCCGCAACGCGGTCATCTATGCCGGCGAGGTCAACTGGTCGCAGCTCGGCCACAAGGACGGCCAGCCCCGCAAGATCGAGTCGGTCCTCTCCTCGGGTCAGACGATCCTCGTGCAGGTCAGCAAGGACCCCGTCGGCCACAAGGGCGCCCGGCTCACCAGCCAGATCAGCCTGGCCGGCCGCTTCCTCGTCTACGTGCCCGACGGCACGACGTCCGGCATCTCCCGCAAGCTGCCCGACACCGAGCGCAACCG
>JAOPXU010000036.1 GCA_025964985.1 Nocardioides sp.
GTCCTGCGCGAGACCGTCGCGCGGCGTACGGCGGGCACGACGCTCACCTCGGCCGCCTCGGTGCTGTTCGAGACCCCCACCACCTCGCGCGGGGTGCTCGAGTGGTCGCAGCTGCCGGGCCTGCGCGTCGACTCCACCGACCCCCAGCACGCCTGGCTCGCCGGCGTCGGGGCGACCGACCCGGGGGAGCGGCTGACGATCCTCACCAACGAGGCGCCCGACCAGTCCGCCGAGGTGCGCCTGGCGCGCGCCCGCGCGGCCCTCGAGCTGGGCGACCCCGAGCAGGCCCGCGAGGTCGCCGCCGAGATGCTGCAGGCCGACCCGTGGGAGTGGCGCGCGCTGTGGTCCGACGGCCTGGCCGCGATGCTCCAGCGCGACTGGGACACCGCCAAGTCGTCGTTCAACGCCGTGCACCAGCAGGTGCCCGGCGAGCTCGCGCCCAAGCTGGCGCTGGCCGTCGCCTGCGAGAAGGGCGGGCTGCCCGCGGTCGCCGAGGGGCTCTACACGACGTGTGCCGCCACCGACGCGGCGTACGTCGCGCCGTCGGCGTTCGGCGTGGCCCGGGTGCGCGCCGCGCGCGGCGACGCGGCCGGTGCCGTGGCCGCGCTCGACCTCGTGCCCAAGAGCAGCCGCGGCTACCCCGAGAGCCGCCAGCTGCGCGCCGAGGTGCTGCTCGGCTCGGCCCGCGGCAGTGCCGGCGACCTGCAGGTGCTCGACCAGGCGATGCGCTCGATCGAGTCCGCCTCGATGGACCCTGCGACGCAGGGCCGCTACACCGTGCGGATCCTCGAGCACGCCCTCGGCGTCGTCACCACCGCCGGCGCCGGCGCGCCCCAGGGCGCGATGGTGGGCTCGAAGGTCGCCGCCACCGAGCCGAGCCTGCGCGAGGGCCTCGAGCGCGCCTACCGGCTGCTCGCACGCGACGCCACCGACCTCACCGAGCGGATCGAGCTCGTCAACCGGGCCAACGCCGTACGCACCTGGAGCCTCACATGACCGACTGCCCCTCCTGCCACGAGCCGCTGGCCGACGGCGCCCAGTTCTGCGAGGCCTGCGGCGCCCCGGTCGGCACCGCCGACGCGGTGCCCACAGCAGCCGTCGCCGGCGAGGCGGTGATGAACGAGGCGGCGCCCTTCGACGCCACGACCGCCACCCGCCGCGCCGGGGCCGAGGCGGAGGCCGCAGCCGGTCCGCGGCCCTGCGTGCAGTGCGGCGGCACGGTCGGGCCCGACGGCTACTGCGAGTCGTGCGGCACCAAGCAGCCCAGCGAGCGCGACCACTTCCGCGAGCAGCCGGCCCCCTGGGTCGCCGGCGTCTGCGACCGCGGCATCCGCCACTCGCGCAACGAGGACGCCATGGCCCTGGTGGCCGCCGGTGACCGGGCGGTGCTCGTCGTGCTCGACGGGGTCTCCAACACCGACGACTCCCACCTCGCCTCGCTCGCCGGGGCCCGGGCAGCGCGCGAGGTGCTCGCCCAGCCGCTGCCCGCCGGGCTCGGCACGCCCGGCGGCCGCACCGCCCTGGTCACCCGCGCCCTCACCGACGCGGTCCAGGCCGCCAACACCGCGATCGTGGCCTACACCCCGCAGGGCTCGACCAAGCCGCCGTCGGCGACGTTCTCGGTCGCAGTCCTCGAGGGCACCCGGCTCACCGTCGCCAACATCGGAGACTCGCGGGTCTACTGGCTGCCCGACGGCGGGCCGGCCGCCCAGCTGACCGTCGACGACTCCGTCGCCCAGCAGCAGATGGAGGCCGGCATGTCCCGCAAGGACGCCGAGGAGGGACCGCAGGGCCACGCGATCACCCGGTGGCTCGGCATCGACGCCCCCGACCTGACCCCGCGCGTGCTCGAGACCGACCTCACCGGACCCGGGTGGCTGGCCAACGTCTCCGACGGCATGTGGAACTACGTCTCCGAGGCCCAGGCCCTCGCCGACCTCGTCGCCGCCGCGGGCACCACCGAGCCGGCGGCCCTCGCCCTGGCGATGGTGGCGCACGCCAACTCCTGCGGCGGCCAGGACAACATCACCGTCGCCCTCGCCCGAGTCGAGACCGGGCACGACCCCGCAACCGCACCCTCCGAAGGAGCCCCGACCGATGGCTGAGTTCACCGCGAGCGTCTACCAGAACGAGTTCCTGCCCGACGGCGGCACCGACGTCAACGCGATCGTCACGGTCGCCTGCACCGGCGCCGGCTCGGTGACCTCCGGGTCGGGCAGCGGCACGGCCGGCGAGGTGATCATCGTCGACACCTCCGGCTCGATGGGTCCGCAGACCATGGCGGCCGCCCGCCAGGCCGCAGCGACCGCGGTCGGCGAGATCGTCGACGGCGTGTGGTTCGCCGTCATCGCCGGCTCCGACCGCGCGATGCTGGCCTACCCGCCGGTGTCCTCGGGACCCGGCATGGTCCAGGCCAGCGACGAGACGCGCGCCGAGGCCCAGGCCGCCGTGGCCCGGTTCGTCGGCGCCGGCGGCACCGCGATGAGCACCTGGCTCGACCTCGCCGGACAGCTCTTCGGCTCCATCGAGGGCCTCACCCAGCGCCACGCGATCCTGCTCACCGACGGCGAGAACCGCGAGGACGTCGGCCTGCTCGACACCGCCATCCGACGCGCCACCGGCTACTTCCAGTGCGACTGCCGCGGCGCCGGCACCGACTGGCAGGTCGAGGAGCTGCGGCGCATCGCGCAGGCCCTGCTCGGGACCGTCGACATCATCCCCTCGCCCGACCAGATGGTCGCGCAGTTCCAGGAGATGATGCAGGCCTCGATGGCCCGCGGCGTCGCCGACGCCCAGCTGCGGGTCTGGGCCCCGCAGGGCGCCCAGGTGCTTTTCGTGCGGCAGGTCGCCCCGACCGTCGAGGACCTCACCGCCCGTCGTACGACGGTCAACCCGCTCACCGGCGCCTACCCGACCGGCGCGTGGTCCGACGAGTCGCGCGACTACCACGTGGCCGTGCGGGTCGCGGCCAAGGCGATCGGCCAGGAGCAGCTCGCCGCGCGGGTCCAGCTCGCGATCGGCGACGACGTGCTCACCCAGGGCCTGGTCAAGGCGACCTGGTCCGGCGACTCCGAGCTGACCGCCAAGATCGATAAGCAGGTCGCCCACTACACCGGGCAGACCGAGCTCGCCGCGATGATCCAGGAGGGCCTGGCGGCCAAGGCGGCCGGTGACGAGGCCACCGCCACCACCAAGCTGGGCCGCGCCGTCCAGCTCGCCGCCGCCACCGGCAACGACGAGGCGACGTCCAAGCTGCGCAAGGTCGTCGACGTCGACAGCGAGGCCGAGGGCACCGTGCGGCTCAAGCGGACGGTCGAGAAGGCCGACGAGATGGCCCTCGACACCGCCTCGACCAAGACCACCCGGATCAAGAAGTGACCCAGACCTGTCCGGCCGGCCACGAGTCCGCCTCCACCGACTACTGCGACACGTGCGGCATCGCCATGGGCGCCGCCCCTGCTCCCGCTGCTGCCTCTCCCGACGACACGGGCAAGCTGCCGGTCACGACGCCCGCGGCCGGTCCGGCGTCCGACGACTGCCCGAGCTGCGGCACCACCAACCCGCCCAACGCGCTGTTCTGCGAGAACTGCGGCTACGACTTCACCACCGGCGTCCTCCCGCGCCCGGCCGACCCCGCCCCGAGCGCGCTCGACCTGCCCGACCCGCCGGCCCCGGCCAACCCGTCGCCGGCCCCCGCCGAGACGTGGGTGGCCGAGATATGGATCGACCCCGACTGGTACGCCGACCAGCAGAGCACCGACCCGCTGCCCTCACCCGGCCTGCCGACCGTGACCCCGCTGCGCAACACCTCGGTCCTCATCGGCCGCGCCTCGCGCAGCCGCGGCATCAGCCCCGACCTCGACCTCGGCACCGACACCGGCATCAGCCGCCGCCACGCCCAGCTCACCACCGACGGCCGCCGCTGGTTCGTCGAGGACCTCGGCTCCTCCAACGGCACCTACGTCGGCGGCGCCCTCGGCGAGCTGCCCAAGACCCCCGTCCCGCCCGGCCAGAAGGTCGAGGTCCGTCCCGACGAGCGCGTCTACGTCGGCGCCTGGACCCGCATCGTCCTGCGCAAGGCGGCCCCGGGCGAGGTCTGACGTGGTGGCCGAGCGTCTGCCACTCCTGCCTCGGGATTCACCGGCCGGCCGGTGAATCCCTCACTTGGCCGATGGAACTTCGTCGGCCAAGCACCGGTTTCATCGGCCCAGCACGCGGAAGGTCGGGCCGGGTGGGCAGGACCTAGCGCTTCGTCGCGATGATCGTCGCGGCGTCGGAGGCCACCATGACCTCGACGGCGGTGAAGCGCTCGTCGGTCAGCCACTGCTCGCGCAGGGAGTCGACGCGGCCGTGGGTGACCGGGGGCCAGCCCTCGCACGGGGCGAAGTCGTCGAGCACGACGATGCCGCCGTCCTCGACCAGGTCGGCGACGGCGTCGACGCCGGCGGCGCCACCGGACCAGCCGCCGTCGGACTGCCCGGCGTCGAGGAAGAGCAGGGAGAACGGGCCCTTGTCGAGCAGGGTCGACCAGTCGGCGGCGAGCACCTCGACCTGCGGGTCGTCCTCGAAGATCTCCCCGGCGGCCTTGGCCAGGCGGGGGTCGAGCTCGGCGGTGATGATGCGCGCCTTCTCGCCGCGTACGCCGGAGCGCAGCCACGCCGTACCGACGCCGCACCCGGTGCCGAACTCGGCCATGGTGCCGTCGCGGGTGGCGGCCAGCATGGCGAGGAGGCGGCCGGTCTCGTTGCGGCAGAAGGACACGTAGCCGGCGCGGCGGGAGACGGCGAACGCGCGCTCGACCACGTGGGGAAGGTCGGGGGAGGCGCTCATGGGGTGAGTGTTTCCCCGGGTCTCCCATGCTGGGACTGCCGTCTCGACATGCGAACAGTTCACCGAAGTCGGTGGCCGGGACGCCGGGCGGTCCCTACTCTCGAGTCACCATGCGGAGCGTGATCGTACTCATCGAGCGCCGCGACGGGGCCACGCAGGTCTGAGAACCTGCGGCGCGAGGCCACCCCGTCGCGGTGGTTCTCGTGCGTACTGCACGCCCGGCCTCGCGGATCACCATTCCCGGTGATGTCCCCGCGGCGGTCCGGCTCCTCGGCCTTCTCAGCGCGATCCGCTCGTCCGCAGGCATCCTCCCGTGCGATCCACGGGCTCCTCCTCCGTGGGGGCATCTCCGGGTGTGACCAGCACATCCGGCGACTGCACACAACAGCACCACGAGCTGAGGAGACAGCCATGTACGACATGTACCCCGAGTGGGGCCCCGCCAAGAACCGCCAGGACGACGACGCCAGCGGCGCCGGTCCGGTCCAGGCGGCCCTCGACCTGCGAGACAACGGCGGCCAGCGCCCCGACGACAACTAGCCTCCTGCCACGTGACCTCCAACGCCGCAGCCCCCGCCACCGGAACCGTCAAGCTCGCCGTCATCCCCGGCGACGGCATCGGACCGGAGGTGACCGCCGAGGCCCTCAAGGTCCTCGAGGCGGTCGTGCCTGACGGGGTGCGGCTCGAGCAGACGTCGTACGACCTCGGCGCGGAGCGCTACCTCGCGACCGGCGAGGTGCTGCCCGACTCCGTGCTCGGCGAGATCCGCCAGCACGACGCCATCCTGCTCGGCGCGGTCGGCGGCAAACCCAACGACCCGAACCTGCCGCCCGGCATCCTCGAGCGCGGACTGCTGCTGCGGCTGCGCTTCGAGCTCGACCACTACGTCAACCTGCGGCCCTCCCGGATCTACCCGGGCGCCGAGTCACCGCTCGCCAACCCGGGTGAGGTCGACTTCGTCGTCGTCCGCGAGGGCACCGAGGGTCCCTACACGGGCAACGGCGGCGCGCTGCGCGTCGGCACCCCGGCCGAGATCGCCACCGAGGTCTCCGTCAACACCGCGTACGGCGTCGAGCGGGTCGTGCGCGACGCTTTCGCCCGGGCCCAGCGCCGGCCCCGCAAGAAGCTGACCCTGGTCCACAAGACCAACGTGCTCGTCCACGCCGGTGCGGTGTGGTGGCGGCTGACCCAGCAGGTCGCCGCCGAGTTCCCTGAGGTCACCGTCGACTACATGCACGTCGACGCCGCCATGATCTTCATGACCACCGACCCCGCCCGCTTCGACGTGATCGTCACCGACAACCTCTTCGGCGACATCGTCACCGACCTCGCCGCTGCCATCACCGGCGGCATCGGGCTCGCGGCCTCCGGCAACGTCAACCCCGACCGGACCGCGCCCTCCATGTTCGAGCCCGTCCACGGCTCGGCCCCCGACATCGCCGGGCAGCAGAAGGCCGACCCCACCGCGGCGATCCTGTCCACCGCGCTGCTGCTCGACCACCTCGGCCACCCCGACGCCGCCGCCGCGGTCGAGGCCGCCGCCATCGCCAACCTCGCCGAGCGCACGCCCGGCTCCGGCCCCACCGGCGGTCGTACCACCGCCGAGGTCGGCGACGCGATCGCCGCCCGCCTGGCCTGACCCCGCGCCGCTGCGGGCCCTGCTCAGGGGCGCTGGATGGATCCCCGGTGATCCGGGGATCCATCCGCTTCTCAGGCGACTCATCCGGAGCTTCTCAGGGGTTCCATCCGCTTCTCGGCCGTTGCAACGCCTGAGAAGCGCCGGAATCCCCGGTGCAGCGGGGATTCATCCACCGCCGCCACCCCACCAGTAGGAAGCCCGACTACATTGCCGTCCATGGACTTCAGCACGACGCTGACCGACGCGCCCGCCTCCGACGAGCGGCTGGCCGATATCCTGACCAACCCCGGGTTCGGCCAGCACTTCACCGACCACATGGTGACGATCGAGTGGACGCCCGACGCCGGCTGGCACGCCGCCCGCGTGACGCCGTACGGCCCGCTCACGCTCGACCCCGCGACCGCGGTCCTGCACTACGCGCAGGAGACGTTCGAGGGCATGAAGGCCTACCGCCACGGTGACGGCTCGGTCTGGACCTTCCGGCCTGAAGAGAACGGCGCCCGCATGGTGCGCTCGAGCCACCGGCTCGCGCTGCCGGTGCTCGAGGTCGACGACTTCGTCGCCGCGGTCGATGAGCTGGTGCGCGTCGACGAGCGCTGGGTGCCCGACAACGCGGGGGAGAAGAGCCTCTACCTGCGCCCGTTCATGTTCGCCAGCGAGGCGTTCCTCGGGGTGCGCCCGGCCCAGCACGTGACGTTCATGGTCATCGCGAGCCCGGCCGGCGCCTACTTCAAGGGCGGCGTCAAGCCGGTCACCCTGTGGCTCTCGACCGACTACACGCGCGCCGGCCGCGGCGGCATGGGCGCGGCCAAGACCGGCGGCAACTACGCCAGCTCGCTGGTCGCCCAGCAGGAGGCCACGAGCCACGGCTGCGACCAGGTCGTCTTCCTCGACGCCCAGGAGGGGCGCTACGTCGAGGAGCTCGGCGGCATGAACCTCTACTTCGTCCACGACGACGGCCACATCGTCACGCCCGAGACCGGCACGATCCTCGAGGGCATCACCCGCGCCAGCATCATCGAGCTGGCCGGCAAGCTCGGCCACCAGGTCGAGGAGCGCCGCTTCTCGATCGACGAGTGGCGCGAGGGCGTCACCAGCGGCCGGATCACCGAGATCTTCGCCTGCGGCACCGCCGCGGTCGTCACGCCCGTCGGCGCGCTGAAGTCGGCCGCCGGCGACACCCCCGCCCCGGCCAGCACCGACCTGACGATGCGGGTGCGCCAGGCCCTCGTCGACATCCAGTACGGCCGCGCCGAGGACACCTTCGGCTGGATGCACCAGGTCGTCTGACGCGCTCACCGTCCCCCGGGCACAATTCCCGCGTGGGTGGAGAGAGCCGGCGCGAGCAGCGCCGATGGCAGCGCGAGCTCGAGGAGCAGCTGCGCGCCCTGCCGACCTACGAGGGCGAGACCCCCGACGGCGGTGAGGTCCGCCCCGTCGAGCGACGCCTGCCCAAGCCGCCGCGCGGGCGCCGCGCCCGCGCCGCCGCCCGTCGTACGCCGGACGCACCGGTCGGGCCCCGCGCCCCGGGCGCCGAGCGGCGTCGTACGTTCGTGACCGTCGGGCTGACGCTCGCCGTCATCGTCGCGGTCTTCGGCGCCAGCCTCTCGCCGCTGGCGGAGTCGCTGCGCGGGGTGCTCGGGCTCCAGGGCGACCGCGGCGAGAGCACGGAGTACGAGTTCCTCGAGGACGACTCCTTCGGGGGACCGTTGCGGCGGTGGAGCTCGTGCGACCCCATCCGCTACGTCGTCAACCCGGGCCGGGCCCCCGACGGCTGGGAGGACAACCTGTCGTCGGCGATCTCGTCGGTCAGCGAGGCGAGCGGGCTGCGCTTCGTCTCCGAGGGCACGTCCACCGACGGACCGGAGGCGAGCCGGTTCAGCGGCAACCGCCCCGAGCCGGTGCTCGTGAGCTGGGTGAGCCCCGAGGAGCTGCCGTCGCTGGAGGGCGACACCGTCGGCGTCGCCGGTCCCTCCAGCCTCGGGGACACCTACGTCACCGGCACCGTCATCCTCGACGGGCCGGCGTTCGCCGACATGGAGCAGCGCGGCGACGAGGGGCTGCAGCGCGCGGTGCTCATGCACGAGCTGGCCCACCTGGTCGGCCTCGACCACGTCGAGGACGAGCGGCAGCTGATGTACCCGTCGACGACGTTCCAGACGACGTTCGGCAACGGCGACCTCGAGGGGCTGCGCATCCTCGGCGAGGGACCTTGCTGACCCAGCCGCCGAGACCCCAAAGCCTAGATGAGGTTAGGCTCACCTCACAACAGGTGAGGAGGGTTCCATGGTCTCGACGCTCGAGCCGCCGACGACGGCGGCGACCGTGGTCGGTCGCGGGCGCCCGCGCCTGGTCCTCGTCGTGGCGGGCGTCCTGGTCCTCCTCGCCCTGGTCACCCTGGCCACCCTCGCCTGGGGCACGCGCCAGATCGCGCCCGGCGACGTCTGGGACGCCCTGCTCAGCCCGGTGGGCGGCGACAACGACCACGCCGTCGTGCGCACCGAGCGGGTGCCGCGCACCCTGATCGGCCTCGTCGCCGGCGCCGCCCTCGGTGCGGCCGGTGCGCTCGTGCAGGGCGTGACCCGCAACCCGATCGCCGACCCTGGCCTGCTCGGCATCAACGCCGGCGGCTCGCTGGCCGTGCTCGTCGCCATCTCCGCCTTCGGCGTCACCAGCACCGCGGGCTACGTCTGGTTCGCCTTCGCCGGTGCCGCCGTCGCCGCCGTGGTCGTCTACGGCGCCGCCCAGCTCGGCTGGGAGGGCGCCACCCCCGTCAAGCTCACGCTCATCGGTGCGGCGTTCACCGCCAGCGCCACCTCGATCACCACCGTCATCCTGCTGACCGACCGGCGCGCCCTCAACGAGTACCGCTTCTGGCAGGTGGGCTCGCTGTCCAACCGCGACCTCGACGTGCTCGGGACGCTGCTGCCGTTCGTGGTGGTCGGCCTCGTGCTCGCGCTCAGCTCGGGCCGGGTCCTCAACGCCCTGGCGCTCGGCGACGACGTCGCCCGCGGGCTCGGCCAGGACGTCGTCCGCGGGCGCCTGCTCGTCGTCACCGCCGTCGTCCTGCTCTGCGGCGCGGCGGTGAGCCTGGTCGGACCGATCGCCTTCGTCGGCCTCGTCGTGCCCCACGTCGCCCGGGCGTTCGCCGGCACCGACTACCGCGCGGTCGTCGTCCTGTCGGCCCTGCTCGGCCCCGTGATGCTGCTCGTCGCCGACCTCGTCGGCCGCGTCGTGGCGCGTCCCGGCGAGATCGAGGCCGGCCTGGTCGTGGCGCTCGTCGGCGCCCCCGTCCTGCTCCTGCTGGTGCGCCGGTCGAAGGCGGTGGCCTCGTGACGACGTACGCCGACCCCGAGGCGCTCGACGAGCCCGACCACCTCGCCTCCCGCGTCGAGACCGCCCGCACCGGCCTGCGCGTCGAGCGCCGGCGCCGGCGGGCCCGCCGGTCCGTGGTCACCCTCGCGCTGGTCGCAGCGGCGCTCGCGCTCGTGGTGGTCGCGCTCATGCTCGGCGACTTCCCGCTGACCCTCGGTGAGGTCGTCGGTGTCCTGACCGGCGGCGGCGACGAGGTCGCCCGGCTGGTCGTGGTCGAGTTCCGCGGTCCGCGGATCGTGCTCGCGCTCCTCGTCGGGGTCGCGCTCGGTCTGGCCGGGGCGCTGTTCCAGTCGGTGCTGCGCAACCCGCTGGCCAGCCCCGACGTCATCGGCATCTCCCAGGGCGCCAGCGCCGGCGCGGTCACGGCGTTGCTCGTCGGCGGCGTCACCGGTCTGGCCGTCTCGTTCGCGGCCCTCGGCGGCGGCCTCGCCGTCGGGCTGCTGCTCTACGCCGTCGCCTGGCGCGGCGGGCTGACCGGACACCGGTTCGTGCTGTCGGGCATCGGTGTCGCCTACGTCTGCACCAGCGTCATCGGCTACGTCCTGACCCGCAGCGAGGTGCAGGAGGCGCAGGCCGCGCTGCTGTGGATGACCGGCAGCGTCGGGCAGGCCGACTGGCAGCTGGTCCGGCTGCTCGGGTGGTCGCTGGTGGTCCTGGTGCCGCTCGTCGCGCTCGTGGCCCGCGCCCTCGACGTGCTCCTGCTCGGCGACCAGCAGGCCGCCAGCCTCGGCCTGCGTCCCGAGGTGACGCGGGCGCTCGTCGTCGGCCTCGGTGTCGCCCTGGCCTGCGTCGCCACCGCGGCCGCCGGACCGGTCGCGTTCGTCGCCTTCATCGCCGCACCCGTGGCCCGCCGCCTCGTCGGCGACGGCGGCCTGGCCCTCGTGCCGTCGGCCCTCGTCGGGCTGGTGCTCGTGCTCGGCGCCGACGTCGTCGCCCAGCACGTGCTGCCCGCCGACATGTCCGTGCCGGTCGGCGTCGTCACCGGCGCCATCGGCGGTCCCTACCTGATCTGGCTCATGGCCACGCGCCGTGCACCCGCCCGATGACACGACCCGGAGGTCGACCGACATGAGCACCCTCGCCGAGCACCCTTCCCCCTCGACGACCGGCCGGGCCGCGCGGACCGGTGCGCCGGTCCGCCTGTCCGCGCGCGGCGTCCACCTCGCCTACGAGAAGCAGACCGTCGTGCACGGCGTCGACCTCGACGTCCCGGCCGAGGCGGTCACGGTGATCGTCGGCGCCAACGGCTGCGGCAAGTCGACGCTGCTGCGCGGGCTGGGTCGGATGCTCAAGCCGGTGCGGGGGAGCGTCGAGCTCGACGGGCGCGACCTGCGCTCCATGCGTCCCCGCGAGGTCGCGACCGTGCTCGGGCTGCTGCCCCAGCAGCCGCTGGCTCCCGAGGGCATCACCGTCGCCGACCTGGTCGCGCGCGGCCGGCACCCCCACCAGGGCGCGTTCGGACGCCGCAGCTCCGGTGACGACGAGGCCGTCGCCGCGGCCCTGGCCCTCACCGACACCCAGGACCTCGCCGGACGCCGCGTCGAGGAGCTCTCGGGTGGGCAGCGCCAGCGGGTCTGGGTCGCGCTGATGCTGGCGCAGGACCCGCGGATCATGCTGCTCGACGAGCCCACGACGTACCTCGACATCGCCCACCAGGTCGACGTCCTCGACCTGCTCAGCGACCTCAACCGCTCGCGCGGCACCACCGTCGTGATGGTCCTGCACGAGCTCGCACTGGCCGCGCGCTACGCCGACCACCTGGTCGTGATGGCCGAGGGCAAGGTCTTCCGGGCCGGGCCACCGGCCGAGGTGCTCGACGCCGACTGCGTGCAGCAGGCGTTCGGGCTGCGCGCGCGGGTCGTCCCCGACCCCGTCACCGGGACGCCGCTCGTGGTGCCCGAGGACCGGGCCGGACGCCGGTGACGCTCCGTCCGCTCGTTTGTAGTAAGGTTAGGCTTACCTGACCTAGCCGGCTCGCTGCCGGTCCTGAACACCGAGGAGTGGACGTGTCCTCACGTCGTCCCCTGTCCCGCGCCGCCCTGGCGGCCGCTGTCCTGCTCACCCTGCCGCTGGTCGCCTGCGGCTCCGAGGACTCCTCGACCGGGGGCTCGACCGGCTCGGGCTCCGGCGGGGACGACGCGTCGTCGGCGGCGACGTTCGAGCCCGTCACCATCGACCACGTCTTCGGCAGCACCGAGATCGACGCCGAGCCGCAGCGCGTCGTCACCTGGGGCTGGGGGAGCGGCGACGCCGCCCTCGCCCTCGGCGTCGTCCCGGTCGCGATGCCCAAGAACACCTACGGCGCCGACGAGCAGGGCCTGATGCCCTGGCAGGCCGAGGCCCTCGAGGCGGCCGGCGTCGAGACGCCGACGCTGCTGACCGAGAGCACCGAGCCGCCGTTCGAGGAGATCCTCGCGGCCCAGCCCGACCTGATCCTGGCCAACTACTCCGGCATCACCGAGGCCGACTACAAGAAGCTGTCGAAGATCGCCGACACCGTCGCCTATCCCGACCAGCCCTGGGCGACGCCGTGGCGCGACGTGATCACCACCGTCGGCGAGGCGCTCGGCCGCACCGACGAGGCCGAGCAGGTGCTCAGCGACATCGACGGCGAGGTGGCCGCGGCCGCCGAGGCCCACCCGGAGTTCGAGGGCAAGACGATCGCGGCGGTCGCCATCGACCCGGCGGCGTTCTACGTCTACCGCGACGCCGACCCGCGCGTGCAGTTCCTCGAGGACCTCGGCTTCGAGCTGGCCCCCAGCGTCGACGAGCTCGACACCGAGGAGAGCACCTTCTACTACACGATCAGCAACGAGGAGGTCGACAAGCTGACCTCCGACGTCCTGCTCTCCTACGTGCCCAGCGAGGAGCGTGCCGCCGAGATCGAGGCCGACACGACCTTCGACGCCATGTCGCAGTTCAAGTCCGGCACCGTCGCCACGGTCGCGGGCGAGAGCTACGTCTCCTCGGTGTCGCCGCCGACCGCGCTGTCGCTGACCTGGGGCATGGACTACTTCATCGACGCGCTCGTGCCCGCCGTCGAGGCCGCGGGCTGACCGTCCGGCACGCCCCACCCGGGCCGCCGCCTGCCCGTGCGGCGGCCCGGTGACGGGTAGCCTCGCTCCGTGACGAGCCAGCCGTACGACGACGGGCCCGGCGCCCCGCGGCGGGTCGGTCCCTACACGCTGCTCGCCAAGATCGGCGAGGGCGGCATGGGTGTCGTCCACCTGGCCCGGCACCAGGACACCGGGGCCCGGGTGGCCCTCAAGGTCATGCGGCCCCACATCGTCGGCGACGACGAGGCCCGCCAGCGGCTGGCCCGCGAGGTCAGCTCGCTGGGCCGCATCCGCAGCCGCTGGGTCGCCGAGATCCTCGACGCCGACCCGTTCGCGCCGGTGCCCTACGTCGCCACCCGCTACGTGCCCGGGCTCTCGCTCCACGACCACGTGCAGCGCGAGGGCACCATCAGCGGCACCGACCTGCTGTGGCTGGCCGGTGCGCTGTGCGAGGGCCTCGCCGCCGTGCACGGCGCGGGCGTCCTGCACCGCGACGTGAAGCCGTCCAACGTGCTGATGGAGGGCCGCACCCCGATCCTCATCGACTTCGGCCTGGCCCGCGTCGCCGACGACCCGCGGCTGACCCACACCGGCTGGCTGCTCGGCACCCCCGGCTACCTCGCGCCCGAGATCCTCTACGGCGACGACGCCACCGCCGCCTCCGACATCCACTCCTGGGCCGCGACCGTCGCCTACGCCGCCACGGGCGGCGCCCCGTTCGGGCGCGGTCCCGCGATGGCGATCATGGACCGGGTCCGCCGCGGCGAGCACGACCTGACCGGGCTCACCGGCCCGCTGCACGACGTCGTCGCCGCCGCCCTCGACCCCGAGCCGTCGCGCCGCCCGACCCTCGAGCAGCTGTTGGCCTGGCTGCGGCCGCAGACCACCCGCCCCTCGCCGGTCGTCGTCGCGCCGCCGACCCCGCCGACCATGCCGATCCAGGCCGCCGACGACCCCTTCGCGGCCCCGCTCGCCCTGGCCCACGACGTCTACGACCAGGAGCGCGACGAACCGCCGCCCACCCGCGGCTACGACGACACCCCGCCGGTCCCGCCGGTCCCGCCCGGCGACCCGCGCACGCTCGTGATGCCCGCCGCGACCGGCGCCGCACCGACCCTCGTCGAGCGGCCCGCACCGCGGCCGGCGCCCGCCCCGCCGGCGTACGACCCGTGGGGCGAGGAGCTCTACGCGCCTGCCCCGCCGACGCCGCTCGCCGAGCGGCTGCGCCGGCTCGGCCTCGTGGTCGCGGGCGCCGCCCTCGTCGGTGCGGCCTGCGCCCTGGCGCCGTTCCCGGTGCTGCTCGTCGTGGTGGTCGCGGTGTGGCTGCTGCGCAGCGGCTCGCTGGCCGCCAGCAGGGTCGGCGCGCGACGCGAGGTGCGCGGACGCCGCTGGTACGACGGCGTCCAGTTCCTCGTCCACGCCCCCTGGCACCTGGTCCAGTCGATCCCCGGCGCGGCGATGCTGCTGGCCTGGGCCGGCGGGCTCGGCGTCGCGGCCGCGCTGCTCTGCTACGCGGTGGCGGCCGCCGTACCGGTCAGCCTCTTCGTCACCGGGTTCGTCCTCGCCCTCGCGCTGTGGTGGGGCCCGGGCGGCAGCCGCCTGCGCGGACCCGTCAGCCGCGTCGTCGACCCGGCCGCGCGCTCCGTCGGCAGCTGGCTCCTGGCCCTGGCGATCGTGCTCGCCCCGGCCGTCGTCGCCGGCGCCTACGTCGAGGCCCGCGGCACCTCCTGGACCCCCAACGGCAGCGCGCCGTTCTCCCAGCGCTGAGGTCGGTCTGCAGTAGTCCCGGACGTCAGGCCGAGGCCTTGCGCAGCCGCGACCGCAGCGCGCGGCTCGCCACCGGCCCGAGGTCCTCGACGACGTCGACGAGCACGACCAGGCGCTCGACCGCGTCGAGGGCGGCCCGCGAGCCGACCGGGTCGACGCCGTCGTAGAGCTCGAGGCCGATGAACACCGCGCTGATCATCTGCGCGAGCCCGGCCGGGTCGACGATCTCGGCCAGCGGGCTGTCGCCCATCAACCGGCGCACGACGACCTCGATCTGCTCGGCCCAGCGCGCCATCGCGTAGCGCCCGGCCTCTGCGAGGAGCAGGTCCTGCTGGGCGCCGGCCAGCAGCTGCGCCATCACCGCGATGTTGCCGGTCTCGCGCTCGCGGTCGTGCAGCTCGCGGCCCACCTCGAGCAGCTCGCGCAGCGACCCGATCTGGGCGAACTGGTCGCGGTAGAAGCCGACGTTCTCGTCGACGGCCACCCGCGTCGCGGCCTGTATCAGCTCCGGCATCGTGCCGAAGTGGTAGAAGACCAGCGCCTGGTTGACGTCGGCCCGGGCCGCCACGCTGCGCGCGGACAGGCCGGCGATGCCGTCCTTGCGCAGGGTCTCGGCGGTCGCCTCGAGGAGTCGCTGGCGGGTGTCGGTCACCCCGCCACCGTACGCCGCGGTTGAGCGACCGCTCAAACCCGCCGGGGTGGTCGACCTGTCCGGCAATGCCTACACCTGTCCGGCAACGGTTGGCCCGACATGTGTAGGAGTCCCCGGTCGACCGGGGACTCCTACTCCCGGCCCACCGACCACCCCCGCCATCTGGAACGCCCTGCCGGAGGACCGGTCGCCGTGGCACGATGGCGGCGTGCACCACTGCGTGATCGTCATTCGCTAGCGCACCGAGCCCCGCTCGGTGCGCCACCTCCCGTCACCCCGGGAGGTTTTTTGTTGCCCCGAGCACGCCTGGACACCGAGAACCCCGAACCAGAGAGCCGACCGATGGACCTGCACGGCGCCTTCCACGTCTACGACACGACCCTGCGCGACGGCGCGCAGCAGGAGGGGCTCAACCTCTCCGTCGCCGACAAGCTGAACATCGCGCGGCAACTCGACGGGCTCGGCGTCGGCTACATCGAGGGCGGCTGGCCGGGGGCCAACCCCAAGGACACCGAGTTCTTCCGGCGCGCGACGACCGAGCTCGACCTGCGTCACGCCAAGCTGGCGGCGTTCGGCGCGACCCGCAAGGCCGGCGTGCGCGCGGCCGACGACCCGCAGGTCGCGGCGCTGCGCGACAGCGGCGCCTCGGTGGTCACCCTGGTCGCCAAGTCGCACGACCGCCACGTCGAGCTGGCGCTGCGCACCACGCTCGAGGAGAACCTCGAGATGGTCCGCGACACCGTCAGCCACCTGCGCGCCGAGGGCCAGCAGGTGTTCCTCGACGCCGAGCACTTCTTCGACGGCTACCGGCGCAACCGCGACTACGCGCTCGAGGTCCTGCGCACGGCGTACGACGCCGGGGCCGAGGTCATCGCCCTGTGTGACACCAACGGCGGCATGCTCCCGCCGTGGGTCTCCGACGTCGTGCACGACGTGATCGAGACGACCAGCGTCCGCGTCGGCATCCACTGCCACAACGACACCGGCTGCGCGGTCGCCAACACGCTGGCCGCCGTCGACGCCGGCGCGACGCACGTGCAGGGCTGCATCAACGGCTACGGCGAGCGCACCGGCAACGCCGACCTGATCTCCGTCGTGGCCAACCTCGAGCTCAAGCTCGAGCGCGAGGTGCTGCCGCCGGGCCTGCTCGCCGAGTCGACGCGCATCGCCCACGCGGTCGCCGACGTCACCAACTTCGCGCCGGCCTCGCGCCAGCCCTACGTCGGCACCTCGGCGTTCGCCCACAAGGCCGGTCTGCACGCCAGCGCGATCAAGGTCGACCCCGATCTCTACCAGCACATGGACCCGACCGGCGTCGGCAACGACATGAGGCTGCTGGTCTCCGACATGGCCGGACGGGCGACGATCGAGCTCAAGGGCCGCGAGCTCGGCTTCGACCTGTCCGGCGACCGCGAGCTGGTCACCCGGGTGACCGCGCGGGTCAAGACGATGGAGCAGCGCGGCTACACGTTCGAGGCGGCCGACGCGTCGTTCGAGCTGCTGCTGGTCGAGGAGGTCGAGGGCCGTCGTCCGGCCTACGTCGACGTCGAGTCGTGGCGCGTGATCACCGAGACGCTCGCCAACCGCGGCACGGGCGACGAGGCCGTCTCCGAGGCCACGGTCAAGCTCACGGCCGAGGGCGTGCGCTACGTCGTCACCGGCGAGGGCAACGGCCCGGTCAACGCGCTCGACTCAGCCCTGCGCACGGCCATCAGCCAGGCGTTCCCCGAGGTCGCGAAGTTCGAGCTCGTCGACTACAAGGTCCGCATCCTCGACCAGGGCCACGGCACCGACGCGATCACCCGCGTGCTCATCGAGACCTCCGACGGCGCGTCGTCGTGGGTGACCGTCGGGGTCGGCCACAACGTGATCGAGGCGTCGTGGGAGGCGCTGCTCGACGGGCTGACCTACGGCCTGCGCCGCCACCACGAGGACTGACCCCTACGCCACCACGCGGCGGACCAGGTCGTCCCAGCCGGCGCGTACGTCGTCGAGCGAGCGCCGCTCCTCGCGCAGCTGCTGCTCGAGGATCGGGATCTCGAGCGGGGCGAGCAGCGCGGTCGCCAGGTAGCCGAGGTCGCCGTGGACGCCGATCTCGCCGAGCAGGTAGCGCACGTGCATCGCCGCGAACGCCGCGGCGGCGTAGGCCCGGCTGCCGGCGTGACCGGCGGCGCGGATGAGCGCCGCGTGGGTCAGCGTGGTCTCGATGCGGGAGTGGCCGAAGACGTGCAGGCGCTCGAGCGGGGGAGCTCCGGGGCCCAGCGGCGGCGGACCGGAGATGACGCTGCCCTGCCAGGCCGACTCGGAGTGGTCGAGCAGCGCGGCCATCAAGCCCTCGCGGCTCTCGAAACGGCGGAAGACCGTGCCCTTGCCGACGCCGGCGCGCTGGGCGACGGCGTCCATGGTCACGTTCTCTACGCTGCAGTGGTCGACGAGCTCGGCGGCCGCGCGCAGTAGGGCTTCCCGGTTGCGGGCGGCGTCGGCGCGCTCGGCCGGCGCCTCGCCGGCCAGCGGCAGCAACCGGATGTCCACGCCGCCACCGTAGCCAGCCCGAGGCCCCCACCGGGCCGATCCGGAGGGTGAGAAGAAAAGTCCGGACGACCGGAATACAACCGGACTGCAGTCCGTTTGGCCCGACATGACCACCTCCAACGCCACCCGCGTCGCCGTCCTCGTCGGCAGCCTCCGCGCCGACTCCCTCAACCGCAAGGTCGCCGAGATGCTCCGCGACAACGCCCCCGACGGCGTCGAGCTCCACATCGTCGAGGGCCTCGGTGAGGTCCCGTTCTACGAGGAGGACCTCGACGCCACGGCCACCCCGGCCCCCGCGACCGCCCTGCGCGAGCAGGTCCGCGGCTCCGACGCCGTCCTCATCGTCACGCCCGAGTACAACGGCACCATGCCGGCCGTGCTCAACAACGCCATCGACTGGCTCTCGCGTCCCTACGGCGCCGGCGCCGTCGTCGGCAAGCCCGTCGGCGTCATCGGGACCACCCCCACGCCCTACGGCGGCAAGTGGGCCCACGAGGACGCCGTGCGCTCCGTCGGCGTGGCCGGCGGCATCGCGATCGACGGCGGCGTCGTCTCGCAGCCCGCGCTCGAGGTCGACCCGTTGGCCGACCCCGAGGTCCTCGAGCGCTTCCTCGGCGTCGTCCGCCGCCTGGTGGCCTTCGAGGCCGTCGCCGCCTGAGCCGCACTCCTCACCCGCAGCACCCCGAGCGCGCCGACGTCCTCCGACGTCGGCGCGCTCGTGCGTGCGGGGCGGTGACATGCTGGCCCGGCCGCCCGCCCCGGACCGACAGGAGCCCACCCGGATGCTCAGCACCGAGCTCGTCCCGACCGCCCGCCTCAGCGCGGCCGACCGCGAGCAGGTCCGCGACCTGATGGACGCCGCCTTCACCGACTTCTCCGACCACGACTGGGCCCACGCCCTCGGCGGGCTGCACAGCACCGCCCGTGTCGACGGCGTGCTGGTGGCCCACGGCGCGCTCGTCCAGCGGCGCCTGCTGCTCGGCGGCGTCGACGGCCGCTCGCTGCGCTGCGGCTACGTCGAGGCCGTCGCGGTCGACCCCACCCGCTGCCGCCAGGGCATCGGCTCCGCGGTGATGGCCGACCTCGAGGGCCTGGCCGAGGGCTACGACGTCCTGGCGCTCAGCTCGTCGGCTGCCGGGGTCCCGTTCTACGAGGCGCGCGGGTGGCACCTGTGGCGCGGTCCGTCGGCCGTGCTCGCCCCCACCGGCTGGCAGGACACCCCCGAGGAGGACGGCGCGATCTACGTGCTCGGCGGCACCGACCTCGACCTCGACGCCGCCATCGCCTGCGACTGGCGCGAGGGCGACGTCTGGTAGAGCCGGGGCGACCCCACGTCGGTCGAGGAGGTCGCGCTGGCGACCGTCACGAGACCAGCGTGGCGCTCAGCTCAGCCGATGCCCCACGCGTCGCGGAACTCGTCGGGCGCCATCGTGTCGAGCTGGTGCTGCACCACGTCGAGCAGCACCGCGGCCGCCTCGGCCCCGCCGGTCGGCACCTGCAGCTCGGCGACCCCGTCGCTGCGGCGGCGCACGACGACCACGCCCTGGCCGGTCAGCTCGAAGCGCCCGCCGGTCTGGGCGCACCACAGGTCGAGCGCCCCGGCGACGACGCGGCCCCACCGGGCCCGGCGCCGCGGCTCGAGCCCGAGCAGGTAGACCTCACCGGCGCTCAGCGGCTCGAGGGTGGCGGTCACGGGTCCAGCGTAGGTTCGACCCCATGAGCGAGCTGACCCCCTACCTGTGCGTGGCCGACGCTCCCGCCGCGATCGAGTGGTACGTCGCCACCCTGGGCGCCACGGTCACCGACGACCCGGTCGTGATGGACGACGGCAGCATCGGGCACGTCGAGCTCGCGCTCGAGGGCGGGGCCGGCTTCATGCTGAGCGACGAGTTCGTCGAGGCCGGCGTCTCCGCGCCCGCGGCCGACCGTGGCAGCAGCGTCACGCTGCACCTCACGGTCGACGACGTCGACGCCTTGGCCGCCCAGGTCGAGGCCAGCGGCACGCCGATGACGCGCGGGCCCGAGGACAGCCCGCCGGCCGGCCGGGTCGCGGTGTTCATCGACCCGTTCGGCCACCGGTGGTTCCTCAACCGGCCCGAGCCGGGCTAGCGCCCCGGGACCAGCTCGGGGTGGGCGTAGTCCAGCAGCGCCGCACGGTCCTCCTCCAGCACCGACCCGGCGGCCACCGCCTCGTCGACCGCGGCCTCGTAGCGCTGCTCGAAGTCGGCGCGGTCGTCGTAGAGGACGGCCAGGCGGGGGGCGGGCAGCGGGCGCGTGGAGCCGAAGAGCACGCAGGTCGGCTCGTCGTCGCGGCCGGGCTCGCCGGACAGCAGCCGCGTCGGTACGTCGACGGGCGGGGTGCGGATCCCGCCGGCGACGATCCCGTTGCGGTCGCGGGTCGGGCCGTCCGCGGTGAACTCGAGGACCTGGCCCGCGGGCGGGTCCACCCCGTCGCGGACCCAGGCCACGACGTGGCGCAGCGCCGCCTTGGCGACCACGTGCATGGGCCCGTCGTTGACGGGCGCGCCGCAGTCGAGCACGCCCGCGACCTCGTCGCCGAGCAGGTGCAGGTCGGCGTGGCCGGTGCCCGCGACCTCCCAGAGCCGGAACAGGTCGGAGTCGGGCTGGCGCGCGGCACCCGAGCCGAGGATGCCGACGACGTCGGTCTCGGTCTGGAGCACGAAGACCGGCACCTCGGTGTCGGTGCGCAGCGTCGTGGGCGAGCCGAAGATGGCCGCGGCGACGTCGACGGCGGCGTCGCCCTCGACGACGGGCAGCGCCGAACCGGCGCGACTGATGACGAAGAAGCCGTCAAAGGCCTGCGTCAGCGGCTGCACGCCGTTGACGTAGGTGACCAGCCCGAACGCCGACTGCGAGACGCCCATGGCCAGCACCCGGTCGGGCACGGCGCCGCCGGTGGCCGGGCCGCCCTCGCGCAGGGCGCGGGCGACCTGGGTGACGATGTCGAAGGCGAACCGGTCGCCGGGGTGGCGCAGCGAGCCGTAGCGCGCGGCGTCGACGCCCTTGAGGCCCTTGCCCAGCAGCCCTGCCGCGCCGGGCACGTCGGGCGCGACGGCGACGTCGCCGCCCTCGACGCCGATCTTCTGCGCGGAGACGCCGACCCAGGTGTGGCCCTGGCGCACGGCCTCCTCGCGGACGTTCTGGAAGCCGGGGTCGGAGTCGGCGCCGGCGCTGACGTTGAGCCACTCGACCAGCACGACGCCGCTCGCGTCGGTGGCCTCGGCCGGACGGCGTACGACGACGCGGGTGCGGTAGCGCTCCTGGTCGCCCGGCCGGAAGGTCCAGGTGCCGTCGGCGGCCAGCGGCTCCTGGGGGTCGTAGGCGGTCGCCGTGCCGGCGGCCGCGAGCTCCTCGACGACGTAGCCGGGGTCGACGTCGCTCTCGGGGACCGAGGTCAGGAAGATGCCGTTGCCGCCCTTCAGCGACGGCGTCAGCGCAGCGCTCGGGCCCTTCGGCCGCGTCACCTGGGGCGCGGCCGACGTCGGCGCGGGCTCGGAGGGCGTGCCCGTCGCGGCTGACGACGTCGACGGCGCGGGAGCCGGCTCCGGCGAGGAGTCGCTGGAGCACCCGCTCGCGACCAGGGCCAGGCCTGCGCAGCAGGCGATCCATCCGGGCAGTACGGACCGCACCACGGGCCCTCCCCTCGTCAGGGCAGCCACGTGCGGGCCGCCGCGACGAAGTGTGCCCTGTCGAGCACCCCCGAGCCGGCAGGAACCCGCCCGAGCAGCCGTACGCCGCTCACCCGCGGCAGGTCCTCGAGGTTGCAGCGCTCGGCGAGTCCGGGCTCGGCGGGCCAGGATCCGACGACGAGCCCGGCCGGCTCGAGACCGCGGGCGCGCAGCGCACCCACGGTCAGCTCGGTGTGGTTGAGCGTGCCGAGACCGGCGCCGCAGACGACGACGACCTCGACCTCGTGGGTGGTCGCCAGGTCGGCCGCCAGGTCGAGCACGGTGCCGCCGTCGGTGTCGAGGCGCACGAGCAGGCCGCCGGCGCCCTCGACGACCACCACGTCGTAGGGAGCGGCGACCTCGCGGACCCGGGCCGCGTGCTCGGCGACCGACGGGATCGCCACCCCGGCCCGGCGGGCAGCGGTGTCGGGGGCCAGCGGCTCGTCGAGCACCGTGAACGTGACGACGTCGACGCCGGTCAGCTCCGCGACGGTGGCGGCGTCACCCGGGTCGTCGGCGGCGCCGGTCTGCACCGGCTTGACCACCAGCACCCGGCCCTCCGCGGTGGCGGCGAGAGCGGCGGTCACGACGGTCTTGCCGACGTCGGTGGAGGTGCCGGTGACGACGACGAGACGGGTCACGCGCCGTGCTCCTTGACCACCGAGACGAGGACGGCGACCGCGCGGTCCCAGTCGGCGTCGGGCAGCCCGGCGTTGACGGTCACGCGCAGCCGCGAGACGCCGTCGGGCACCGAGGGCGGACGGAAGCAGCCGACCCGCACGCCCTGCGTGAGGGCCGAAGCCTGCGCCGCGAGCGCAATGGCCGGCGAGGGCATCGGCACCGAGAGCACTGCTCCGACCGACGGCTCGACGCCCAGCGACGCGGCCAGGTCACGGATGCGCTGCTGCACCAGTGCGGTCAGCTCGGGGGAGGAGCGCAGCACCCGCAGGGCGGCGAGCGCCGCCCCCGCCGCGGCCGGCGCGAGGCCGGTGTCGAAGATGAACGGTCGCGCGCGGTTGACCAGGTGGTCGACCAGCGCCTGTGAGCCGAGCACCGCCCCGCCCTGGGACCCGAGGGCCTTGGACAGCGTGGCGGTCACGACGACGTGGGGGAGCCCGGCCAGCCCGGACGTCGTCACGAGGCCGGGGCCGTGGACGCCCAGCCCGTGCGCCTCGTCGACGACGAGCAGAGCACCGC
>JAOPXU010000038.1 GCA_025964985.1 Nocardioides sp.
GCGCGGTGGCGAGCTGGTGCGCCGCCCGGGCGGCCGACAGGTCGGATGCGCGGGCGATGCCGGCGGTCACCGCACCGATGAAGGCAGCGGACGTCCCGCTCTCGAAGACGCCCTTCCGGGCCTCCAGGTACGCGTTGCGGCGCTCCACGTCGGTCCATCCGACGCTCACGTCGCGGTTGGCTGCGAGGACCTCGGCGCGGGCGATGTCTTCCTGGACGCGCCGGACCCGCAGGACCGACGCGAGCCGGAAACCCCTTTTCATGCGGCACTCCCGAGTACGGCGGCGAGGTGGTCCCAGGCCGCCGCGGCGGTGCTCTGGTCGTCCATCGCCTGCTGGAGGAACCCGTCGACGGCCGGGGCCAGCGCGGTGGCGCGGTCGACCTCCGGGTTGGTGCCGGGCACGTACGCGCCGATCTCGATGAGCTCCTTGGCATCCCGGCGTGCCGCCAGCAGCCTGCGCAGCTCGGTCGCGGACGCACGCTGCTCGGGCGTCGTGACAGCCGGAGCGACGCGAGAGAGGGACTCGAGGACGTCGATGCTCGGGAAGTGCCCGGCGGTGGCCAGGGCCCGGGTGAGCACGATGTGGCCGTCGAGGATGGAACGGGCGGTGTCGCCGACGGGGTCCTGCAGGTCGTCGCCCTCGACGAGCACGGTGTAGAGCCCGGTGATCGAGCCGCTGGGCGAGGTGCCGGCGCGCTCGAGCAGCCGCGGCATCAGGGCGAAGACGCTCGGCGGGTAGCCGCGGGTCGCGGGCGGCTCGCCGGCCGACAGGCCGATCTCGCGCTGGGCCATGGCGACGCGGGTCAGGCTGTCCATCATCAGCACGACGTGGCGGCCGGAGTCGCGGAACCACTCGGCGATGCGGGTCGCGGTGAACGCCGCGCGCAGCCGGACCACCGGCGGGGCGTCGGAGGTGGCGACGACGACGACCGAGCGGGCCAGGCCCTCGGGGCCGAGGTCGTGCTCGATGAACTCACGAACCTCGCGGCCGCGCTCCCCCACCAGCGCGATCACCGAGACCTCGGCGTCGGTGCCGCGGGCGATCATCGACAGCAGGCTGGACTTGCCGACGCCGGAGCCGGCCATGATGCCGAGGCGCTGACCGCGGCCGGCGGGCACCAGCGCGTCGAGGGCGCGGACGCCGAGCCCGAGCGGCTGGTCGATGCGCGGGCGGGCCAGGGCGTCGGGCGCCTCGTGCTCGACGGAGACCCACTCGAGCCCCAGCAGGGCGTCGAGCGGCGGGCCGCCGTCGATCGGGCGGCCGAGGCCGTCGAGGACGCGGCCGCGCAGCGCGTCGCCGACGCTGATGCTCAGGGGCCCACCGGTGTGCCGCACCGGCAGCCCGGCCTCGAGGCCGTTGGCGGAGCTCAGCGGCAGGCAGGTCAGGCCGCGGGCGGCGCTGCTGGCGACGACCTCGGCGAGCACCGGCGGACCGGTGGTCGCGTCGACGGCGACGAGGTCGCCGACGGCGGCGCGCAGGCCGACGACCTGCAGGTGCAGGCCGAGCAGCTCGCTGATGCGCCCGCGCACGGTGGGCCGGACGGCGGCCAGGGCGTCGGCGCGCACTGCGGCGAGGCGGTCCTCGAGCAGCGCGCTCACGAGAGCACCTGCGCGACGCGGGCCAGCGCCGCGTCGACGCCGAGGTCGACGACCGTGGTGTCGGTCTCGACCACGGCGTCGACGGGGGCGAGGGCGCCGTCCTCGACCACCGAGATCCCGTGACCACCGAGCAGCTCACGCAGCGCGGCGGCACGTTCGGGGTGCGCCCGCACCGTCACCGGTACGCCGTCGGGCAGGACGGACAGGGCGGCCAGGACGCGGGTGCGCAGGTCGCCGGTCGGGTCGGGCGAGGTGCGCAGCTGGTGGCCGACGACGGCCTCGGTCAGCTCGAGGGCGAGGTCGAGGCAGTGCCCCTCGAGCCGGGCCGACACGGCGGCCGCGACCTCCTGCAGCGAGCGGGCGGCCTCGGCCAGGGCCTGCATCGCGGCCTCGTGCTCGATCCGGCGGCGCGACTCGGCGAGGGCGGTCTCGGCCGCGGTCTCGACGGCGACGGCGCCGGCCTCGGTGGCGGCCTGGCGGCGTCCCTGCGCCCAGCCGGTGGCGTAGCCGCGGGCGCGGGCGGCCTCGAGGGCGCGGTCGGCGAGTGCGGCGAGCGCCTGCTCGGTGACCCGGTCGCCCAGGGCGCCGCCCCCGGCGTACCGGGTCCAGTCGCCGCCGCGCAGCTCGGGCGTGGCCAGCGGGACGAGCGGGGCCTCAGTCGACGAAGTCACTGTCGCCCCCTCGGCGCACCAGGATCTCGCCGCGCTCCTCGAGGTCGCGGATGGTGCGGATGACGGCCTGCTGGGCCTCCTCGACCTGGCTCAGCCGGACCGGCCCGAGCAGCTCGATCTCCTCGCCGAGGTTCTCGGCGGCACGGGCGGACAGGTTGCGGGTGATCTTGAGGCGCACGTGGTCGGCGACGCCCTTGAGCGACAGCGCGAGCTGGGAGCCCTCGACCTGGCGCAGCACCTGCTGCACCGAGCGGTCGTCGAGGTTGACGATGTCCTCGAACATGAACATCCGGCCCTTGACCTCGTCGGCGAGCGCGGCGTCGAGCGACTCCAGGCCCTCGATGATCTGGCGCTCGGTGGAGCGGTCGGAGCGGTTGATGATGTCGACGAGCGGGTCGAGTCCACCGACGCGCGACAGGTCGGCCGGCTGCAGCATCGAGGAGAGCTTGCGCTCGAGGATCTGCTCGACGGAGCGGACGATGTCCGGCGAGGTGCGGTCCATGACCGCGATCCGGTGCGCGACCTGCGCCTGCTGGGTGGGCGGCAGGCCGCTGAGCAGCAGCGATGCCTTGTCGGGCGTCATGTGGGCGAGCACCAGGGCGATGACCTGCGGGTGCTCGTCGGCGATGAAGGAGCGGACCTGCGCGGGGTCGGCCTGGTGCAGGAACTGGAACGGCATCTGCACCGCGGCGGCGTTGAGACGCTGCATGATCTCGGCGGCCCGCTCGGGGCCGAGGCTCTGCTCGAGCACCTGGTGCGCGAAGCCCAGGCCGCCACGACGGACGTGCTCGTGGGCGACCATCAGGTCCTTGAACTCGGTGAGCACCGAGGTGGACTCCCCCGAGGTGATGTCCTCCAGGCGCGCGATCTCGGCCGTGATGGCCTCGACCTCGTGCTCCTGCAGGCGGCTCAGGATGGCGGCGGCCCGGGGCCGGCCCAGCTGCACGAGCAGCACGGCGGCCTTGCGGGCGCCGGTGACGGCGAGCGCGGCGGTCACGTCAGGTCCTCTCGGTCAGCCAGCCGCGCAGCAGCGAGGCGACGTCGTCGGGTTGCTTCTCGATCAGGGCGTCGAGCTCCTGGCGCAGGCGGTCCTCCTCGGACTCCTCCGCCGGCTCCGCCTGCTCGAGCGCCAGCAGGTCGGTGGCCTCGATCGCGTCGGCGCGGTGGGCGCTGACCTGGCGGATCTGCTCGACGACGTAGGTCGTCGCGCGCTGGCGGGCCTTGGCCCGGCGCCGCGACTGGACGGCGGCCAGCGCCACGAGCAGGACGACCATGCCGGCGATGAGCCCGGTGCGCAGCGTGCTGGCCCGGGCCTCGGCGGCCTTGGCTGCGGCAGCGGCAGCGAGCTCCTCGCCCGCGGCGTCCTCGGCCGCCCGGTTGAACGGCATCTGTGCGACCCGCACGGTGTCACCGCGCTGCTTGTCGATGCCGACGGTGTCGACGACCAGGCGGCGCACCTCGTCGGCGGAGTAGGCCTGGGTGGTCGCGGCGTCGAGGGCGACGCCGACGTGCAGGTTCTCGATCGCGCCGGGCTGCGTCTGGCGCCGCTCCTGCACGACGTCGACCGGGACGTCCTTGGTCTGCTGCCGCTTCTCGTACGACGACGCGCCGTCGCCGGCGCCCGTCGGGTCCATCTGGCCGTCGGGGCCCACGACACCGCCGTCGACGCCGCCCGAGGCCGGGCCGTCGTACGTCTCCTCGCTC
This sequence comes from Nocardioides sp., assembly GCA_025964985.1. GTDB lineage: Bacteria > Actinomycetota > Actinomycetes > Propionibacteriales > Nocardioidaceae > Nocardioides. Next base: position 3,975 of record JAOPXU010000038.1, read on the forward strand.
GTGGTGGTCGAGGAGGGCCCGCCCTCCTTGTCGACCTGGTAGTCGGTGCGGTTGGTGACCGTGGAGTCGAAGTCGAGCCGCGCGGTGACCTGGACGGTGGAGTTGCCGGCGCCGACGACTCGGTCGAGCATCGACTGGAGCCGGTCGTGCAGGTCGGACTCGACCGCGGTCTGGCGCTGGTCGCGGGCCAGGGTGCTGACCCCGCCCGACTCGCCGTCGGACGACGAGAGCACTGCTCCGCTCGAGTCCGCGACGGTGACCTTGGCCGGGTCGAGGCCCTCGATGCTGGCGGCCACGAGGTTGACGACCGCCTGCACCTGCTGGGAGTCGAGGGTGACACCGGGTGCCGTGTCGACCAGGACCGAGGCGGTGGTGGGCTCCTTGGTGTCGGAGAAGACCTTCTTCTCCGGCAGCGCCAGGTGCACGACGGCGGTGTCGACGCCGTCGATCGCCTCGATGGTGGCGGCGAGCTCGCCCTCCATCGCGCGCTTGAAGTCGGTCTGCTCCTGGAAGTCGGAGGTGGCCAGGCCCTGGTCGTCGAGCAGCGAGTAGCCGCCGCCGCTGCCCTCGGGGATGCCCTGGGCGCTGAGGTCGATGCGCGCTTGGTAGACCGCGTCGCGCGGCACCATGATCATCGTGCCGCCGTCGGCCAGCTCGTAGGGCACGCCCATCGTGTCGAGCTCGTCGACCACGGCCGACGCGTCGGAGGCCGACAGGTCGGAGTAGAGCGGCGCCATGCTCGGCTCGGAGGCCCAGCGGAAGACCATGAAGCCGCCGAGCAGCAGGGCCAGCGTGCCGACCACGGCCACCAGCTTCTGGCCGGCGGTGAACTGCTGGAACGAGCGTGCGTAGCCGGAGAGCCGGCGTCCGGCGTCGTCCCTGAACGTGTTGGCCATCAGCCGACCTGCATCCGCATGATCTCCTGGAACGCCTCGACGGCCTTGTTGCGGATCGCGACGGTCATCTGCGTGGTCACCTGGGCCTCGGTCGCGGCGACCGTGTAGTCGTGGATGTTGGCCAGGTCGCCGGTGGCCGCCTTGACCGCGAGCTGGTCGGCGTTGCGCTGCACGCCGTCGAGCCGGTCGAGACCGTCGAGGACGAGGTCGCCGAAGGCGATGCCGGACGGCTCGGCCGGACCGGACAGCGACGTGGGGCCGGTCGGCGCGGGAGGCGCCGAGACCGTCGCGACGGGCGGCGTCATCGGCGTGAAGCCGGCGGCGCCCAGGGACTCGATCCCGCTGACGCTCATCGGCCGATGCCGATCGCCGCGGTGTAGGTCTCCTGCGCGTACTTGGTCACCTGCGAGGAGGCCTGGAAGCCGCGCTGCGCCATGATCAGCTGCGTCATCTGCGAGGCCGTGTCCATGGCCGGCATCCGCACGTTGCCCTGCGCGTCGGCGAGCGGGTGGTCGGGGTCGTTGACCACGATGCCCTCGGCGTCGCTGAGCGCGATGCCGGTGACCTCGACGCCGCCGCCGTCCTGCGGGCGGTTGATCGGCATCTGCGCCTGGAAGGCGGTGTCGGACGTGGCGCGCACGGTGTTCACGTTGGCCAAGTTGTGGGCGATCGTGTCGAGCCAGACCTGGTGGGCCCCCAGGCCCGAACCGGCGATCTGCAGGGTGTCGAAGGCGCCCATCACTGGGCCCCGGCGGCGGTGCGGATGAGGACGAAGCGGTCGCTGACCGCACGCGAGACCATCTGGTACTGGAACTGCGACTGCATCGCCGCGAGCGTCTCCTTGCGGAGGTCGACGCTGTTGCCGTTGGGCCCGACCGGGGTGTCGCTCATGCCGGTGGCCGGCGCCTGGCCGACGAGCCCGGTGGCCGCGGCCTCGCCGCCGCCGACGGCGGAGCGCAGCTGGCTCTCGAAGTCGACGTACGACGCCCGGTAGCCGGGGGTGTCGATGTTGGCCAGGTTGTCGGCGATCGTGCGCTGCCGGGCGGCCAGGCCGTCGAGCGCGAAGCCGAGAACGGCGGACACGCCGTCGTTCGAGGCGGAGAGAGAGGACACGGCGCAGCGACCTTCCGATCAGGGGCGGCCGGTCCTTCGGCGACGAGTGGTGAGCTCTCCGTGCTCACGGGGTCAATCGGTCGTCGTCTCGACGACCTGAGGATTGCGCGACGATTTCTCGTCGGGCCTCTAGAGGAGGACCACCGCGACCCGGCCGGCGCCGTAGCCACCGACGGTCACGAGGAAGTCGCTGCGGTGCCCGAGCGCCTGGGTGCGCGCGCGCACGTCCTGCGGCAGCGGCTCGCCCGAGACGTGGCAGGCGTGCAGCCGCAGGTGCAGGGCGCCGGGGGCGTTGAAGAGCGAGCCGACGATGTTGAACACCTCGCGCAGGCTCTCGGCCACCGAGCCCTCCACGCGGCCCTCCTCGACCGCGGCCGTCGCCTGCGAGACCGGCACCAGCGCGAGCGCCGCGCCGACGTGCGCCGAGAGCGGCAGGTCGAAGGCGACGATGGCGCGGATGATCAGCGAGTCGTCGACGTACGTCGCCACGCTGGCGGGGTAGGTCGACGCGACGCCGAACGGCGGGGCCGGGCGCAGGTCGACCTGGCGGTCGAGCAGGTCGCCGAGCAGGTCGCGGACCTCCTTGGGCGCCGGCAGGTAGGCGGTGCCCGTGATGGTGGCCATCACGCCACGCCCTGCAGCCCGGCCAGGGCGTCGGCGAACGTCTCGGGCGTGAAGGGCTTGGCGATGAGGAAGGCCGCACCCGACTGGGCCGCACGGGCCCGCATGTCCTCGGAGCCCTCGGAGGTGACGAACCCGAACGGCACCGTGCTGCCCTGGGCACGCAGGGTGTCGAGCAGGTCGATGCCCGACATCTCCGGCATGTTCCAGTCCGACAGCACCAGGTCCGGGCCGTGCGCGGCGACGACCTCGAGCGCGTGGCGCCCGTTCTCGGCCTCGGCGATGTCGTGCCCACCCTCGCCGGCCTGGCGCAGGGCACGGATGACGATCTGCCGCATCACACGGCTGTCGTCGACGACCACGATCTTCATGACGGCTCTCCTGTTCCGGACTCGGGGACTCCCACGGTGACGACGAGCCGCTGCTGGGCCCAGGCGAGGTCGAGGCGGCAGATCTCGACGACGCCGCCCGACCGGATCGGTGCTCTCGCCACGAGCGGCAGCGACAGCTTGCTGGGCCCGGGCATCAGGCTCTTGATGTTGCCGCCGATGACGTTGACCAGCTCGCCGAGGGCGTCGACGACGTCCTCGGCCGCAGCCGCCCCGCCACCGGCGTCGAGCCCGAGCATGGCCTCGGTGACCGAGACGGCCAGCTCGTCGGCGACGCTGACCGCGATGACGCCGTACCAGGCGCCGCTGACGGTGACGGCGGCGTCCCAGCTCGTGACGCGCTCGGTGCCGTCGGCCTCCGGGACGACGGGCACGAGCGGCTCGCCGCCGAGGAAGGTGGTCCACACCTCCTCGACGACCGCGAGGACGTCGAAGGAGCTGGGTTCGGTCATGATGCTCATGCGGGTACCTCCTGGGCGGCGAGCCCGAGCAGCTCGAGCTTGTCGACGATGGCGTCGGCGGTGAAGGGCTTGATGACGTACTCGTGGGCTCCCGCGGCGAGGGCGCGCACGATCTGGCCGCGCTCGCTCTCGGTGGTCACCATCATCAGGGTGATGCCGCGCCAGCGCTGGTCGGCGCGGACGCGGGTGACGAACGTGTAGCCGTCCATCAGGGGCATGTTCCAGTCGATCAGGCAGAGGTCGGGCAGGAGCCCGTCCTCCAGCAGGTCCAGGGCCGCCTGGCCGTCGCCGGCCTCGGACACCCCGAACCCGAGGTCGGTGACGATGCGGCGCAGGATCGAGCGCATCGTCCGGGAGTCGTCGATGATGAGGGCGTGCACGTCAGGCTCCTGAGGTGGTGAGACGGGTCGTGGTGGGCGCGAACGGCGTCCGCGCCGGGGGCACGGCGGGCGCTGCCGCTGCCGCCGCTGCGGCGGCGGACCGCGGCCGGTGCACCCAGGCGCGCCCGGCGGGCTCGCGGGTCCAGGCGTCCTCGAGGTCGAGGGTCGTCTCGGTCGCCCCGAGCATGAGGAACCCGTCGTGGGCGACGCGAGCGCGGAAGCGCCGCAGGATGTCGCGCTTGACGTCGACGTCGAAGTAGATGAGCACGTTGCGCAGCAGCACCAGGTCGTAGAGGCCGAAGCCGGGCAGGGGTGCCGCGAGGTTGACCTGCTCGGTGGTGATCCGCTGGCGCAGGTCGGCGGTGACCTCCCACTCGCGCCCGACGCGGGTGAAGTAGCGCACGAGGCGGTTGGCCGGCATCCCGCGGTTCATCTCGACCTGCGAGTAGCGCCCGGCGCGCACGCGCTCGAGCATCGTCGGCGAGACGTCGGTGGCGTGGATCCGGTAGGTCCAGCCCGGCGGGAGCGCCTCGTCGAGGAGCATCGCCACGGAGTAGGCCTCCTGGCCGCTCGAGGCGGCCGCCGACCAGATCTCCAGGTGGCGGCGGTCCGCGCGGGCCCGGAGCAGCTGGGGCAGGAGGACCTCGACGATCGCCTGGTACGGCGCGAGGTCGCGGAACCACGACGTCTCGTTGATCGTCAGGGCGTCGACCGCGCGGGCGCGCTCGACGAGGTCGGTCCGCAGGAGGTCGACGTAGCGGTCGACGTCGGCGGAGCCGGCGGCGCGGGCGAGAGGCAGCAGCCTGGCCTCGACCAGGTACTCCTTGCCCGGCTCACAGATCATCGCGGTCTCGCGACGGAGGAAGTCGGCGACGAAGCCGAAGCTGGACGGGCTGATCACGCCGAACTGATCGGTCGGCCACGGGACCGGCTGAGGGAAACGCCGG
>JAOPXU010000049.1 GCA_025964985.1 Nocardioides sp.
GACGTGGCCCGCGAGGACGAGGACGGCTTCTGGTACATCGTCGACCGCACCAAGGACATGATCGTCACCGGCGGCTTCAACGTCTTCCCGCGCGAGGTCGAGGACGTCGTCGCCGAGCACCCCGCCATCGCCCAGGTCGGCGTCATCGGTACGCCGCACGAGAAGTTCGGCGAGGCCGTGACGGCCATCGTGGTGATGCGCGAGGGCCACGAGCTCACCGACGCGGTCGTCGCCGAGATCCAGGAGATGGTCAAGGAGCGCAAGGGATCCGTGCAGGCGCCCAAGCAGGTCATCGCCACCGAGGCGCTGCCGCTGACCGGTCTGGGCAAGCCCGACAAGAAGGCGCTGCGCGCGCAGTACTGGACCGGCGACCGCGCCGTCGGCTGACCGGCTGACCGGCTAGCGCGGGGTCTCGCCCCCGCGCAGCCGGTCCCAGACCACGGGCGGCACGCGCGACAGGATCGCGTGCATCGAGGCGAGCACGGCGTCGATCTCGACCGGGGTGTGCTCGCCGCGGCGGAACATCAGCATCGAGTCGCCCTCGAGGCGCCACGCGCGGTCCTGGTAGGCCGCGAGCAGCATCCGCATGTCGGGGTGCAGCACGTCGCGGGCCAGCTCGGGGCTGTCGGTGCGCACGTGGAAGGCGTCGTCGAAGCCGGGGTCGCCGAGCAGGTGGTCGGTGCCGAAGAGGTTGCCGAAGAACCGGCCGAGCGCGCCCTGCGGCGACACCTGCAGCCGGGGGACCGGGTGCAGGAGGGCGCCCAGGTGCATGGCGACCACCGAGTAGCGGGACGTCGAGCGGTCGTCGCCCGAGCCCGTCGTGTAGCGGTAGTCGAAGGCCAAGAAGGGTCGGCCCTCGTAGTTGCCCTCGAGCACGTTCGACGCGCTGCGGGCGCTGCCGCGCCCGAACGGCTCGCCGGCGTAGCGGTTCTCCAGGCCGGTGCCGTCCTCGCTGAAGCGCCACTCGCGCGTCGCGGCGTACGCCGCCATGCCCTGCAGCCGGCGCTGCCGGCGTCGGGAGGTGAGCACCACCGCGCTGACGATGAGGGCGACGAAGGCTGCTGCCGGGACGAGCAGGCACAGCGACCCGAAGACGAGGTCCACGGCGCTCAGCCCAGCTCGTCCCACAGCGCGTCGACCAGGTCGACCACCGCGTCGGTGTCGCTCGAGGTCGAGCGGACCCGGACGGTCAGGCCGCCGCCAGTCCGCTGGCAGAGGTGGGCGTCGGGGGCGGCCTGGTCGGGCTGGTAGTCGGTGCCGGCGCGCGGCGGCAGGTTGCGGGTCAGCAGGCACTCGACGTCGCCGTCGGTGGTGCGCTCGACCTGGGGGAGCGCGAAGCCGAGCTGCTCGGCGTCGACGAACCCCGGCTCGGGGATCAGCGGACCCGCGTCAGCAGCGACCGCGAGGACGCCGATCGGCTGCTGGTCCTGGGCCTCCGGGTCGACGTAGGTCCGGGAGTCGGCGGCGGCGCCGTCGAAGACCTCGGACCAGCCCTCGCTGTTGACGTCGAGCGCCTCCCGCTGGCGCGCGATGGCTTCCGGCGGCGGCTCGACGGAGAAGGCGCCGTCGACGTCGGTCGCGACGAGGCCGTCGACCCGGTCGGGCAGCTCGACGTCGTCGCCCGCCCGGACCAGGGCCAGCAGGCCGATCGCGGCGGCGAGCACGACGACGGACGAGACGAGACCGATCACGAAGTTGCGGGAGCGCATGGTCGGGAGTCTCCCGCGACCCGGCCCGGAAACCGAGGGGAACCGCCGTGGGGTCCGCGCCCCGTCACCGTTCAGCAGAAGTGCTGGTGGAAGTCCGGTCCTTGCGCTGCGGTCCCCGCTGGACGGCGAGGTCGACGGTGGACTTCCCCCAGCACTTCTGCGGAGGACGCCGCTGCAGGCAGCGTCAGCGGCCCTGGAAAGCCGGCTTCCGCTTCTCGGCGAAGGCGCGCGGACCCTCCTTGGCGTCGTCGGAGCGGAACACCGACGCGCCGACGAACGCGTCGTCCTTCCAGCAGTCGTCCTCGTGCTTGCCCTCGGAGTCGCGCATGGTCTTGAGGATCGCCTGGACGGCGAGCGGACCGTTCGCCGAGATCATCGACGCCAGCTCGTGGGCCTTGTCGAGGGCCTGGCCGTCGGGGACGACGTGGCCGATGAGGCCGAGCCCCTTGGCCTCGGGCGCCTTGATGTGGCGTCCGGTGAGCAGCAGGTCGGCGGCGACGGTGTACGGGATCTGGCGAGGGAGCCGCACTGCGGAGCCGCCCATCGGGTAGAGCGACCAGCGGGCCTCGGAGATGCCGAACTTGGCCGACTCGCCCGCGACGCGGATGTCGGTGCCCTGCAGGATCTCGGTGCCACCGGCGATCGCCGGGCCCTCCACGGCGGCGATGAGCGGCTTGGTGAGGCGGAAACCCTTGAGCAGGCCCTTGATCACCGACGGGTCGTACTCGCCGGAGTCGAAGCTCTCCGACGGCGGCTTCTTCGACATGGACTTCAGGTCGGCGCCGGCGCAGAAGTAGCCGCCGGCCCCGGTGAGGATGCAGGCCCGCACGTCGACGTCGGAGTTCACCCGGTCCCAGGCCTCCGACATGATCGCGAGCATCTCGCCGGACAGCGCGTTGCGCGCCTCGGGGCGGTTCATCGTGACCACGAGCGTGTGGTCGACGAGCTCGACGAGACAGTGCGGAGCGGTGTCGGTGGAGGTGTCGGCAGCGGCTTCGTCGGTCATGGCGGCGACGCTAGCGAAAAAGTGGAACGTGTTCTAGTCTCGCGCTCGTGGCCAAGAACATCGCAGACCTCTTCGAGCACGCCGTCGACGCCGTACCGGACAACCCCGCGGTCAAGGTCGGCGACCGCGTCGCGACCTACGCCGACCTCGAGGCCGACGCCAACCGGCTGGCCCACTACCTGAGCGCGCAGGGCGTCAAGCCCGGCGACCACGTCGCCGTCTACGCCAAGAACAGCATCGAGCACGTCGTCGCGGTGCTGGCGGTCGTCAAGATCCGCGCGGTCAACATCAACGTCAACTACCGCTACGTCGAGGGCGAGCTCAACTACCTGTTCGACAACGCCGACGTCGTCGCGCTGATCCACGAGCGCACCTACGCGCCGCTGGTGGCCGCCACCGCCCCCAACCACCCCCGCCTCAAGACGTTCGTCGCCATCCCCGACGTCGCCGAGCCCGACGACGACAGCGACATCTCGTCCTACGGCGGCGTGACCTACGCCGACGCGATCGCCGACCAGAGCGCCGAGCGCGACTTCGAGGAGCGCAGCCCCGACGACCTCCACATCATCTACACCGGTGGCACCACCGGCTTCCCCAAGGGCGTCATGTGGCGCCACGAGGACTTCTGGCGCGTGCTCGGCGGCGGCATCGACTTCTACACCGGCACCCCGCTCGAGGAGATGGACCAGTCGACGTCGGCCAGCGAGCCGCGGATGGTCACCTTCCCGATGAGCCCGCTGATGCACGGCGGCGCGCAGGCCGGCCTGCTCATGCACCTGTTCGCCGGCCACCTCACCG
>JAOPXU010000061.1 GCA_025964985.1 Nocardioides sp.
CTCCTCGAACTCGCTGGAGTAGTCGGTGAGGAGTCCCTTGGCCACGAGCTGGAGCAGCACGTGGTTGTCGCCCTCGAAGGTCGTGAAGACGTCGGTGTCGGCCTTGAGCGCGGTGAACCGGTTGATCGCGAGGTAGCCCGCGCCGCCGCACGCCTCGCGGCACTCCTGGATGGTGCGGGTGGCGTGCCAGGTGCCGAGCGCCTTGGTGCCGGCGGCGCGCGACTCGAGCTCGCGGCGGGCGTGCTCGTCGTCGGCGAACCCGGAGAAGACGTCGTGCAGCTGGCCCGCGACGACCTCCTGGGCGCAGTGCAGGGCGTAGGTCCGGGCCAGCAGCGGGAAGAGGCGGCGCTGGTGCAGGCCGTAGTCGAGGAGGAGCTCCTCCTCGTCCTCGGAGGTGGCCTCGAACTGGCGGCGCTGGAGGGCGTACTTCGTCGCGATCGTCAGGGCGACCTTGCTGGCGTTGATGCCGGCGCCGCCGACGCAGACGCGACCCTGCACGAGCGTGCCGAGCATCGTGAAGAAGCGCTTGTTGGGGTTCTCGATCGCGCTCTCGTAGACACCCGCGGGCGTGACGTCGGCGAAGCGGTTGAGCAGCGCGGTGCGCGGGATCCGCACCCCGCCGAAGGACAGCCGGCCGTTGTCGACCCCGTTGAGGCCCATCTTGGCGCCGTCGTCCTCGATGTGGACACCGGCGCAGGGCTCGCCCCCCGCACGGATCGGCACGACGAAGGCGTGCACGCCCTCGGACGTGCCGCCGACCTCGAGCTGGGCGAAGACCACCGCGACCTCGGCGTGCCGGGCGGCGTTGCCGATGTAGTCCTTGCGCGCCGCCTCGCCGTGGGTGGTGAGCACGAACTCCTGGGTCTCGACGTCGTACGTCGCCACGGTGCCGAGCGCCTGCACGTTGGAGCCGTGGCCGGTCTCGGTCATCGCGAAGCAGCCCATGAGCCGGCCGCTGACGATGTCGGCGAGGTACTGCTCGTGGTGGCGCTGGGTGCCGAGCTGCAGCACCGCCCCACCGAACAGCCCGAACTGGACACCGACCTTGACCAGCACCGAGAGGTCGCCCAGCGCCAGGGTCTCGAACGCCGCCAGCGAGGCGCCGATGTCGCCGCCGCCGCCGTACTCGGTCGGGAAGCCCATGCCGGTCTGGCCGGTCGCGGCCATCTCGACGACGACGTCGCGCACCCGGTCGCGGTAGTCGCTGCGGGTCATCTCCTCGGCGTCGACGAGGACGTCGGCGTACTCGACGAGCTGGTCGCGCACGGTCTGGCGGATCTCGGCGTAGCGGCCGTCGAGCAGCGCGGTGATCGCGGCGACGTCGACGACGGGCTGCACGTAGCCGGTCCGGTCGGAGGTCCCGGAGTCCGCGGCCTGCCCCGCCTCCTGCGGCTGCCCGGGCACCTTGGCCACGTCGTCGGTCGGGGGGACGGTGTCGGTCGACATGGCGTCACGCTAGCGAGCGCCCTCGGCGGGGGCTTCCCCCCTGCGCCGGTGACGGCGTACGACGGCCTGTGACGCTCGGCACGGGAGCCGGGCGGCCCGGGCGGCGTTCAGCCGGTGACGACCCGTTCGCCCCGGCGCGCGGCGTCGACGTCGGCGGCGGTGTCGGCGGGTCCGCGGGACCGGACCCGGTGGCGGTTGAAGCGCTGGCCGGTGGCGAGCCCGCCGAGGTAGAAGGACAGGAAGGCGATCATGATGCCGGCGACGTCGTCGGCGATGTAGTGCCAGCCGAAGTAGAGGGTCGCGACGACGGTCAGGCCGAAGTTGGCCCAGAAGATCCGCTTGACCCAGGTGCTGCGGATCGTGAACTGCACCATCAGCGCCCACAGCAGCGTGATGCCGCAGTGGAGGCTGGCGAAGCCGGCGACCGAGTTGACGATGCCCTCGACGCTCTGGCCGTCGTAGCTGCCGTTGAGCAGCGTCGCCCGGCTCTTGTAGAGCGCGGCGATCAGGTCGGTGGTGCCGGTGTGGGCCAGGTCGGTGTAGCCGGGCTGGTAGTAGAACGCCGGGCCGAGCGTGGGCAGGGCGTAGTAGGACGCGGTGCCGAGGGCCCAGGCGAAGCACTGCGAGGCGACGAACCAGTAGCCGAACGAGATCCGCCGCGACCAGACGATCCACACCATCACCAGCAGCGGGACCATCGCGACGAACAGCAGGTAGATGGTCGACAGCAGGTGCGCGGTGAACGTCGTGCCGAGCAGGTCGTGCAGCACCGGACCGGGCCGGTTGCCGAAGAACAGCACGCGGTCGACGATGTTGAGCTCGCGGTCGAACATCTGGTCCTGGTCCTGGAAGTCGCGCACGAACGGCAGCGCCGACTTCAGGTTGCGGTAGCCGACGTAGGTCACGTAGAAGCTCGTGACTCCGAGGACGACGAGCAGGACGCGGTCGCGGGTCCAGTGGGTCGCCAGCCGCTCCCTGACCACGGGCAGCATCGCGCTGCGTCGCAGGCGCGAGTGCCACAGCATCCGCGGCACGATGTCGAGCACCAGGCAGATCAGCAGCAGCAGCGGCAGGCGGATCCACGACGGGCCGAGGAACGAGCCCTCGGGGTCGAGCAGCGGCTGGTCGTAGCGCTGCGCGACGACGAAGGCGAGCAGCCCGGTGGTCGCCGCGACGCCGATGCAGGTGGCGATGGCGCGGCGGTACACCCGGTCATCCTAGGGATGGCTCTCGTTCACCGGCCATCCGCGACGGGCGCGGCCCGCGCCGGGTCGACCGCGAGACCCACCAGGTCGCCGGGCGCGGCGTACGAGCCGGGGCCGGCGACGGCGTCGACCTCGCCCACGTCGACGACGTCGACCACCAGCCGCAGCTGGTCGGGCGTGGCCCGCGCCGAGCGCACGACCCCGCGCAGCGGGCCGGTGTCGTGCAGCGTCAGCGCCGAGCGTCGTACGGCGACCGCGGGGGCGGGCGGGAGGCCGGCGGCCTGCAGGACGAGGGCGGCGGCGCGGCCCTCGAGGACGCGCGCGTAGCCGAGGAAGAGCGCGGTCTCGGCGTCGACAGGTCGCGCCCAGACGTCGGCGATCGCGCCCTGCTGGACGATCCGGCCGGCGCGCATGACGACGAGCCGGTCGGCGAGGGCGAACGCCTCCTCCTGGTCGTGGGTGACGACGAGCGTGGTGGTGCCGGCGGCGCGCAGGATCGCCTGGAGGTCGGCGGCGAGGCGCTCGCGCAGGCCGGCGTCGAGCGACGACAGCGGCTCGTCGAGCAGCAGCAGGCGGGGGTCGGCCGCGAGCGATCGGGCCAGCGCGACCCGCTGCCGCTCGCCGCCGGACAGGGTGGCGGGCCGGCGGTCGGCGTAGCCCTCGAGGCCGACGAGCCGCAGCAGCTCCTCGACCCGGCTGGCGGTGCCGGGGGTACGGCGGATGCGCAGCGGGTAGCCGACGTTGCGGGCGACGGTGAGGTGGCCGAAGAGCTGGCCCTCCTGGAACATCAGCGCGAACCCGCGCTTGTGGGTCGGGGTGCTGCCCAGGTCGACGCCGTCCCACGCGATGGTGCCGGCGCTGGGGCGCTCGAGGCCCGCGACGGCGCGCAGCAGCGTCGACTTGCCGCAGCCGGAGGGCCCGAGGACCGCGACGACGCTGCCGTCGGGTACCTCCGTGCTGGCGTCGACGACGGCGGGGACGCCGTCGTAGTCGACGTGGATGTGGTCGAGGCGGAGCACGGCTACCACGCTCCCAAGGCCGGCACGCGCAGCCGCTCGACGGCCAGCATCACGACCGCGGTGGTGGCGGCGAGCACGACCGAGGCGGCGAGCGCGGCGCCGTAGTCGTCGGCGCCGGGGCGTCCGATGAGCCGGAAGATGACGATGGGCAGGGTCGGCAGCTCGTCGCGGGCGAGGAACGACGTCGCGCCGAACTCCCCCAGCGACACGGCGAAGGCGAAGCCGGCGGCGGCCAGCAGCGGACGGCGTACGGCGGGCAGGTCGACGGTCGCGAACGCCCGCAGCGGACCGGCGCCGAGCGACGCGGCGGCCTGGCGCTGGCGGTCGTCGAGGCCGGCGAGCACCGGCACGAGCGTGCGCACCACGAGCGGGAGCGCCACCAGGGCCTGGGCGAGCGGCACCAGGAGCGGGGAGTCGCGCAGGTCGAGCGGCGGGGAGTCGAGGGTGATGAGGAAGCCGAATCCGAGGGTGACGGCCGAGACGCCGAGCGGGAGCATGAAGAAGCCGTCGAGGACGCCGCGCAGGCGGCGTTCGGCGCGACCGCGCGAGCGGCGGGTGACGGCGACGGCGACGAGGCCGCCGAGCAGCAGCGACATCCAGGTGGCGTCGACGGCGATCCGCAGGCTGTTGCCGAGCGCCTCGGTCACCGGGACGACGAGCGTCGGGTCGCCCGGGGTGCCGCCGCGTCCGGCCAGCGCGCGGTAGGAGTCGAGCGACCAGGCGCCGTCGCGGCGCAGCGAGCCGACGACGAGCGTCACGACCGGGGTGGCCACCGCGGCCAGGAGGAGGGCGGTGAGGGCGACCTGCGGGAGGTCGCGGCGGCGCACGGGCTGGGCGGGTGCGGTGGAGCGGTCGACCCGGCCGTCCGGCGTACGACGCGCGCGGCCGGCCACGGCCAGCAGCCCCACCACGACGACGAGCTGCAGCAGCGACAGCGCGGCCGCGGCGGGCAGGTCGAGCAGGTCGGTGGTGAGCAGGTAGATCTCGGTCTCGACCGAGGCGTAGCGCGAGCCGCCGAGTGTGAGCACGACCCCGAACGCGGTCGCGCAGAACAGGAACACGACGCTCGCCGCCGAGACCACCGCCGGTCGCAGCGCGGGCAGGGTGACCGTGCGGAAGACGGTGCTCGGGCTGGCGCCGAGCGCCGCGGCGGCCTCGGCGGGGCGCCGGTCGAGGCCCTCCCAAGTCGCGCCGACGGTGCGCACGACGACCGCCACGTTGAAGAAGACGAGCGCCGCGACGATGCCGGCCGGGGTGCCGTCGAGCCCGAGCGCGCCGAGCGGCCCGCCCTCGCGCAGCAGCTGGCGGAACGCGACACCCACCACCACGGTCGGCAGCACGAACGGCACCAGCAGCAGGCCGCGGACCACGTTGCGCCCGCGGAACCGCAGCCGGTGCAGGACGTACGCCGCCGGCATCCCCAGCGCCACGCTCAGCGCGGTGGCGACCGACGCAGTCCAGACCGTGAACCACAGCACCCGGTGCACCCGCGGCCGCGCCAGCACCTCGCCGACACCGCCGGGGTCGAAGGCACCGTCGGGCCACAGGCCGCGCCCGACCATGCCGGCCACCGGCAGCACGAAGAAGACACCGAGCACCGCCACCGGCAGCGCGGCCAGCGCGAGCAGGGCCAGCGAGCGCCTCACCGGGTGGTGATCTCGGTCCACTCCTGCAGCCAGGCGTCGCGCTCGTCGGCGACCTGGTCGGGGTCGACGGACTTGGGGTCGGTGGGCCGCTCGGCGTACGTCGCCCAGACCTCGGGCAGCTCGACGCCGTCGGCCACCGGGAAGACGTACATGCTGTCGGGCAGCGCCGCCTGCACCTCCGGGCTGACCAGCCACTCGAGCACCTGGCGCGCACCCGCGGGGTTCTGCGCACCCGCCAGGACGCCGGCGTACTCGACCTGGAGGAAGCAGGTGTCGAGCAGCGCGCTCGTCGAGCTCTCACCGCCGCCCTCGGGCACGGTGAACGCCGGGCTCGAGTCGTACGACGTCACGATCGGCCGGTCGCCGTTGCCGCCACCCTGGGTGAAGTCGACCTGGTAGGCGTCGGTCCAGCCGCTAGCGATGCGGGTGCCGTTGGCCATCAGCCGCTCCCAGTACGCCGGCCACTCGTCGCCGTACTCGGCGATCGTGGCGAGCAGGAACGCCAGGCCGGGGCTGCTCGTCGCCGCCGACGGCGTGACGAACAGGTCGCGGTAGGCCGGCTCGGTGAGGTCCTCGAACGTCTCCGGGGCGGGGACGCCTTCCTCGGCGAACCAGGTGTCGTCGACGTTGACGCACACGTTGCCGTTGTCGACCGGCACCAGCGCACCCGCGTCGTCGCCGGGCAGCGCGAACTGCTCGGCACCGGCCGGCAGCGCGACGTCGGCCGCCTCGACGACGCCTTCGTCGAGCGCCCGACTGCCGAACGCGTTGTCGATGCCGAACACGACGTCGCCGATCGGGTCGTCCTTGGTCAGCACCAGCTTGTTGGTGACCTCGCCGGCGTCGCCGGACTGGCGGACATCGAGGTCGACGCCGCTCTCTTCCTCAAAGGCGGCGACCAGCTCGTCGGGCAGGGCGAACGAGTCGTGCACGACGAGCACCACCCGACCGCCACCGTCCGTCCCGCCGGTGTCGGTGCGTTCCTCCGGATCGCCGCCGTTCACCAATGAGCACGACGTCGCCGTCACACCCACCACAGTCGCCACCGCGACCGCACGCCACACGTGCCTCATCTTGGACTCCCTTCGCCGGTGCTAACCGGTGCAGGTTCGGAGGGTCTGCGGCTCGTCCGCACTCTCAGCACGCGTGTAGTCGTGCTCCCCTGTCTTGTGCTGGTCAGGCTAGCGGTGCCGTGTCTGGGGTGACCGGCCGGGGCCACGCGTCGGTCGAGGAGGTCGCCCCGCGACGATGACGGCCGGGCCACACGTCGGTCGAGGAGGTCGCCCTGCGACCGTCACGAGACCACTCGACCGCAACGTCCAGACCGACTCGACCCGTCGCTGCGGTCGTCTGGTCTCGTGACGGTTGCTAGCGCAACCTCCTCGACCAGCGTGCGTTCAGGCGGCTCTCCACAGGCCGACGTACGACGGTGGCGGACGAGACCAGCGGCGCCGACAGTCGACGCGTGCCTTGGACCTACATGCTTCTCTGCGCCGACGACT
Organism: Nocardioides sp.; assembly: GCA_025964985.1. Taxonomy (GTDB): domain Bacteria; phylum Actinomycetota; class Actinomycetes; order Propionibacteriales; family Nocardioidaceae; genus Nocardioides. The sequence goes on from JAOPXU010000061.1 coordinate 6,819, forward strand.
CCTACTACGTCGGCAGCACGTTCGACCTCGAGCGCCGGCTGGCTCAGCACCAGGACGGGCAGGGTGCGACGTACACGCGGACGCGGCGGCCGGTACGGGTCGTATGGTGCGCGGAGTTCGCATCGGTGCGGGACGCCTACGTGTTCGAGAAGCAGGTGCAGGGCTGGGGTCGGGCGAAGCGGGAGGCGTTGGTCGAGGGGCGGTACGACCTGCTGCCGGTGCTCGCCAGCCGGTGCTGGTCCGACCGGCGTGCGGTTGCTGAGGGGGAACTACCGACGCGAGCCGGGCAGCCGCAACCTCGGTCGACGATGCCGTGGGACGTGCCGTTCGAGGTCGTGCACGACCCGGACGACCCGTGGGCGCCGTTGAGGACGGTGGAGGGTCGAGCTGGTGCTGCGGTCGAGTGGTCTCGTGACGGTTGCTAGCGCAACCTCCTCGACCGACGTTGGTGCAGATCGGGCCCCACGTCGGTTCTGGCAGGGTGGGGGCGTGCCCAGCCTGCTCCACGAGCTCTTCGCGTACGCCGTCCCGCGGCTCCGCGGAGCGGGCCCGCTGGACAGTGCGGAGGCGGAGCGGGCGCGGATCGAGCGCTGGCACGCGTCGCCCGAGGTGCGCGAGCGCGGGCTGCCGACGGGGATGGTGCCGGGCTTCGGGCGGCGCTACGAGACCGAAGTGCGCAAGGTCCCGTTCACGGTGCACACGATCCGGCCGCGGGGACGTCGTCCGCGGACGACGGTCTACTACCTGCACGGCGGGGGCTACGTGTCGCCGGCCGACGCGGTGCACGTGCGCTACGCGACCCGCCTGGCCAGGCTGCTCGACGCCGAGGTCGTGCTGCCCTTCTACCCGCTGGCGCCGGGGGCGACCTGGCGCGACAGCCACCAGGCGCTGGCGGACGACCTCGCCGCGCACACCGCACGGCAGGACCGGGTCGTGGTGGCCGGCGACTCGGCGGGCGGTGGGCTCGCGCTGGCGCTGGTCGAGACGCTGCGCGACCGGGGCGACGCGTTGTCGAGCGAGATGGTGCTGCTGGCGCCGTGGGTCGACCTGACGACCAGCACCCCCGACACCCGCGAGCTCGACGCGATCGACCCGTGGCTGCACCTCGACAAGCTCGAGGCGTACGCCGCGTGGTGGGCCGGCGACCCCGCCGACCTCGCGCGGCCCGAGGTCTCCCCCGGCCTCGGCGACCTGACGGGTCTGCCGCCGACGCTGGTCATCTGCGGCACGCGTGACCTGCTGGTCGCCGGCTGCCGGATGCTGGCGGACCGTGCGAAAGCGGCGGGCTGGCCGCTGACCTACCTCGAGGCGCCCGACCTGATCCACGTCTTCCCGCTGCTGCCCGGACTGCGCGAGGCCCGCCGGGCGTGGCGCCACACGAAGGAGTTCCTGCGATGAGGTGCGTCGCCGTGCCGTTGACCGACCTCTCGGCCACGACCGTGTACGCCGTGGCGCGGCTGCGCCAGGACGTGTTCGTCGTCGAGCAGGACTGCCCCTACCCCGACCTCGACGGGCGCGATCTCGAGCCCGGCACGCGCCACGTCCTGCTCGAGGACGACGAGCTGCGCGGCTACGCCCGGGTCCTCGACGACGGCGACACGTGGCGCATCGGCCGGGTCCTGCTGGCCCGCTCGGCCCGCGGCCGGGGTCTTGCCGACGTCGTGATGAACACCGCCCTCACGGTCTGCCCCGGTCGCGACGTCGTGCTCGACGCGCAGGCGCCGCTGGCCGGCTGGTACTCCACCTTCGGCTTCGAGGTCGTCGGCGACGAGTTCCTCGAGGACGGCATCCCCCACCTCCCGATGCGAAAGGCCGCCGCGTGAGCGACTGCACCGTCTTCGAGCTCCGCCAGTACACGCTGAAGCCGGGCCGCACCGACGACCTCGTCGACGTCTTCGACCGCGAGCTCGTGCACACCCAGGAGTCGGTCGGCATCACGGTCGTCGGGCAGTTCCGCGACCTGGAGCGGCCCGACCGGTTCGTGTGGCTGCGCGGGTTCGCCGACATGGCGGCGCGGCGTACCGCTCTCAAGGCGTTCTACGGCGGCCCCGACTGGCGCGAGCACGGCCCCGTCGCCAACGACACGATGGCCGCGTGGGACGACGTCCTGCTGCTGGCCCCGCTCCGCCCGGTCGCCGACGAGGGCCGCCCCGAGCAGGACGCGCCGCACGCGCCGCAGCACCTGACGATCAGCGTCCACCCGGCCGGCACCCCGACGGCCGACGACGACGTGATGGCGCTGGCCACCCTCCACGAGGACAACACCTTCCCGGCGCTGCCCGTGCGCACCGACCTCGACGTGGTCGTGCGCGTGCGTCGCGACGAGGAGGCCCTCACCTTCGAGACGCTGCAGGTCGTCACGGCCGACCCGACGGCCGGGTCTCGACTGCGCTAGACCGCTCCCCCGCCAGCAGGCGTCGTTCGCCCGAACCGCACCGGCGCACCCGGGGACCGTGCGACGATCCCGGACGAGTCGGGGGGTTCCTCGACATCCGCGCGCTCGAACGACTCGGCCTTCGCGCGCCTGCTGCGGGAGACCCCATGAAGTCACGCGCACTCGCGCTCACCACCGCCGGGATCGTCGCCGCCACCGCCGTCGCCGCGTCCCCGGTCTCCGCCGGGTCGGCCGCCTGGGCCCTGCCCGACAGTCCCGACAGTCCCGACAGCACGTCCGTGCGAGTCGCAGCGCGACCGACGACGTCGTACGCCCCGGTCGGCGCGGTCACCACCGACGGCCTGGTCACCGAGATGGTGCGCGTCGGCGACGAGCTCGTCGCGCGCGGCTACTTCACCCGCATCGGCCGCTACGTCGGCGCCGGCCTGGCCGTCGACGCGACCACCGGCCAGCGCCGTCCCTTCCCGCAGCTCAGCGACCGCATGGTCTCGGTCGCCGTCCCGGACGGCAGCGGCGGCTTCTACGCCGGCGGCTACTTCGACAAGGCCGACGCCGTGCGCCGCGACAACCTCGTGCACGTGCTCGCCGACGGCACGGTCGACCCCGACTTCGACATCCGGGTCGACGGCTACGTCTACGCGCTCGCCCTGACCGGGTCCACGCTGCACGTCGGCGGCGACTTCGACCGCGTCAACTCGCAGCGGCGTGCCAACCTCGCTGCCGTCGACGTCACCACCGGGACCGTCACGGCGTTCGCCCACCGCTCGGCCGTCGTGTCCGAGCTGGCGGCCGCCCCGGCCGCCGGCGACCGCCCGGCTCGCCTCTACGTCAGCGACGGCGGCCTGGTCGCGCTCGACCCGGCGACCGGCGCGCTCGACACGACGTTCGTGCCCGCGGTCCCGCGGCGTCCGAAGTACGAGATCGCGGTGGCCGGCGACCGCGTCCTCCTCGGCTACAACGGCGTCGTCGCGCTGGACGCCGACGGCGCGGTGGACCCCGGCTTCGCCACCGGCGGCATCGGCCCGCGCGGCGACGTCCAGGACGAGGCCGTCTCGTCGCTGACCGTCGACGGCGACCGGCTCCTGGTCGGCGGCCGCTTCTCCACCCTCGGCGGGGGCACCGGCCCACTGGCCGCCTACGACCTCGCCACCGGCGACCCGGACACCGCGTTCGCCCCGGCCTTCTCCCGCGGGGCCCGGGTCCACGACGTCGCCGTCGTCGACGACCGGCTCTGGGTCGGCGGCCGCTTCAGCAGCGCGGGCGGCCGCTCGGCCGGCAACGTCGCCGCGATCGACGCCGCCACCGGCGCGCGACTGCGTGTCGACGAGCCCGTGGTCGACGACACGGTGAACGCCGTCGACGTCTCCGGCGACACGCTCGCGGTGGGCGGCCAGTTCGCCATCGTCGACCCGCTCGCCGCCGACGGCTACGCCCGCCTCGACGCCACGACCCTCGAGCCCGTCGCGGCCGGCAGGTCCAACCGGCCGGCGTTCGCCGAGCTGCTCGTCGACGCAGGCGTCATCCACGCCGTGCTCCGCGGCGGCGTCACCGCGCTCGCCCCGCGCAGCGGCGCGGTCCTGCCCGCCCGCTCCCACCGGCTCCCGGGCCTGGTCGCCGCCGCGGTCGGTGGCGGCCGCCTCGTCGTGGTGCAGGACACGACGCCGGGCCACGTGTTCGGCACCAACGTGATCAGCGTGTTCTCCACCCGCACCGGGGAGCGGCTGAGCCGCGGCACGCTGCGGTTGCCCGGCTACGTGACCGACGTACGGCTGCTCGGCAGCACCGCCGTGGTCTCCGGCAGCTTCAAGCGGGTCCGGCCCAACGGCCAGCAGGCCGACCTGGCGGTCCTGAAGTGGAGCGTGCGCCAGAAGCGGGTCATCGGCTCCTTCGACCCGTTCCTCAACGGCGCGGTCTACGACATCTCCGACAGCGGGCCGCTCCTGGTCGCGGGCACGTTCCGCGCGGCCACCTACGGCACCGGCAACGACGAGGTGCACCGGGGGATCGCCCGGCTCGACCCGAAGTACGGCACGGCGAGCTCCGAGTTCGGCGGGGCCGGGACGGTGCGCGGCAGCTTCGACACCGTCTTCCTGCCGTTCAGCCCGTCGCTCGTCGGCCTCAGCGCGGGCACGAGTTACACGAACCCGCGCACGCGCTACCTCGACGCCGCGACAGCCGTCCCGCGCCCCGACCCGACCGGTGGGTTCGGCGTCGACTCCCGCGAGTTCGTCCGGCTCCCCGGCGGCCGCGTGGCCTACGTGACGGTCGGGACGCTCGACTCGTTCGGCACCGGCGGCCGCACGCTGATCGCGTCGACCACCCTGTAGACGATCCCGTCGGGCCGCTCGTCCTGGGAGACCTGGCCGCGCGCGACCAGCAGGTCGAGGTGGGCTTTGGTCTCCATCGCGGCCATGCCCCGGCTGAACCAGTCGAGACCGTCGAACGCGTGCAGGTGACGGGTCCAGCCCAGCCCGCGCGCGACGTCGTACGCCGTGGAGCCGGTCGACGCGACCAGCGCGAGGCTGTCGGCGAGCCGGGTCTCGTGGTGGGCGAGCAGCTCGTCGACGCGGGTGTGGGCCGAGGGGGCGACGGGTCCGTGGGCCGGCAGCACCTGCAGGTCGGGCAGCGCCCGCACCTTGGCCAGCGAGGCCATGAAGTCGCCCAGCGGGTCGTGGATCGGCGGCACGGTGAAGCCGATCGACGGCGTGATCGTCGGCAGCACGTGGTCACCGGCGAACAGCAGCTGGTCGGCCCGGTCGGCGAAGACGAAGTGACCGGGCGTGTGCCCAGGCGTGTGCACGGCGTCGAGGGTGCGCGAGCCGAGCTCGATCTCGTGGTCGCCGTCGAGCCACGACGTCGGGTGCTTCCACAGCCGCGGGTCACCCTCCTCGCCGTCGTCGAGGCGCTGCCACTCCTCGGCGATCACCCCGGCGCCGGCGGAGCGGAGCACCGCGTGGAAGGGGTTCTCGGTGAGGTCCTCGGTGTTGTTGAGCAGGTCGAGCGCCGGCTTCTCGCCGATGCCGAGCGCGACGTCGACGCCGAGCTCCTGGCCGAGCACGGTGGCCATGGTGAAGTGGTCGCGGTGCACGTGGGTGACCAGGAACCGCTTGATGTCGCCGAAGCCCGAGCCGATCGAGCGCAGGCTGGTGTCCAGTAGCTCGCGGGCCACCGGGATGTGCCAGCCTCCGTCGACGAGCGTCAGGCCGTCGTCGGTCTGGATCGTGTAGACGTTGATCGCCCGCAGGCCGTCCATCGGCAGCGGCAGCGGGATCCGGTGGACGCCGGGCGCGACCTCCCAGGCCCCCTCGGCGGTCCAGTGCTCGCCGGAGTCGGGCGAGACGGCGTGGGCGGTGGAGATTCCGGGGTCGTGGGCCACCCGCCGGAACCTACGCGGTCACGTCGGGGAAGCCGAGGTCGAGGGTGGGCTGCTGGATGCCGCCGTCGACCTCGATCAGCTTGCCGGTGACGTACTGGCCGGCCCTCGAGGCGAGGTAGAGGACGCCGGCGGCGATGTCCTCGGGCTCGCCGACGCGACCCAGCGGCGTCTTGCCCTCGAGCTGTCCCATCAGCTCGGGCTGGCCCGCCACGAACTCGAGCGCACTGGTCAGGATGGAGCCGACGTAGATGCCGTTGACACGGATCGCCGGCGAGAGGTCCTGCGCGGCCATCTTGGTCCAGTGGGCCAGCGCGGCCTTGGCGGTGCCGTAGGCGACGAACCCGCGGTCGGCGGTGCGCCCCATCATCGAGGAGATGGTGACGACCGACTTCTGCGCGCCGTCGTCGTCCTTGAGCATGAGCGGCACGGCTGCGCGGGTCAGCACGTGGGCGGTCGAGACGTTGAAGGAGAACGCCCGCTCGAGGTAGCCCGCGCTGGTGCCGAGGAAGTCGCGCGGGCCTGTACCGCCGACGTTGTTGACCACGGTGTCGAGCCGGCCGAGCTCGTCGTACGCGGTCTGCGCGAGGGCGGCGACGGCGTCGAGGTCGCTCAGGTCGGCGGCCACGGTGACGCACCGCCGGCCGGTGGCGCGCACCTGCTCGGCGACGCCGTCGAGCTGGTCGGCCGTACGGGCGGAGATGAGGACGTCGGCCCCGGCCTCGGCGAGCGCGACGGCGGTGGCGGCGCCCAGGCCGCGTCCGGCGCCGGTGACGATCGCGACGTGGTCGGTGAGCGTGAAGCGGTCGAGGATCGTCACTTGCGGCCGCCCTGCGAGCCGGTGACCAGGCCGCGGCCGGTGACCAGCGGGAGGTCGAGGGCGCGGACGATGCCCGGCTCCGCGGCCACGACGGCCGGGAGCGCGTTGACGATGCGCTGGGCGGTGGTGATCATGCCGCTGACGTTGTGGTCCCCGTGCTCGCCGTGGTGGGTGAAGTCGACGTTCATCATCGGCTCGCCGGTGATCTTGATGCGGTAGCAGGCGTCGCTGCCGGCCGGCGGGGTCTCCCACTCGGGCTGGGAGTCGTCGTCGGTGCGGGTGACGTGCTCGAGGACGACGCGCGGGACGCCGTCGACCTTGCCGATGAGCTGGAAGCGGACCGAGCCCATCGTGCCGGCGGCGATGTCGCCGGAGACCGAGTGGGTGTCGCGCTCGGCCGGGCGGCGGTCGACCTCCTCGGTGAGCGGCTCATCGAGGACGACGTCGAGACCGGCGGCGATCTGGCGCACGACGCTGCCCCACGCCATGGTGAGGATGCCCGGGTGCCACAGCATCCCGACCTCCTCCATCGGCTTGCCGAAGCCGAACAGGTCGCCCATGACGACGGGCTGGTAGTAGGTCGCGTAGTTGCAGATCTCCATGACCCGCACCTCGTCGATGCGCTGGCTCAGGCTCGTCATGACCAGCGGCAGGACGTCATTGGCGAAGCCGGGGTCGATGCCGTTGATGTGCATCGAGGCGTTGCCCTTGGCGCAGGCGTCCTCGATGCGCTGGATGAACTCCGGCGGCAGGATCTCCTCGGGCCACTGCAGCAGCACGGGGCCGCTGGAGGTCACGTTGATGCCGGCCTCGACGAACGAGATCAGGTCCTCGATGCACTCGAAGACGCGGTCGTCGGCCATCGCGGTGTGCACGATCGCGTCGGGCGCCAGGGCGATGAGCTCGTCGCGGTCGGTGGTGGCGGTGATGCCGAGCTCACGGCCGAGCTCGGCCAGGACGCCGGCGTCCTTGCCGTGCTTGTCGGGGTTGCTGACCCACACGCCGACCAGCTCGAGGTCGGGGTGGGCGTCGATGCCGGCGATGGCGTGGCGGCCGATCGTGCCGGTGGACCAGACGACGACGCGGAGGGGCTTCTCGGGGACGACCTGTGACATGGGTCGCAGACTAGAACAGGTTCTAGTTTCGCGCCAGGGTTCTCGCGGGGGGCGGCTGTAACGCAGTGTTCGACGCACTACCCCGGCGGTAGAGCACCCGAGTAGTGGTGCGAACACTGAGTTACAGCGGGCCGGCCGCTCGCTTGTAACTCACCGTTCGCGTCGCTCCCCCACCGGTCTACGGGCGGGGGAGCAGCACGAACGGTGAGTTACAAGCCGACGTCAGCGGGCCGGCGTACCCGGCATGCCGAGCGGGGTGACGACCGGGCAGCGGGTGCCGGTGTAGATGGTGGGCATACACCGGTTGCAGTGGATGCACTTGCCGGAGCTCGTGCTGCCGGCGGCGAGTCGGTTGACGAGGTCGGGCTCGCGCAGGACCGCGCGGCCCATGGCGACGAAGTCGAAGCCGTCGGCCATGGCCTGGTCCATGGTCTCGCGGCGGTTGATGCCACCGAGGAGCATCAGCGGCATGGCGAGCTGGGAGCGGAAGCGCATGGCCTTCTCGCGGAAGTAGGCCTCCTCGAAGTCGTAGGACTTCAGGAACGAGCGACCGACCGGCGTCTTCATGCCCCAGCGCACGAGCGGCGGCATGGACGCGGCGAACTCCTTGAGGGGTACGTCGCCGCGGAAGAGGTACATCGGGTTCATCAGTGACGAGCCGCCCGAGAGCTGCAGGGCGTCGAGGTTGCCGTCGCCCTCGAGCAGCAGCGCGGTCTCGATGCCCTCGTCGGTCGTGACGCCGCCGCGGAAGCCGTCGCCGAGCGAGACCTTGGCGGTGACGGCGCACGCCGAGCCGACCTCCTCGCGCACCGCGCGGGCGACCTGGCGGGCCAGGCGGGCGCGGTTGAGGAGCGAGCCGCCCCAGCGGTCGGTGCGCTTGTTGAGGCCGGGCGCCAGGAAGGACGAGATCAGGTAGGAGTGGGCCATGTGCAGCTCGAGCACGTCGAAGCCGGCGTCGACGAGCGTGCGCGCGGTGGCGACGTAGGCGCGGGTGATGCGGGTCAGGTCCTTCTCGGACGCCGATCCGATCATCTGCACCGACAGCGGGCTCGGCATCCGGCTGGCGGCCAGCGCTCGCACTCCGTTGGAGCGGCCGTTGCCGACCGGCCCGGCGTGCCCGACCTGGCCGGCGATGCCGGCCCCGGTCTCATGGATCGCGTCGACCATGCGCGCGAGCCCGGCGGCGGTGTCGGGACCCACGACGATCTGCTCGCGGTGGGTGCGGCCCTCGGGCGCGACCGCGAGGTAGGCGACCGTGGTCAGGCCGATCCCGCCGCGGGCGACCGCGAGGTGGTAGTCGATGAGCGCGTCGGTGACCTGCCCGTGGGGCGCCTGGCCCTCGAACGTGGCCGCCTTGACGGTGCGGTTGCGCAGGGTGACCGGGCCGAGGGTCACGGGGGCGAACACGTCGGGGGCGCTCATCCCGGAACTGTAACGCGTTCTAGTTTCGGCGGGCCGACCACAATGACCGCCATGGACCTGGTGGAGCGGCTGCGGGCGGCGGGGTGCGTGTACGCCGAGGAGGAGGCCGCGCTGCTCCTGGAGACCACGTCCGACGCGGCCGAGCTCGAGCGGCTGGTGGTGGCGCGGGAGGCCGGGCGGCCGCTGGAGCACCTGCTCGGCTGGGCCGGGTTCGACGGCCTGCGGATCGCGGTGGCCGACGGGGTGTTCGTGCCGCGGCAGCGCACGCTGCTGCTCGTCGACCTCGCCGACCAGCTCGCGCCGGCGGGCGGCACGGTGGTCGACCTGTGCTGCGGGAGCGGCGCGCTGCTGGCCGCGCTCGCCGTACGACGTCCCGACCTCGACGGTCACGCCGCCGACCTCGACCCCGACGCCGTTGCGTGCGCGCGCACCAACCTGCCGCCCGAGCGGGTCCACCAGGGCGACCTGTACGACGCGCTGCCGGTCGGGCTGCGCGGGCGGGTCGACGTGCTGGTGGTTAACGCGCCGTACGTGCCGACCGAGGAGCTGGGCACCATGCCGGGCGAGGCCCGCGACCACGAGCACCTGGTCACCCTCGACGGCGGCAGCGACGGGCTCGACGTCCACCGCCGGGTCGCCGACGGCGCCACGTCGTGGCTGGCGCCGGGCGGCCTGCTGCTCATCGAGGTCGCGCCGATGCAGGTCGACGCCGCGCTGGAGATGATGGCCGCCCGCGGTCTCGAGCCCGCCGTGGCCGAGGACCCGGACCTCGATGCCGTCGCGGTCATCGGGGGGCAACGCGGCTCCTGATGGGTACCCTGACCGCGGACATGGGGTCCACCGCAGCAGCCGGTGCCCTCGACCACGACGACGAGGGGGGACCGTGGCGGCCCTGACGACGCGCGCGCGCCGAGCCCCCCGGGCCGCCCGGCTCGCCGCCCACGCCACCCTGGC
>JAOPXU010000081.1 GCA_025964985.1 Nocardioides sp.
CTGACCGGGGCGGCGGTGGCGGCCAAGGCGGGCCTGACGGTGGTGGTCGTCGAGAAGACACCGCTGCTCGGCGGCACGTCGGCCTACTCCGGCGGGGCGTGCTGGCTGCCCGGCACCCAGGTGCAGCAGCGCGCCGGCATCCCCGACTCCACCGAGGGCGCGCGCTCCTACCTCGGCGCGATCATGGAGCACGCCGACGACCCGGCCACGCAGGCCAAGGTCGAGGCGTTCCTCGCCCACGCGCCCGAGCTGGTCGCCGAGCTCGAGGACGACCCCGGCATTGACTTCGAGTGGCTCCCGTTCCCGGAGTACTACGACGCCCCGGGCCGGGTGCCGTTCGGCCGCTCGATCCAGCCGACCAACATCAAGCGCGACGCGCTGCACCCGCTGGTGAGCGAGCTCGTGCGCCCGCCGGTCGAGCTCGACCGCGTGGGGGCTCCGGGTCGCCGCACGCTCAGCGGCGGGCAGTCGCTGATCGCGCGGCTGGCCGCGATCGTGGTCCGCGAGGGCGGGACGGTCCTGACCGGGCACGCCGCGGTGCACCTGACCGAGGAGGACGGCCGCGTCGTCGGGGTGCGCTGCACGCGCGACGGTGAGGACGGCGTACCGCTGGAGCTGCGGGCCACGCGCGGCGTGCTGATCGCGGCCGGCGGCTTCGAGGGCAACGCCGCCCTGCGGGCCGAGCACGGCGTGCCCGGCGACGTCGCCTGGAGCATGGCTCCGCGCCAGGCCAACATGGGCGAGGCCATGGAGGCCGCGCTCGCGCTGGGCGCGGCGGCCGACTTCAGCGCGCTCGGCTGGTTCTGCCCCGGCCTCGAGCAGCCCGACGGCGGTGGGTCCTTCACCCTCGGCTTCCGCGGCGGCGTCATGGTCGACCAGACCGGCCGCCGCTACGCCAACGAGTGCCTGCCCTACGACCGCTTCGGCCGCGAGATGGCCGAGGCCGCCGAGCGGGTGCCGTCGTGGTTCGTCTTCGACTCCCGCGAGGGCGGGCGGCTGCCCGGCATCGCGATGCCCGAGGGCGACCCCGCCGCACACCTCGAGGCGGGGACCTGGGTCTGCGCCGACTCGCTGGAGGAGCTCGCCGGGCTGGCCGGCGTACCGGCCGACGCGCTGGGCGCGACCGTCGAGCGCTTCAACGGCTTCTGCGCCACCGGCGTCGACGACGACTTCGGGCGTGGCGGCGACGAGTACGACACCTTCTTCACCGGCGGCGAGGGCCCCAACAAGGCGCTCGTGCCGCTCGGGCAGCCGCCCTACTACGCCGCCCGTTTCGTGCTCTCCGACCTCGGCACCAAAGGCGGGCTGGTCACCGACCCGGCCGGCCGGGTGCTGCGCGACGACGGCACCGCGATCCCCGGCCTGTACGCCGCCAGCAACTCGACCGCCTCGATGTTCGGCTCCGTCTACCCCGGGCCGGGCGCGCCGCTCGGCTCGGCGATGGTCTTCGCGAGCCTGGCCGTGCGGGACATGCTCGCGGGCTGAGTCGGTCGCGGGCAGTTGCCGTTCATATCGAGATTCGATAGGTTCCGGTTGTTGCTCGACACTCGACGCGAGGAGATGTCTGATGAACCGCTACACCGTCCTGGCCCTGCGGGTCGTGCTCGCCTGCGGGCTCGTCGGCTCGCTCCTCGTGCAGGCGGTGATGGTGCCGCTGCTCGCCGCCGACCTCGACGACGCGCCGGCCGGCATCCGGTGGCCGGTCGTGGTCATCGTCGTGCTCGGCATCGTGACCATCCAGGTCGGCATGGTCTGCGTGTGGCGGCTGCTCACGCTGGTGCGCGAGGACACCGTCTTCTCGCGGGCGTCGTTCCGCTACGTCGACACGATCGTCGCCGCCGCGGCGACCGCCGCCGCGCTGCTGTTCGCGCTCGGCGTCGTCCTGGCCCCGGGTGAGGACGTGGCGCCCGGCGTCGTCCTGCTGGTCGGGGGTGCCGGCGGCCTCGTGGGCGGCGTCGCCCTGCTGATGGTGGTGATGCGCTCCCTGCTCGTGCAGGCCACCGAGCTGCGCGCCGAGCTCGACGCGGTCATCTGATGCCGATCATCGTCGACGTCGACGTCATGCTCGCCCGCCGCAAGATGGCGGTGGGCGTGCTGGCCGAGCGGGTCGGGATCACCCCGGCCAACCTCGCCGTGCTCAAGAACGGCCGCGCCAAGGCCGTGCGGTTCAGCACCCTCGCGGCCATCTGCGAGGTGCTCGACTGCCAGCCCGGCGACCTGCTGCGCTGGGAGCCCGACGAGCCGGGCGCTGCCGACCAGGCCTGACTACCAGCGGGCCGCCTCGGTCAGGCAGAACGGGTGGCCGGCGGGGTCGAGCAGCACCCGCCAGCTCTCGCCGGGCTGCGGGTCGGCCAGCGTGGCGCCGAGCCCGATCGCGTGGGCCTCGGTGGCCGCGACGTCGTCGCAGGCCAGGTCGAGGTGGAACTGCTTGCGACCGCCCTCGTCGGGCCACGACGGCGGCCGGTGGCCCTCGACCCGCCCCAGCCCCAGGGCAGGCCCACCGTCGGGCGGGGTGAGCATGGCGTACTCGTCCTGCAGGTGGGCGACCTGCCAGCCCAGGAGGCCGGACCAGAACGCCGCCTCGGCGCGGACGTCGGCGCAGTCGAGCGTGGTCATCTTCAGCTGTGCGGTGGTCATGTCCCCGATCGTTCCTAGGATCGGGTGGTGGCGCCTAGGA
>JAOPXU010000092.1 GCA_025964985.1 Nocardioides sp.
GAGCAGCTCGTAGAACGCTGCGACGTCGGCGTCAGGCACCGCCAGCTCGACCTGCCGGTCGCCCCCGCCGAAGTCGTCGCCCTCGGGGGTCGCGACCACCCGCACGTCGTCGAGCACCGGTACGCCGGCCGAGCGCGCCGGCACGCCTGCGCCGACCCCAGCGACGTCCGGCGCGTCGGACACGCCTCCGCCACCGGACACGTAGACGTCGACCACCGAGCCAGGGCCGACCCCGCTGGGCACCAGGAGCGGGTCGAGCGCCAGCGAGATCGTCACGGTGTCGGCGTCGTCGACCGTGCCGAGCGCTGCGCGCGGCAGCAGCTCGCCGGAGCCCACCGGCCGCGCCAGCGTCAGGTCGGCCGGCAGCTCGTCGCCGACCTCGAAGTAGCGGTCGAGCTCACCGGCGTCGGCGAAGCGCAGCCGTCGGGCCTCGAGGTCGTCGGCCCCCAGCCGCTCACCGGCCGGGGCGTCGGCGGCGACGGCCCAGACCTGCACGGTCTCGTCGGCCGAGCCCACCACCCGCGCGCCGACGAGCACGGAGCCCGCCACGATGGCGACGCCCACCCACAGGCGCGGGTCGCGCCAGCCGGGCGAGGTCGCGCGGACGGCCGGCGGCACGGCGCCGGTGGTCGAGGTGGTGGTGGAGGACCCGGGATTCCTGCTCACGCCGACATCATGGACGGCGAGCGCCGCCGGGGGAACCGTTCCTCCACAGGCCGCGGCCCGGTGGTGACTCCTGGGGCCGGTGAGGTGCGACGATGGGGCCCATGGCCGGTACCCCGCGGTTCCTCACCCTCGCCGACGTCGCCGAGGTGCTCAACACCTCGAGCGCCCAGGTCTACGCGATGGTGCGCCGCGGCGAGCTCGAGGCGATCAAGATCGGCGGGCGCGGCCAGTGGCGCGTCGAGGCCTCCAAGCTGGAGGACTACATCGCCCGCGCCTACCAGTCGACGAAGGCGTTCGTCACCGAGCACCCGTTCAGCGAGGACTCGGTCGACGCCGTCGACGCGGTCGACGCCGACTGAGGTCAGCCGACCTCGGAGTCGAGCTCGACGGTCGTCGTGCGCTCCTCGCCGTCGCGCACGTAGGTGAACTCGAGCCGCTCGCCGGGCTGGTGGGTGCGGATGCTGACGATCAGCGAGATGCCGTCGACGACGCGCTGGCCCTCGACCGCGACGACGACGTCACCGGTCTCGAGTCCGGCGGCCTCGGCGGGGGTGTCGGCCAGGACCTCGCGCAGCTCGGCGCCGGGCTGCTCGCCGGTCTCGACGCCGCCGACCTGAGCACCGATGACGGGGTAGCGGGCCTGGCCGGTCTTGAGGATCTGGTCGGCGGTGATGCGCACCTGCTCGACCGGGATCGCGAAGCCGACGCCGATGTTGCCGGCGTCGTCGTTGGTGGCGCCGCCGTTGGTGGCGATGGCCGAGTTGACGCCGACCACCTGCCCGCGCAGGTTGACCAGCGGGCCGCCGGAGTTGCCGGGGTTGATCGCGGCGTCGGTCTGCACGGCGTTGATGTAGGAGGTGTCGTCGGTGGTGTTGCCGGTCGACACGGGCCGGTTGAGGGCGCTGACGATGCCGGCGGTGACGGTGGCGCTGAGGCCCAGCGGTGAGCCGATGGCGACGACGCCGTCACCGACGCGCAGCTGGCGCGAGGCGCCGAGGGCGGCCGGCTCGAGGTCGGCGTCGGCGGGCAGCTGGAGGACCGCGAGGTCGTAGACGGGGCTGCGGCCCACGATGCGCGCCTCGTAGGAGTTGCCCTCCTGGTCGACGACACGGACCGGGCCGTTGGCGGCGGCCGCGGAGGCCACCACGTGGTTGTTGGTGATGACGTGGCCGGCCTTGTCGAGGACGAAGCCCGACCCGGTGGCGCCGCCGTCCTGGCCCTCGAACTCGGCCACGATCTGCACGGTGCTCGGCAGCACCGCCTCGGCGACCGCCGCGACGCTGCCGATCTTGACCGGGGGCAGCTCGACGATCTCGTCGTCGGCCAGGCCACCGTAGATCGGCGCGGCGTCGTCGTTGGACGCCTCGTCGTGGATGACGCTGCCGCCGATGCCGCCCAGCAGCCCGACCACGAGCGCGAGGACTGCGACCGCCGGCCAGATCCAGCCGCCGGGGCGGGCCTTGTGGCTGGTCGTCGCGCTGGTGGATCCGCCGGCGTCGGGCGTGCGACGGGCGTAGTCGGCCCACTGCTGGGCCGGAGCGACCGGGAGCGGACCGGCGGGCGGCGCCCAGACCGGGGCCGCGGGCGGCGCGGCCGGCGGCTGGTCGACCGGGAGGTCCGCAGCGAGGGGCCGCGTCGCACCCGGGTCGTCCGACGCCGCGAGCTCGTCGCGGTCGGGGTCGTGGTCGCTCACCTGGTCATCATCCCTGGTGACACGCGATCGGTCGCCACCCGTCGGGGGATGACCGGGACCGGCGTCAGCGGTCGAGACGCACCGGCGTCGGCGCGCGGGGCACCACCGGCCCGGGGCTGACCTGCGAGACCGGCTGCTGCTGCCGTCGCTCGGGGACGGGTACGTCGGCGGTCGGGGCGGCGCCCAGGGCGAGCACCCCCATCACCGCGGCACCGGCCGCACCGCCGCCGAGGGCGGCCATGCCGACGACGCCGAAGCGCGAGCGGGGGCGGTTGACGAGGTCGTCCTGCACACCGCGGCCGCCGCCGAAGCACTCAGCGGGCGGCATGCCGAGCAGGGCGCCCTTGAGCCGGTCGGGTGCGCACGCCGACGGGCCGTCGAACGACAGCGTCGAGAGGCGGGTCTTGACCCAGCCCTCCCGCTCGACCTCGTCTCGGCAGCTGTGGCAGGTGTGGACGTGGGCCCAGGCCGCCTCGGCCTCGGCCGCGGAGAGCTGGCCGTCGAGCAGGTCGCTGACGCGCCGGCCGAGGTGTCCGCCGTTGACCATGCTCACTGGCCCCGCCCCTCTCCCACCGTCTCGGGCGCCGGCATGGGCCCCGAGTAGCGGGCGCGGCCCTCGCTGGGGGCGCGGTGGGCCAGGGCGGTGCGCAGCATGGCGCGGCCGCGGTGGATGCGCGAGCGCACGGTGCCGAGCTTGGCGCCGAGGATCGCCGAGATCTCCTCGTAGGTCAGGCCCTCGACGTCGCAGAGGACGACCGCGACCCGGAAGTCGGGCGGCAGGGTGGCCAGCGCGCGCTCGACGTCGTCGTCGAACGTGCGGTCGGCGTACGCCGTCTCGGGGGCCGGCGAGGAGCTCGAGAGCCGGTCGGCGCGCGCGTCGGACAGGGCGTCGAAGCGGATCCGCTGCTTGCGCCGGGCCTGGTCGAGGAAGAGGTTGGTGGTGATGCGGTGCAGCCAGCCCTCGAAGGTGCCGGGCGTGTAGGACGACAGCGACCGGAAGACCCGGACGAAGACCTCTTGCGTGAGGTCCTCGGCGTCGGGGCGGTTGCCGGTGAGGCGGTAGGCCAGGCGGTAGACGCGGTCGGAGTGGCGCTCGACGATCTCGTCCCAGGTGGGGACGCCCTGCTGGGGGGCCTGCTGATCGTTCACGGTGGTCCTTCGTCGTCGGCCTGCATGTGGCTGCGTCTCAGGTCGAGACGCTAGTGCGCACGGCTGAGGGTTGCCTGTGAGGAGCCCTCGATCTCGACCAACGAGCGACCCCCGGCCGGTGTTCCCGGCTCGGACGACGTACGGGCGATAACCTGCGCGTCATGCCGAGCACGCCGACCCCCCCGATCGCCGCGACGTCCTGGACCTTCGCCGAGAACTACGTCGCCGAGGACCACGTGCTCGCCACCGCCCGCGAGCGGGCCGGTGAGGTCGGGGTGACCGCCATCGGCAGCGGCGGCGGGGCGGCGCTGCAGTTCCTCGCCTCCGTCCTGGAGGCGCGAGCGGTCGTCGAGATCGGCACCGGCACCGGCGTCTCGGGCCTGTGGCTGCTGCGCGGCATGGCCGCCGACGGCGTGCTGACCACCGTCGACCTCGAGGCGGAGCACCAGCGGCTGGCGCGTCAGTCGTTCACCGAGGCCGGCTTCGCCGCCCAGCGCGTGCGCACCATCACCGGCTCGGCCCTCGACGTGCTCCCCCGCCTGACCGACGCCCACTACGACATCGTCTTCGCCGACGGCGACAAGACCGAGTACTCCGCCTACCTCACCGAGGCGCTGCGGCTGCTGCGTCCGGGCGGCGTGGTGGTCTTCGACAACGCCCTGTGGCACGACCGGGTGGCCGACCCGGCCCAGCGCGACAACGAGACGGTCGCGGTGCGCGACCTGACCCGCGCCGTCGCCGAGCACGAGGGCCTGGTGCCCCTGCTGCTGCCGGTCGGCGACGGGCTGCTGCTCGCCAAGATGGTCTGAGCCGGGGCTCAGGCCCGGGCGGCGGGCTGGAAGCCGTCCCAGCCCTCGGCGACCGCGACGACCTCGGAGGCCTCGATGAGGATCGGCGGGCTGCCGATCATCTGCGAGCCCGGCGCCTCGGCGGCGGTCTCGGTGAACGCCTGCTGGAACTCCGCGCGTGCCTGGTCGGAGACGAACACGTAGTGGCCCTCGAACCACTCGCCCGGCCGGACCCGCCAGGTCTTGTAGCGCAGCCCGGCCATGCCGGTGAAGCGCGCGTGCGACGTCGACTCGACGAACGACGCCAGCTCGGCCTCGACGCCGTCGGGGGCGTCGGCCAGCGACCAGCGGATGGTCAGCGACCTCATGCGGAGGCCCCCACCCCGGCCAGGGGGTCGGGCGAGCCGAGCCAGGTCAGCAGCGCCCGGGCGCCGAAGCCGGTGGGGCCCTCGGACCACTCGTAGGAGTCGGCCGGAGCGTCGCCGACCGAGGCGATGTCGAGGTGGGCCCACGGCACGTCGCCGACGAAGTGCTGCAGGAACAGCGCGGCCATGATGGCCGCCGGTCCCTTGGGACCGTTGTCGGCGTCGGCGACCTTGGAGGCCAGCTTGTCCTCATAGCCCTCGAAGAGCGGGAAGCGCCACAGCGGCTCGCCGGCGGTCTCGCCCGAGCCGAGCAGGGCGTCGGCCAGGGCGTCGTCGTTGGCGAACAGCCCGCCGACCTGCTGGCCGAGGGCGACCTTGACGCCGCCGGTCAGGGTGGCGACGTCGACGATCGCGGCCGGGTCGAGCTCGGCGACGGCGTAGGCGAGCGCGTCGGCGAGGACCAGGCGGCCCTCAGCGTCGGTGTTGGTGACCTCGGAGGTGCGGCCGCCGTAGTGGCGCAGCACGTCACCGGGCCGGGTGGCGCTGCCCGAGACGGCGTTCTCGGCGGCCGGGACGAGCCCGACGACGTTGACCGGGCAGTCGACCGCGGCGAGCGCGGCCATCGTCGCGAGGACGACGGCGCCGCCGGTCATGTCGCGCTTCATCGAGGCCATGCCCTGCGCGGGCTTGATCGAGATGCCGCCGGTGTCGAAGGTGATGCCCTTGCCGACCAGGACCACGGGGGGGGCGCGCCGACCGCTGCGGGCGCTGCGGCTCGGGGTGTAGTCGAGGCGGATCAGGCGCGGCGGGGTCGCGGAGCCCTGGCCGACGCCGACGATGCCGCCGAAGCCCTCGGCGCGCAGCTGCGCGTCGTCCCAGACGCGGCAGGTGAGGCCGGCCTCGGACGCGAGGTCCTGCGCCTGCTCGGCGAGCCAGGCGGGGTTCTTGAGGTTGGAGGGGACCGTGGCGAGGGTGCGGGCGCGCCAGCCGGCGCCGCCCAGCGCGACGGCACGGTCGAGCGCGGCCCGGTCGACGGCCTCGGCCGAGGGCGGGAGGCCGGCGAGGACGACGCGGCCGACGGGGAGGTGCTCGGGGCCGGCGGAGCGCCACGAGAAGCCGAACGAGCCCAGCATGACGCCGACGACGAACGCCTCGATGCCGTGCTCGCCGTCGAGGGAGGCGATCGTGGTGGCCACCGCGGTGCGGTCGAGGGTCGCCCGGGCGACGACGGCGCCGGCACGACGCAGGTCCTGCGGCCGGGCCTGGCCGACGCCGACGAGCAGCACGATGCGCAGGTCGGCGTTGTCGGGGCCGCCCAGCGGCACCGGCACGGACGCGACCTCGCCGACGGCGCCGGTGCAGCGCGCCGCCTCGGCGATCGCGACCAGGTCGAGACCCAGGTCGTCGGCCATCTCGGCCGCGCCGGGACCGAGCAGCGGTGCGCCGTCGGGGTCGCCGGGCAGCACGGGCAGGGCGACCACGTCCACGCCGGTGAGGGCGTGGAGGGGTTGCCCGGTCAGGGCCACGTCAGGCGGTGAGACCTGGCTCGGCAGGATCGGCCCGGTGCGGGAGGACGAGGGGGTCCCGGTCACCCGACCACGTTCTTGAGGGCGTCGCCCAGGGCGCCGGCCTCCTCGGCGTTGAGCTCGACCACCAGGCGACCGCCGCCCTCGAGGGGGACGCGCATGACGATGCCGCGCCCTTCCTTGGTGACCTCCAGCGGACCGTCGCCGGTCCGCGGCTTCATCGCCGCCATGCGGCACCTCTTCCATGTCGAGCTCCGAAGCGGGACGCAGGCGTCGCCGCTGATGTTCCGACCATTATCCCCTATCGGGGTGCGCCACCGCACCACTACCGCACCACGACTGCTCCGCTCCACCTCCGGCGGCGGCGCTCGGGCAGTGGCAGACTCCGCTGCCATGACCGCTGGCCCGACCGACGCACCTGTCCTGCTCGACCTCACCGACGGGGTCGCCACCATCACCCTGAACCGGCCCGAGGCCATGAACAGCCTCGACATCGCGACCAAGGAGCTGCTCCTCGAGACGGTGACGCAGGTCGCCGAGGACCCGGCCGCACGCTGCGTCGTGCTGACCGGCACCGGCCGCGCCTTCTGCACCGGCCAGGACCTCAAGGAGCACATCCAGCTGCTCGAGAACGGCGGCAGCGACCAGCTGTTCACCACCGTCGACAAGCACTACAACCCGATCGTCACCACGCTCGCCGGCATGGAGAAGCCCGTCATCGCCGCCGTCAACGGTGTCGCCGCCGGCGCCGGCGCGTCGCTGGCCTTCGCGTGCGACCTGCGGGTGCTGGCCGACACCGCCGGCTTCAACCTCGCCTTCGCCAACGTCGCCCTGTCCTGCGACACCGGCGCGTCCTACCACCTGCCGATGCTCGTCGGCCGCGCCAAGGCGATGGAGCTCCTCTACTTCCCGCGCACCGTCAAGGCCGACGAGGCGCTCGAGCTCGGCCTCGCCACCACCGTCGTCCCGGCGGACTCCCTCGCCGACGAGGTCGCCGGCCTGGCCGCCCGGCTCGCCGCCGGCCCCACCGTCGCGCTGGGCGCCATGCGCCGCTCGGTCTCGTACGCCGCCGGTGTCACCTTTGCCGAGGCCCTCGAGCTCGAGAGCGCGATGATGACCAAGACCGGTGCCACCGCCGACCACCAGGCCGCCGTGGCGGCGTTCGTGGCCAAGGAGAAGCCCAGGTTCGAGGGCCGCTAGGGCTCGACCGGCTCGAAGGCGACGGTCCCGCGGGCCGCGCCGAAGATCCGCAGGACCTGGTCGGGCACGACGCGCGTCATCCGCGAGCGCGACGGGTTCGTGCCGTACTCGACGGTCAGGGCCGTGCCGCGGAAGTGGTGGTTGAACCAGCCGGTCATCGTGCCGTGGCAGACGCCGCCGCAGTCGAGGGTGCGGGTGGGCAGGCCGAGCCCGCGGGCGACCCGGCGCGCGAAGGCGGGTCGCTTGGTGTCGGTGTCGACGCCGTAGAGCGGCTGGTGGAAGCTCAGCACCCAGTCGGGGTCGACCTGGCGCAGGAACCTCATGGCCGCCCCGGTCTCGGGCTCGGAGGCGGGTGCGCGGCCGGACTCGTAGTTGCCGTCGAGGTCGGCCCAGCGGTAGGGGAAGTTGCGGTTGAGGTCGACACCGCGGGCGTTGCGGCGGCTGCGGGCGGCGAGGCCGTCGGGGTTGTAGACGGGCACGACCCACAGGTCGAGGCCGACGACGGTCGGCCCGTCGACCAGGCCGCGCAGCGCGTGGCGGGTGGCCGGCTCGTTGCCGTGCATGGTCGAGAAGAGCACGACGGTCTCGTTGCCGCGCTCGTCGGGATCACCGAGGTGGTACGCCGTGATCGGGCGTCCGGTCACCGAGCGGCCGATCACCCGCTGCTCGAAGGCGGCCGGCTCGCGGGCACCCGCCGGCGCACCGACGGGCACGACGAGCCCGCAGGCGAGCAGCACGAGGGCGAGGGCACGGACGAGCACGCAGGCGCGCATCAGACCGCCTTGACCAGGTAGGCGTAGGTGAACACGATGACGCCGACGACCATGCCGACGTGGCCGAGGATCGAGAGTCCGGGGCCGGAGGACCAGGAGTCCTCGACGGCACCGGAGGCGTGGCGGCCGCGGGTGGGCAGCCAGCGCATCAGGATCAGCAGCCCGGCCAGCGCCACCACCCACCACAGCACCAGGCCCAGCAGGCCGAGCAGCGTCGAGGTCGACTCCGAGACGCCACCCTCGGTCACCAGGAAGACGAGCCAGACCAGCAGCGCGAGCGCACCGGCCACGGTGTGGACGCCGACGGGGACGCGGGCGATCTCGACCCGGCCCGCACCCAGGCGGTCGCGACGCAGCCGCAGCCGGGTGAGCACCACGACGAGGGCCGCCAACGCGGTGAGCACGTAGACGATGACCGGGGACACGCCCGGCAGTGTCTCACCCGGGAGGTACGTCGTCCTCCCGGCTCTCCGAGAACGCTTCGGCGGGCTCGGCGCGCTCGGTGGCCGGCTCCTGGTCCGCCTCCCCCTCGAGCTGGGTGGCGAGCCGTGCGAGGAGGGCGTCGACCTCGGACATCCGGTAGCCGCGGAAGGCCAGCGAGAA
>JAOPXU010000093.1 GCA_025964985.1 Nocardioides sp.
AGCAGGGGTGGCGATTGGGGTTCTAGGATCAGTGGTGGCGGGTCCGGGAAGTGACCTATCCGAAGAGCTGGTGTGGGGCTGTGAGCCGGTCGCGCTGGAGTCAGAGCCGTTGCCCCGTTGTCCTCCCGGGCCCGTCCCCGGTCGGTCGTTATCGCGGACGATGTCGGTGATCGAGTCGTCGAGCATCGTGCGGTAGACGATGTCGGACAGCCGGCGTTTCAGACACCGCATCGCCTCCATCGACGATTTCCCGTCGGCCTTGCGTCGGTCGTAGTAGTCGCGTCCCAGGCCCGGGTTGCGCAGTTGGACGATCGCCATGGTGTGCAGTACGCGGTTGATCTGACGGTTCCCGGCCCGCGACAGCCGGTGCCGCACGACGTCACCGGAGGATGCGTCGATGGGGGCGGTGCCGTTCCAGGATGCGAAATGGCCGCGGTCGGGGAACCGGGTGATGTCACCGACCTCGACGAGCAGCCGAGCGGCGCCCTGGGGTCCGATGCCGTTGAGTTTCAGCAGTCCGGTGCCTGTTGCCTTGATGAGCTCGCGGAGCTCTTTGCCGGCTGCCTTCTTGCGGGCATAGATCCGTTCCAGGTCGCTGATGAGCTCGGCGGCGACGCGGCGTCGGGTTTTGCCGGCGGCGTCGCGTGGGCGGACTTTCGCGAGCAGGGCTTTGGCTTGTGCTGCGGAGAGGTCCTTCTTCGCCCCGCCCGGGATCAGCTCGAGCAGCAGGTGGTGGACCTGTGAGGTCATCCGGGTGTGGTCCTCACCGAGTGCGCGGCGCCGATCGACTAGGACTCGTAGTACGGCCAGGTCGGTGTTGTCGACGACCGGTCGCAACCCGGCCATCCGGGTCCCGACCAGGGCTACGGAGTGGGCGTCGGTGGCGTCGGTCTTGCGTCCCTGACCGGTCGCGAAGACCCGCACCCGTGCCGACATCTTCGGCGGAACATCGACGACCTGCTGCCCGGCAGCAAGCAGTCGCACGGCGACGTGGTGACCGATCCCGTTGCACCCTTCGACCGCCCACACCCGCTGCTCCACGTCGGGCTGGACCGTGTTGACGTAACGCATCATCGCGGCGAACCCGGCCTCGTCGGTGGTGTATCGGCCGCCGCCGATGACCGACTCGTCGGCCGTCATGAGCTCGATCGTGACCGACCGTTTGTGCGGGTCCATACCGATCACCACACGGTTCGCTAACTGCTGCATGCATCCTCCTCGACCTCGACGGAACCACTGGTTGTCGGATCGGGAGGGCAACGCTACTTCGAGCTGGGCAGACCCCTCTTGAGCCTCTCGCGACCCTGCGACGCCCGGTCTGCGCATGCCATATGTGAGCCACACGGGACCCCACCCAGAACCCGGGTCAGGTCAGCGTGGGCAGCCGCACTGAGAACGACAGACCGGGCGCCTAGACCGAGCCTCGCCAGGCTCGGTCCTGAGGTCAATGAAACAAGTAGCCGCGCTGAGGGCTCTGCAGATACGGCTGCGGGCGTGGTGGCCGTCAAAGGGAACGGGCCGTGGTGGCCTGGTCGGACCACAGCACGTCGCCGATGCGCTGGGCTGCTCGGCGGCGGAGCTCGTCGACAGCATGGGTGTAGCGCTGGGCGGTGGCCATCTCGGTCCACCCCATGATGGCCATGACGGTGCGGATGTCGACTCCTTGCAGTAGCAGCAGGGTGGCGGCGGTGTGGCGAGCGTCGTGGACGCGGACGTGGCGCAGGCCGGCGTCCTTGAGCAGGGCGAGCCAGGCCTCTCGGTCACGGCAGGGGTCGATCAGGCTGCCGGTCTTGGTGGCGAAGACGAGGTCGTGGGTGGCGTCCCAGTCCGGTCCGACTTCGAGACGTTGCCGCGCTTGGGCGGCGCGGTGGGCCTTGAGCTCCTCGACCAACGGCAGCGGCAGGACGACGGTGCGGCGTGAGCCCTTGGTCTTGGTCTCGACCATTCGGATGCCGCCGCCGGTGCGCTCGGGGCACTCTGCGCCGCGCTTGCGGCCGCACTCGGGCACGCCTGCTCCGGCGTCGGTGGCGGTCAGGGGGCAGCCGTGGCGCCAGGTCCAGCGTTGGACGGAGCGGCGCACGCGCAGGGTGCCGTCCTCGAGGTCCAGGTCGCTCCACATCAGTCCGAGGGCCTCGCCCTGGCGCAGGCCCAGGGACAGGGCGATGGCCCAGCGGGCGGCGTTGGGTCGCTTGGCAGCGGCGGCCAGGAGGCGTTGCGCTTCGCCGACGGTCAGCGGCTCGACCTCGTCGGTGTCGTGGCGCGGTGCGCGGGCGACCAGGGCGGGGTTGGAGTGCATCCGGCGGCGGCGCACGGCCTCGTTGAGTGCTGAGCGCACCACGCGGTGCACGGCGCGCACGGTGTGGATGGAGCGACCGTTGTCGAGGAGGTAGCCGTAGAGGTGCTCGAGGTTCTCCGGTTGGAGCTCGCTGAGCCGGATGTGAGACATGGTCGGCAGGACGTGCAGTCGGATCTGGGAGGTGTAGGTCGACTGGGTCTTCCAGCGAGTGGTGAGCGGGACGAGGTCGGTGAGCCAGTGCTCGAGCCAGACCCCGAGGGTCGGGTCGTGCTCGGTCCAGCGGTGCTCGCCGTTGTCGCGTCCGCGCTCGAGCTCGCGCACCGCGGCACGCAGCTCGGGCTTGGTGGCGCGGCTGACGTGGCGCCGCTCGAGGGTGCCGTCGGGGCGCATCCCCATGGTGACGCGGGCGTGCCAGCGCCCGTCGCTGCCCTCGTAGAGCGAGCTGGTGGACTCACCGGCGGTCTTGCGGGGGCGTCCGGTCCGTGCCGGCATCAGCCGGCCTCGCGGTGCTCGGCGACGAACCGCTCGACGGCGGTGCGCTCGATGCGCACGCTGCGCCCGAACCGGACGACCGGCAGCTCGTGGGCCGCGACGAGACGTTCGACGTTGCGTCGGGTGCAGCGCAGCTGCTCGGCCACCTCTTGGAGGTTCAACAACAGGCTTTGATCGGCGGCGGCGAACGGCGCGGCGGCGTGCGGGGCAGGGGCGGCGTGGTGGGTGGTCACATTTAGATATGCGCGCGAGGGGGTCACTGGCGATCACCGCCGACGAGGAAGTTCTCGACCTGTCCCGACTGGTTCAGGACCGCAGTGTGCGCCTCGGCTCGCTCCTGCTCAACCGAGGACTTTTTGGGCCCATATTTGGGCCCATGGCAGGAAATCGACGGACAACGAGAAAGCCCCTGACCGGCGTTTCCGCAGGTCAGGGGCTGTTTTCTCTGTGCGCCTGTAGGGATTCGAACCCCAAACCTTCTGATCCGTAGTCAGATGCTCTATCCGTTGAGCTACAGGCGCATACCGCGGAGTGATCCGCGGACTGGACGACAATAGCCGACCTGGTCACCCAGGCTGAAATCAGTTCGACGTCGGGGTGGTCACACCGCCCTGCGGCCCCGGGTAGCCCGGTTGCATGGGCACCTCCATGACGACCTGATGGCCGCGCACGGACGCCCGTACGCCGAGGAGGTCGGCATCCGGCTGGTCGACGAGCCCGGCCTGGCGCGGCGTACTGGCGACGACGACCCCTCGGGGGTCGGGGCAGCGCTGTCCGTCACGGCCTCGGGGGGAGTGTGATCTGGCCCACGGGGCTTGGATCGGTCCAATAGGAGCGCCCTGTGGGCCGCGTTAGCCTCGGCGGACCTCAGGTCGCCGCAACGACGCCAGCGACGCCAGCCACGACTCCACGAAACACCGTCGACACGCTCGACGGGCCGGCGCAGGGCAATCCGCCCGCGCCGCGCATCGCGAGAGGACAGCATGACCGCCACGCAGGACCGTTCGACCGACACCTCCGGCCGGGCCGCGCCGACCACCCACCAGGGGATCCTCGACTTCGTCGCGGAGGTCGCCGAGCTCACGCAGCCCGACGCCATCCACTGGTGCACCGGCTCCGACGACGAGTGGACCGAGCTGACGAAGGCGCTCGTCGCCACCGGCACGTTCACCCAGCTCGACCCGGCCATCAAGCCCAACTCCTTCCACGCCGCGAGCGACCCGATCGACGTCGCCCGCGTGGAGGACCGCACCTACATCTGCTCGGTCGACGAGAAGGACTGCGGGCCCACCAACAACTGGATGGACCCGGAGAAGATGAAGGACCTCATGCGCGGGCTGTACGCCGGCTGCATGAAGGGCCGCACCATGTACGTCATCCCCTTCGTGATGGGCCACCTCGAGGCCGACGCGCCGATGTTCGGCGTCGAGCTCACCGACTCGGCGTACGTCACCGCCTCGATGCGCGTCATGGCGCGCATGGGCAGCCACGTGCTCGACAAGATGACCGAGCTCGACGCGCCGTTCGTGCGGGCCATCCACTCGGTCGGCATGCCGCTGGCCGCGGGCCAGCCCGACGTGAAGTGGCCGTGCAACGACACCAAGTACATCGTGCAGTTCCCCGAGGAGCGCGCGATCTGGTCGTTCGGCTCCGGCTACGGCGGCAACGCCCTGCTCGGCAAGAAGTGCTACGCCCTGCGCATCGCGAGCGTCATGGCCCGCGACGAGGGCTGGCTCGCCGAGCACATGCTCATCCTCAAGCTGACGAGCCCGCAGGGCGTCACCAAGTACGTCGCCGCGGCGTTCCCGAGCGCCTGCGGCAAGACCAACCT
>JAOPXU010000131.1 GCA_025964985.1 Nocardioides sp.
ATCGCCGAGCGCGTGCCCGCGTCGGTCACCGGCGACGGGGCCGCCACCGTCGAGCAGCTCGTCGACACCGCCAACGCCGACCCGCGCCGCGGGGTGGGCCACGAGAAGGTCCTCACCCGGATCAAGGTCGACGACGCCGCCGTACAGCTGGTGCGCGAGCAGGGCTTCGAGATGACCGACGTGCCGCCCGAGGGCACCCACATCAAGCTCGCCCTGACCGGCAACATGTCGACCGGCGGCATCTCCATCGACCGCACCTTCGAGGCCCACCCCGAGAACGACGAGATCGCCGAGGAGGCCGCCCGGATGGTCGGGCTCGACATCGCCGGCATCGACTTCATCTGCCCCGACACCACCGAGCCGGTCCGCGAGACCGGCGGCGCGATCTGCGAGGTCAACGCGGCCCCCGGGTTCCGCATGCACACCCACCCGACCATCGGCGAGCCGCAGTTCATCGCCAAGCCCGTGGTCGACATGCTCTTCCCGCCGGGCGCCACCAGCCGGATCCCGATCGTCGCCGTCACCGGCACCAACGGCAAGACGACGACGTCGCGAATGATCAGCCACGTCTTCAAGGGGATGGGGCGCAAGGTCGGCATGACCTCGACCGACGGCGTCGTCATCGACGAGCGGCTGCTGATCCGCTCCGATGCCTCGGGCCCGCGCTCGGCGCGGATGGTGCTGCAGAACCCTCGCGTCGACTTCGCCGTCTTCGAGGTCGCCCGCGGCGGCATCCTGCGCGAGGGCCTCGGCTACGAGCGCAACGACGTCGCCGTCGTCCTCAACGTGCAGCCCGACCACCTCGGTCTGCGCGGCATCGACACCGTCGAGCAGCTCGCCGACGTCAAGGCCGTCCTCGTCGAGGCCGTGCCGCGCGACGGGCACGCCGTGCTCAACGCCGACGACCCGCTGGTGCGCGAGATGCGACGGCGCTGCTCGGGCCAGGTCGTGTGGTTCTCGATGGAGGAGCCCGGCACCGAGGTCCGCGACATGATCGACGCCCACTGCCGCCGCGGCGGCAAGGCGCTGGTGCTCAACCCCAGCGAGCGCGGCGAGATGATCGTCGTGAAGCACGGGCCCCGCGAGATGCAGCTGGCCTGGACCCACCTGCTGCCCGCGACCTTCAACGGCCGGGCGCGGATGAACGTCCAGAACACCATGGCCGCCGCCGCCGCGGCGTTCGCCGCAGGGGCTCCGCTGCACGACATCCGTCAGGGCCTGCGCACCTTCTCGACCAACTACTACCTCTCCCCCGGGCGCCTCAACGAGGTTGACGTCAACGGCGTCAACGTGATCGTCGACTACTGCCACAACGCGCCCGGCATGAAGATGCTCGGCGACTTCGTCGACCGCACCGGCGACCTCATCGCCTCCTCCCACGAGCTGGCCCGTCCCTCGCGCATCGGCGTCATCGCGACCGCCGGCGACCGCCGCGACCAGGACATGCGCGAGCTCGGCGAGATCGCCGCCCAGCACTTCGACGTCGTCATCGTCCGCGAGGACGCCAATCCGCGCGGCCGCGAGTACGGCGAGGTGGCCGGCCTGGTCACCGAGGGCGTGCGCGCGGCGATGGCCGCCGGGTCACGGTGCAAGCAGGTCGAGGAGGTGCACGACGAGATCGAGGCCGTGCGCCACGCCATGGCCCGCGCCAACCGCGGCGACCTGCTCGTCATCTGCGTCGACAAGCACGCCCAGGTGATGAGCGAGCTCGAGAACTGGTCGTCGGTCGCCCAGGCCGGCTCCGGCGCCAGTGCCGAGGCGCCCGCGGCCGACCCCGACTTCGTCCCCGCCACCAGCGACGCCTGACGTGCGGATCCTCGACCTCGGCGCCGTCCCCCACCGCACGGTCGACGCCCACGGCAGCACCGGCTTCCAGGTGGGCGCCTTCGGCATCGCGTCCGAGACCCACCTGGTGATGGTGCGGCTGCGCGCCGGCGGCGTCGTCGGACGCCACCCGGCCGCGGGCCGCCAGCTGCTCGTCGTCCTCGACGGCGACGCGCTGGTCTCCGGCAGCCACGGCGACGCCGTGTCGATCGGGCCGGGTCAGGCTGCGGTCTGGGAGCCCAACGAGCTGCACGAGACGCGGACGACGTCCGGCCTCGTCGCGATGGTCGTCGAAGGTGAGCTCGACCTCGGCACTCCTGGTGCCCAGGTCGACCCGGGCGACGTCTGAGGGTCGGTTCCGCTTGTCGAGATTTCCCCGGCCGACCGGGGAAACCTGAAGACGCTTCACATGCCCTCCGGCGCAGACCGACGCCGGCGACGTCGGAATCGTCAGCGGGCGATCACCACGGTGCTGGTGTCGCTCGCCCGCTCGACCGTCTTTGCGTTCGGGGCGTTGGGCGTGAACGTCATCTTGTAGCGGTGCCGGCCCGGCTTGAGCCCCCTGACCGTGGTGACGATCTTGCGCCTCGGCAGCGGGACCCTGGGGTAGCTGAGCACCGTCTTGCCGGAGGCGACGTCGACGACCTCGACCTTGCCCGTGACGCCGGCCGGGTAGGGCCCGCCGGTGACGAGCATCAAGGCCCGCATGGCACGAGGTCCGGCCGGAGTCGTCTCGAGGTAGGCGGTCGAGTAGTGGAGGCGCTTCCTCACGGCGACGCTCAGACGCAGGGTCGAGCCCGCCTCGTCGGTGCCGGCGTCGGGCACGAACGTGAACACAGGTTGGTAGGTCTTGCCCACCGCCAGCCCCTTGAGGTAGACCGCGTGGTCGACGAAGCGGCTGTCGAAGTCGTTGAAGCGCAGGCTGACCGGCTGGTGCCCGTCGACCCGGACGGTCATGGTGCCCTTGGCCCTGGGCTGCATGATCCAGACGAGGCGCAGGACGCCGCCGCCGATGTCGGTTGCGTAGCCCTCGATGGTGGTCCGCTGCGGGAGCACGTCGACCTCGCCGGTGACCGCCGGGGACGGGGCGTAGGTGTAGTCGTCATCCGGGACGAACCGGTAGGTCAGGTCCTGCGGGCCGGCGTGCGCCACGCTGATGAGCATCGATGCCGTCCCGTCCACGACGCGCGGGCTGCTGTTGTAGACCTGGAGCTCGGCGCCAGCGGCGTCGGTGACCCGCACGTACCCGGCGGGCACCGAGCCGTCCGGCATGGACACCCGGACCGTCGCGCGGACGGCGAGCCTCTCCCCCACCTGCTCGAGGGCGCTGATGGCGGTGGCGGTCCGCGGCGGGACCGGGAGGGAGACCGTGTCGGTGCCGGACGACGCCGCGTAGGTGGTCGTGGCCGTGCTGTTGGTGGGCAGGTAGCGAGCGGTGACGCTGTAGGTGCCGCCCCGGACAGGGCCGAAGGTCAGGACCGTCGGCTC
Organism: Nocardioides sp.; assembly: GCA_025964985.1. Lineage (GTDB taxonomy): Bacteria > Actinomycetota > Actinomycetes > Propionibacteriales > Nocardioidaceae > Nocardioides. The sequence continues at coordinate 3,313 of JAOPXU010000131.1, forward strand.
ACGGCTGCTGACCGTGTGGTTGATCTGGTAGGTCGCGCCGTCGGGCTGGGTGATCGCGATGGGCAGATCCCCCACCGGCACTGACCCGTCAGCCGGGTCGACGGTGATCGTCACGCTGTAGCTCGTCGCGTCGACAACGTCGACCACGACGGTCGTCGTCGTCGCCACCTGCACGGGCTCGGCCACCGCCGCGGGCGCCGCCCCGATCAGCGCGAGGCAGAGGATCAGGACGAGACCGAGGACTGCCCGAGGGCCGGAGGTGAGCACGAGGCAGTAGAGCACCCAGGCAGCAGCGGGCGTGGCGTTATGAGGATTCGTCGGCGGGGGTCGACCACACCCGCACCGTCGGGCACCCTGGACCCGTGGACCAGTTCGGGACCGCCCACCTGCTGATGCTCGCGCTGTTCGTCGTCGGGCTGCCGGCGGCCTACGTGCTCGGCCGTCGTGAGCGGCTGACCGGCAGCCGCACGGTGAGCCGCGTCGCTGCCGTCGCGATCCCGGTCGTGCACGTGCCGACCCAGGTCTACGACGTGGTGACCAACTTCGAGCTCGGGGTGTCGCTGCCCTTCCACCTCAGCGACCTGGCGTGGATCGCCGCGGCGGTCGCGCTGTGGACCCACCACCGCTGCCCCGTCGCGCTGACGTACTTCTGGGGCCTCGTGCTGACGACCCAGGCGGTCGTGACGCCGTCGCTGGGCGAGGACTTCCCCGACGTGCGGTTCTTCGCCTACTGGTTCATCCACCTGCTCGTGGTGTGGGCGGCGGTCTTCCTCGTGTGGGGCGTGCGGGTGACTCCCGGGTGGCGCGACCTCAGGTTCACCGTCGCGGTCACGCTGACGTGGGCGGTGGCGGCGTACACGTTCAACGAGGTGGCCGGCACCAACTACGGCTATCTGCAGCGGAAGCCGAGTGGGGGCTCGGTGCTCGACCTGCTCGGGCCGTGGCCGGTCTACGTCGTCCTGGAGATCGCGATCGTCGCCGCGATCTGGGCGGCGATGACGTGGCCGTGGGCCCGCAGCCACGAGCGCGAGCGGGAGCCGGCGCGCACGCCCTAGAGTCCTGCGCATGCCCGCCCGACGATTGCTCCTCCTGCCCCTGCTGGCGACCGCCGGCGCTGCTGCCGTCGCCGCCCGCCGGCGCCTCGAGCCGGTCGCTCCCGCGCTGCGCAAGAGGGCCATCCTCGTGCCGACCTCGCTGCGAGGTCCGGTGACGCTGCGGCTCGCGCGCCTGGGCTACGGGGCCGCGACGCCCGCACATCCCGGCGTCGAGGTCACCGAGGAGCGCGCCGTGGTCGACGGGGCCTCCGTGCCGGTCGTCGTCCACCGGCCGCGCTCGCGCACCGGCGTCACCGGGGCGTTCCTGTGGATCCACGGCGGCGGCACCGTCATGGGCACGGCCGCCCAGGACACCGCCCGCTGCAGCGAGACCGCCCACCGCACCGGGGCGCTCGTCGTCAGCGTCGACTACCGGCTCGCGCCCGAGCACCCCTTCCCGGCCGGTCTCGACGACTGCGCCACCGCCCTGCGCTGGCTGCACCGCGAGGCCGCGAGCCTCGGCGTCGACCCGGCGCGCATCGTGGTCGGCGGGGCCAGTGCCGGCGGCCTGCTCGCCGCCTCCCTGGCCCAGCGGGCCCGCGACGAGGACGAGGTGACCGTCGCCGGCCAGGTGCTCGTCTACCCGATGCTCGACGACCGTACGGCGGTGCGCACCGACCACGCCGGCACCGGCGCGTTCGTCTGGACGCCCACCTCCAACGCCTACGCCTGGTCGGCCTACCTCGGCCACCCGGCCGGGGGCCCGGAGGACCGGCCCTACGCCGTCCCGGCCCGCGCCACCGACCTGGCGGGCCTGCCGCCGGCCCACGTCGTCGTCGGCTCGCTCGACCTGTTCCTGGCCGAGGACCTCGACTACGCCGAGCGCCTGCGCGCGGCCGGCGTCCCGTGCGAGGTGCACGTCGAGCCCGGCATGTGGCACGCCGCCGACGTGCTGATGGCCGGTGACACCCCGGAGATGGTCGCGCTGCGGGCCCGCGTCGACGACGCGGTCGCCGCCTTCACAGCACCACCCAGCTAGGACCTGGGCCGGCCACCGCCGGTGAGCCGGGTGGCCACGTTGCCGACCAGGTCGCGCAGCGCGCTGCCGTGGCGCCCGTCGAGGGCGTTGTCCTGCTCCCGGCTGGCCAGCACGTTGCCGGCGGTCGGCTCGACCGGCCGTCGCAGGTCGGTGGCCCCGATCGCGAACGACGTCTCGATGATCCGGTCGTAGACCCAGGGCACGAACTGGTGACCGAAGCGCACCACGTCGTTGGCCAGCGTGAGCTGCCCGCGGCGGCCCGGGTGCACGACGTGGTCGAGCACCTGACGCCCCGCACGCTCGGCGCTGGCCACCGGCGGCGGCGGACGGCCCGCGAACCCGGCGACATTGGCCGCCTGCCGGTAGATCGGGGTGTCGACGCCGCCCGGGGCGACGTACGCGATGCCGACGCCGGGCCGGTCGCGGTTCTCCAGGCGCAGCTGCTGCACGAGCACCCGCACGCCCCACTTGCTCAGCACGTACGGCGACATCGACGGCACCGACAGGTGCCCGACGACCGACCCGAGGAGCACGAGCGTGCCGTGGCCGCGTCCGTCGCCCTGGCGGCGCAGGACCGGGACGACGTGGCGGGCGACGTTGACCGAGCCGTGCAGGTTGGTGCGCAGCACCCCGTCGAAGACCTCGACCGGCACCTCCTCGGTGCGGCCGTAGGCCACGACCCCGGCGCTGTTGACCACGCCGTCGAGCCGGTCGTGCTCGTCGAGCGTGGCGGCGACCAGCGCCTCCACGGCCGTGTCGTCACCGACGTCGGTCGGCACGACGAGCGTCGAGGCGGCCCCGGCCTTCCGGCACTCGGCGGCGACCTCCTCGAGGCTGGAGACGCCCCGGGCCGCGAGGACGACGTGCCAGCCCTGGGCAGCCGCCTCGAGGCTAGTCGCGCGGCCGATGCCGCTGGAGGCGCCGGTGACCAGGAGGACGGGGACGGGCGGGAGGCTGCTCACCGCTCCCGGTGTCCCGGCACCGGCGCTCCATGCACCGCCCGGTTCAGCCGCCGAGGAGCGCGACCAGCGCGACGACCGCAAGGAGCGTGCCGAAGAGGATCGCGCTGACGGCCAGCCCGACCAGCCAGGGCCGGTAGGGCCAGGTGGAGGCCGAGCCCGGCCAGACGTCCTCGACGGCGCCACGGCCGCAGAGCAGGGGGAACTGACGGAAGGCCAGGCCGTGCTCCTGCGCCCACCCCTGCGCGTCGTCGCGCCCGAGCCGCACGGTGCCGACGTGGCTCAGAGCAGCGTCGACGAGCACCATGAGCAGCACCGGGTTCTGGCCGACCGCCAGCGCGAGGACGACGAGCTGGCGGGCCCGTGGGTCGGGGGTGGGCACGGTGCGCTGGCGTGGCACGAAACCGAGGTGCTGCACCGTCATCGGGCGCTCCCCCGGGTCGTCGGTCGCGAGCCACGCGCGGAGGGCGGCAGCCTCCTGCTGCCGGCCGAAGGAGCCGAGCACCGCTCAGTCCTGCTCGGCCGCGGCGAGCACCTTGGCCGCGAGCGCCTCGCTGCTGTCGGGGGTGCCGCCGTGCTCGGCGATCCAGTCGTAGCACTCCTGCCGCTCGGCGTGGCACATCAGCCCGACCACGTCGCCGGGCAGGGCCTGGCCGACCAGGGCAGAGAGCACCGCCACCTCCGTCGGGTACGCCGGCACCGCGGTCACCCCGACCCGCTCGGCCCCGGCGCGCATCAGGACCTCGAGCTCGTCGGTCGTGCGGCCGCGCAGGTAGTGCTCCTTGTGCCCGATCGCGACGACGTCGCTGTCGCGGGCGGCGATCTCGCCGAGCTTCTCGATCAGCTCGTCGGTGCGGTCGCCGACCACGCCGAGCCCGAGCAGGATCCGCTGGCCGGGCGAGCGGACGCCGTTCATGATCTCGACCATCGCCTCGAGGCCGGCCTCGTTGTGGGCCAGGTCCATGACGACGGTGACGTCACCGGGCAGGCTGAAGAAGTTCATCCGGCCCGGGTTGTGCTCGGCGTCGGGCCGGAAGGTGCGCAAGCCCTCGACCACGACGTCGCGCGGGATGCCGACGGCCAGGGCGGCCGAGGCGGCGGCGAGGGTGTTCTCGACGTTGAAGCGCGACAGCCCGGCCAGGGTCATCGGCACCTCGTGCAGCTCGACGAGCGGGTCGGGGTCGGCGTTGGGCCGCAGGACCGACACCCAGCCGTCGATGACCACGGTCGCGCGGCCCCCGTCGTTGAGCGTCTCGCGCACGCCCGGGGAGTCGACGTCGCGGGAGAACACCCACGGCTTGGCCTTGACCACCGAGCGCATCGCGTAGACGCGCGGGTCGTCGGCGTTGAGCACCGCCCACCCCGAGCGCCGGGTGATGCGCGGGACCACGGCCTTGACCTCGGCCAGCTGGTCGACGGTGTCGATGCCCTGCTGGCCGAGGTGGTCGGCGGTGACGTTGGTGACGACCGAGACGTCGTTGCGGACCAGGCCGATGCCCTTGAGCAGGATGCCGCCGCGGGCGGTCTCGGTGACCGCGAGCTGGATGCCCGGATGGGAGAGCACCCGGCCGGCGCCGCTCGGCCCGGAGTAGTCCCCCGCCTCGACGAGCTCGCCGTCGACGTAGATGCCGTCGGTGTTGGACCACCCGACGTGCAGCCCGTGGGTGCGCCCGATGTGGGCGACCATCCGCGAGGTGGTGGTCTTGCCGTTGGTGCCAGTCACGGCCACGACCGGCACGTGCGGCACGATCGTCGTCGGCTCCGGGCCGGGCTCGGCCGCGGCCACCCGCTCCGCTGCCGCGCTGACGGCGGCTTCGAGGTCGCCACCCGGCATCGCGTCGAGCACCGAGCCGACCGCACGGCCCATCTCCTGGGCGCGGGTGCGGTGCTTCCATGGGAAGGCGACCACGACCTGGTGCGGCTCGCTCGTAGAGCGGACCCGGACGCCGAGGCGCGACGTACCGGACTCCTGGGCCAGGGCACGCACCAGCCGGCCGACGGCGCGCAGTGCGAACCGCTGGCGGAAGCCGGAGTCGGGGGCGCCGGGCCGGGCGTTCTTGAGGCCGATGCGGGTCGCGAAGCGGGCGGCGGTCTCCTCCGAGGCGCTGGCGAGCCCGCTGATGTCGAGGGTCAGCTTGATGGCCGCCCTCGGGAAGTAGAGGTTGGGCCCTTCGAGGACCCGGAGCTCGAGGAGGGAGGAAGCCACGGCCGCACGTTACCGAGCGGGCTCAGGCACCCATCGCGTGGAAGCCGCCGTCGACGTGGACGATCTCGCCGGTAGTCGCCGGGAAGAAGTCGGACAGCAGCGCGCACACGGCCTTGGCCGTCGGCGCGTGGTCGCCGTTGTCCCAGCCCAGCGGTGCCTTGGTCTCCCACAGCGCCTCGAGCTCCTCGAAGCCGGGGATCGCCTTGGCGGCCAGGGTCTTCAGCGGACCGGCCGAGACCAGGTTGACCCGGATGCCCTCCGGACCGAGGTCGCGGGCCAGGTAGCGCGAGGTCGACTCGAGCGCGGCCTTGGCCACGCCCATCCAGTCGTAGACCGGCCAGGCGGTCGTCGCGTCAAAGGTGAGCCCGACGACGGAGCCGCCGGGACCCATCAGCGGCCGAGCGGCCATGGCCAGCGACTTCAGCGAGTACGCCGAGACCTGCACGGCCTGGGCCACGTCGGGCCAGGGACCGGTGAGGAACTTCCCGCCGAGCAGCGTCTCGGGGTTGCCGTAGGCGATCGAGTGGACGACGCCGTCGAGGTGGGCGTCGGCACCGAGGTGCTCGCGGACCTGGTCGGCCAGGCCAGCGAGGTGGTCGTCGTCGGTGACGTCGAGCTCGAGCACCGGGGGCGTCTCGGGCAGCCGCTTGGCGATGCGCCGGGTGATGCCGAGCGCGCGGCCGAAGTTGGAGATGAGCACCGTGGCGCCCTGCTCCTGGGCGACCTTGGCGGTCGCGAAGCCGATGGAGGAGTCCATCGTGACGCCCGCCACGAGGATGGTCTTGCCGTCGAGGATGCCGCTCATGCTCAGTGCCCCATTCCTAGTCCGCCGTCGACGGGGATGACCGCCCCGGTCACGTACGCCGCCCCGTCGCCCGCCAGCCACGTCACCGCGCCGGCGACCTCGGCCGGGTCGGCGTAGCGGCCCAGCGGGACCTGCGAGCGGATGGCCGCCTTCTGGTCGTCGGTGAGCACGGCGGTCATCTCGGTGTCGACGAAGCCGGGCGCGACGACGTTGGCGGTGATCGAGCGAGAGCCGAGCTCGCGCGCCAGCGAGCGCGCCATGCCGACGAGGCCGGCCTTGGAGGCGGCGTAGTTGACCTGCCCGGGCGAGCCGAGGAGCCCGACGACCGAGGAGATGAAGATGATCCGGCCGCGACGCATCCGCAGCATGCCCTTGGTGGCCCGCTTGGCCAGCCGGAACGAGCCGGTCAGGTTGGTGTCGATGACCGAGGACCAGTCGTCCTCGCTCATCCGCAGCACCAGCGTGTCGGCGGTGATGCCGGCATTGGCGACGAGCACCTCGACCGGGCCGAGCTCGGCCTCGATGGTCGCGAACGCCGCCTCGACCGCGGCCGGGTCGGTGACGTCGCACGTGACGTCGAGGGCGCCCTCGGGTGCGCCTCCGCTGCGGGTGGTCACCGCGACGCGGTCGCCCTGGGCGAGGAACGCCTCGGCGATCGCCCGCCCGATGCCACGGTTGCCGCCGGTGACGAGCACGACGCGACCTGGGGATGCCTCGGGGGGTTCGCTCACCCCGGCGACGCTAGTGATTACCCCGGGGTAGGCGAAACCGGCCAGCCGTGGTCGACCGTGGTCGGGCTACTCGTCGTCCTCGAGGCGGAAGCCGAGCTTGAGGCCGACCTGGTAGTGCTCGACCTGGCCGTCCTTGATCTGCCCGCGCACCTGCGTCACCTCGAACCAGTCGAGGTGGCGCAGGGTCTTGCTGGCCCGCTCGATGCCGTTGCTGATGGCCTCCTCGATGCCCTCCGGGGAGGTGCCGACGATCTCGGTGAGGCGGTAGGTGCGATTGGTCATGAAGGTCACCCTAGGGGTGTCCGGATGCGGCGTCGGCGCGACGTAGGCTCGAGCCATGGCCAAGCACGCAGTCGACGACGTCGTCCGCATCACCACCGCTGCAGGCAACCGGGCCGACGACATCCGCGCTCGCCAGAAGCGCTACCTGCTCTCGATGAGCCTGCGCACGCTGTGCTTCGTCGGTGCGATCATCGCCTCGCTCAGCGGGGTCGACTGGCTGTGGCCCTTCCTCATCGCCGGTGCCCTGGTGCTGCCCTACATCGCCGTGGTGATGGCCAACGCCGCCGCCAACCTCTCCGACGGCTTCCAGCTGCGCGAGGCCGACTTCACCCGCCGCGAGCTCGAGTCGGGGCAGCGCCGCGAGCTCTAGGTCGGGGCCCTCCTAGGCTCTTCCTGTGGAACCTGACACCTGCTCGTCCAAGGGCTGCCGCCTGCCGGCGACCTGGGAGCTGCTGTGGAACAACCCCAAGCTGCACACGCCTGACCGGCGCAAGGTGTGGCTGGCGTGCGACGAGCACAAGGAGTCGCTGTCGCAGTTCCTCGGGGCGCGCCAGTTCCTGCGCGACGTCGTACCACACGAGGCGGGGACGTCGGACGACACCGGCGAGGGTGCGTCAGCCGCCGATCGCTGACATCGGCCGTGTGGGCTGCAGGAACGACGGGTCGTCGATCCCGTGGCCCGCGGCCTTGCCGCGCATGGCGACGAGCCAGCGCTCGGCCAGGTCGGCGTCGGAGGCCCCGGCGCGCAGCGCGCCGCGCAGGTCGGACTCCTCGCGGGCGAACAGGCAGGTGCGCACCTGTCCGTCGGCGGTGAGCCGGACCCGGTCGCAGTCGCCGCAGAACGGGCGGGTGACCGAGGCGATGACGCCCACGGTGCCCGGGCCGCCGTCGACCGTGAACAGCTCGGCCGGTGCGCTGCCGCGCGGCTCCTCGGCGGGCGTCAGGTCGAAGGCCGCCTCGAGGGAGGCCAGGATCTCGTCGGCGGTGACCATGTCGTCGCGCGACCAGCCGTGCTGGGCGTCGAGCGGCATCTGCTCGATGAAGCGCAGCTCGTAGCCGCGCTCGAGGCACCAGGTGAGCAGCTCGGCGGCCTGGTCGTCGTTGGTGCCGCGCATGAGCACGGCGTTGACCTTGACCGGCCCGAGGCCGGCCGCGGCGGCCGCAGCGAGGCCGGCGACCACGTCGTGGAGGCGGTCGCGGCGGGTCAGGGTGTGGAACGTCTCGGCCCGGACGGTGTCGAGGCTGACGTTGACCCGGTCGAGGCCGGCGGCGGCGAACGCGTCGGCGGTGCGGGCCAGCCCGAGGCCGTTGGTGGTGAGCGAGGTCTCGACACCGAGGTCGTGGGTGCGGGCGACGATGTCGACGACGCCGCGGCGCACGAGCGGCTCGCCCCCGGTGAAGCGGACCTCCTGGACCCCGAGGCGCTCGACCGCGATCTGCACGAGGCGCACGACCTCGTCGTCGGTGAGCTGCTGCTCGGTGGCCATCCAGTCGAGGCCCTCGGCCGGCATGCAGTAGGTGCAGCGGAGGTTGCACTTGTCGGTCAGCGAGACCCGGAGGTCGGTCGCGACGCGCCCGTAGGCGTCGGCGAGCGGCTGCACGAGTTGCGTCACGGGCCGAGTCTACGGATCGATGGCTGGTCCGGGGCTGGTCGACCGGTGCTCGGCGCGGCCGGGTGGGGTCCGGACGTTAACCTCGGGGTGTGCGCTCCTTCCGGTTCCTCGTCAGCCGCCGCTGGGTGGGCTTCGGGGTCGTCGTCGTCCTGCTGGCCGCGTTGGCCTGGTCGCTGGGCGAGTGGCAGTTCGGCCGCCTCGACGACAAGAAGGACCGCAACGACATCATCCGGGCCAACGAGGCCCTGCCGCCGGCACCGGTCGACGAGGTCTTCTCCCCCGAGCGCGACCTCGACCGCGACCAGGAGTGGCGGCGCATCGAGGCCACCGGCACCTACGACGTCGACCACACGGTCATCGTGCGCTACCGCAGCAACGACGACGGGGCGCCCGGCGTCGACGTCGTCGTCCCGCTGATCACCTCGAGCGGGGTGTCGCTGGTCGTCGACCGCGGCTTCCTGCAGACCGACGTCCGCAGCCCTGACGTCGGCGACGTGCCGGCCCCGCCGACCGGCACCGTGACCGTCGTCGGCTGGGCCCGCGTCAACGGCACCGGCGACAGCACCGTCGTCGACGACCTGTCGACCCGCGCGATCTCCTCCGACCGCATCGGCGAGGCCATCGACCGCCCCGTCTACGACGGGTTCGTCGACGCCTCCACCGAGGACGGCGCCCCGATCACCGACCTGGCCCCGCGCGAGCTGCCCGAGCTCGACAACGGGCCGCACTTCTTCTACGGCCTGCAGTGGTGGTTCTTCGGGGTCCTGGCCGTCTTCGGCTTCAGCTACCTCGCCTACGACGAGCGCAAGCGCGGCCCCCGCGGCGAGCGCCACGGCGGCCCGAAGACGCCCCGACCAGCGAAGGGCCCGGCCAGGGTCCGCCAGACCAACGTGCCGGCGGAGTACCAGCGGCGGTAGCCGCCAGGCCGCGGTCAGTCGCCGGTCAGTCGCCGACGGTGAGGGGCACGTCGTCGGTGAAGAACTGCGTGCGGTGCAGGTCGGCATAGAGGCCCTGCTGCGCGATCAGCTCGGAGTGGGTGCCGAACTCGACGATGCGCCCGCCGTCGAGCACCAGGATCTGGTCTGCGTTGCGCACGGTCGAGAGCCGGTGGGCGATGACCAGGGACGTGCGGCCCTCGAGGGCGGCGTCGAGGGCCCGCTGGACGGCGGCCTCGGACTCGGAGTCGAGGTGGGCGGTGGCCTCGTCGAGGACGACGATCGCCGGCGACTTGAGCAGCAGCCGGGCGATGGCCAGGCGCTGGCGCTCGCCACCGGACAGGCGGTAGCCGCGGTCGCCGACGACGGTGTCGAGGCCGTCGGCCAGCGAGCGGACCAGCGGGGCGACCTGGGCGGCCTCGAGGGCGTCCCAGATCTGCTCCTCGGTGGCGTCGGGCCGGGCGTAGCGCAGGTTGGCCCCGATGGTGTCGTGGAACATGTGGGCGTCCTGGGTGACGTAGCCGACGACGTCCTCGAGCGACTGCAGCGTCACGTCGCGCACGTCGTGGCCGCCGACGCGCACGGCGCCCTGGTCGACGTCGTAGAGGCGGGCCACGAGGTGGGTGACCGTGCTCTTGCCGGCCCCGGACGGTCCGACCAGGGCGATCATCTCGCCGGGCTCGGCGACGAAGCCGACGTCGGTGAGCACCTGGGGGCGCTCGCGGGACTCGCTGCGGGCGAGGTTCTCGAGCGAGCCGAGGGAGACCTCGTCGGCGCCGGGGTAGCTGAACGAGACGTGCTCGAACTCGAGGCTGCCGGCGTCGCGCTGCAGTGCGACGGCGCCTTGCTTCTCCTTGATCAGCGACGGCAGGTCGAGCACCTCGAAGACGCGCTCGAAGCTGACCAGCGCGGTCATGATGTCGACGCGCACGTTGGACAGACCCTGCAGCGGGCCGAGCAGGCGCAGCAGCAGGGTGGCCAGGGCGAGCAGGGTGCCGACGGTGAGCGTGCCGTCGACGGCGAGGTGGCCGCCGAAGCCGTAGACCAGGGCGGTGGCCAGGGCGGGCACCAGCATCATCGAGGCACCGAAGATGCGGGTGATGAGCGAGATGCGGATGCCGAGGTCGCGCACGACGGCGGCCTTCTCGGCGAACAGGTCGTCCTCGTCGCGGCGTCGGCCGAAGAGCTTGAGGAGCATGGCGCCGCCGACGTTGAAGCGCTCGGTCATCACGTTGCCCAGGTCGGCGTTGCCGTCCATCTGCTGACGGGTCAGCCCGGCGAGCCGGCCACCGACCCAGCGGGAGATGCCGAACAGGATCGGGAACATCACCAGGCACAGGAGCGTGACCTGCCAGCTGAGCGCGAGCATCGCGATGCCGACGACGACCACGGCGATCGAGTTGGACACGGTGCTCGACAGGGTCGAGGTGAAGGCCCGCTGGGCGCCGACGACGTCGTTGTTGAGCCGGGAGACCAGCGCGCCGGTCTGGGTGCGCGTGAAGAACGCCAGCGACTGGCGCTGCACGTGGCCGAAGACCCGGGTGCGCAGGTCGAAGATCAGGCCCTCACCGATGCGCGAGGAGAACCAGCCACCGAAGACGGCCAGCACGGCGCTGACCACTGCGGCCCCGGCCATCGCCAGGGCCAGCACGGTCACCAGACCGGTGTCGCCGGCGATGATGCCGTCGTCGACGATGCGCTGCACCAGCAGCGGCGTCACGATGACCATCGAGGAGTCGATGACCGTGATCGTCAAGAAGATGGCGATCAGCCGCCGGTGAGGGCGGGCGAAGGCGAGCACGCGGCGCACGGTCGCCCGGGAGACGCGCTTGTCGACCACGCTCCGGTCGGAGCGCAGGGACCGCCACGCGGCGGCGTTGGGGTGCATGGAGGACATCAGTCCACCTCCTGGCCTAGGTGTTGGCCCCCATGAGGGCGGCGAGCTCGCGGAACCGGCGGGACTGGGCCTCCCGCTCGAGCCGGCGCTGGGTGTCGAGGTCGTGGTCGGCGGCGCCCAGGACGAGCGCCTTGGTCTCGCGGACCGCTCCGACCATCGGGGCGGTGAGCGAGGTGACCAGGTCGGCGAGTCGGGAGTCGAGCTGGTCGGCGGGTACGGCGTCGAGGGCGAAGCCGATGCGCACCGCCTCGGCAGCGCTCACGTTGCGGGCGGTGGTGCAGATCTCCAACGCCCTCGGGTAGCCAACCGCGTCGACCAAGGGTTTTGTTCCCGTGAGGTCGGGAACCAGCCCGAGTGCGGCCTCCTTCATGCAGAAGTAGGCGTCGTCGGCGGCGAGCAGCAGGTCGCAGGACAGCGCGAGCTGGAAGCCGGCGCCGATGGCGTAGCCGTGGACGACGGCGATCGAGACGAACTTCGGGTCGCGCAGCCAGGTGAAGCCTTGCTGGTAGGCGTCGATGGTGGCCGAGATGTCCTCGTCGGACTGGGCGAGCAGGTCGGCGACGCTCTCCTGGCCGTCGCCGCCGCCGGGGGCCAGCAGGGTGCGGTCGAGGCCGGCGGAGAACGTCGCGCCCGCACCGCGCACGACGACCACGCGGACGTCGTCGGGCAGCTGCTCGCCGATGGCGGCCAGGGTGCGCCACGTGGTGGGCGTCTGGGCGTTGCGCGCCTCGGGCTTGTCGAGGGTGATCGTGGCGACCCCCTCCTGCACCTCGTAGCGCAGACGGGCGGCGGCGAGCTGGTCGGCGTGGAGCGTCATGCGGCCGAGTCTAGGGATGGGTCCTGACAACTCCTTGACCTCAAGCATGCTTGAAGTTCGAGACTGGCTGCTCCACCCACTTCCACCCGTCACGAAGGAGCACGGCATGCCCGTCGCACTCGTCACCGGGGGCTCGGCCGGTCTCGGCCTCGCCCTCGTCCACCGCCTCAGCCGGGACGGCTGGACCGTCGTCACCGACGGTCGCGACCCGGCCCGCCTCGAGGCCGCCGTCGTCGGTCTGCCCGACCGGGAGGTCGTCGTACCGGTCGCCGGCGACGTCGCCGACCCGGCCCACCAGGAGGCGCTGGCCCGCGAGGTCGCCCGGCTCGGCCGCCTCGACCTGCTCGTGCACAACGCCAGCACCCTCGGCCCGCTCCCCCTGCGGCCGCTGCGCGAGGTCAGCGCCGACGAGCTGCTGGCCACCTGGGCGGTCAACGCCGCGGCGCCGGTCGCCCTGACCCGGCTGCTGCTGCCGCAGCTGCGCGTGGCCTCGGGCGTCGTCGTGTCGGTCTCCAGCGACGCGGCCGTCGAGCACTACGAGACCTGGGGGCCGTACGCAGCCGGGAAGGCCGCCCTCGACCAGCTGACGCTCACGCTCGGCGTCGAGGAGGGCCTGACGACGTACGCCGTCGATCCGGGCGACATGGCCACCGCGATGCACCAGGACGCGTTCCCGGGCGAGGACGTCTCCGACCGACCCACGCCGGAGTCGGTCGTGCCGGCGATCCTGACCCTGCTGCTGCGACGCCCGCCGTCGGGGCGCTACCGGGCATCCTCCTTCGCCGCGTCGGGGCTCGAGGTGCCGGCGTGAGGACCCTGGACGAGACCCCGGCGACGGTGTTCACGGCACCGGAGTTCGCCCCGTCGCCGGCCGAGGCGCGCGGCGTACGACGCGACGCGACCCGGCTGCTCGTCGCCTCCCCCGACGACGTCGTGCACGCCCGCTTCCACGACCTTGCCGACCACCTGCGCGCCGGCGACTTGTTGGTGGTCAACAACTCCGCGACCGTGGCGGCCCAGTCCGACGCCGTCTCGACGCGGCACGGGCCGGTGGTGGTGCACGCCGCGGCGCCGCTCGACGACGGGACGTGGGTGGTCGAGGTGCGCGCCGCGCCGCACGCCGCCCGTGCCGTGCTCGACGCCCAGCCGGGCGACCGGCTCACGCTCAGCGGGGCCACCCTCGACCTGCTCGAGCCCTACCCGCCCGACGGGTCCTCGCCGACCGGTCGCGGCAACCGGCTGTGGCGCGCCACGGCCACCGGCGACCTGGACCGCACCATGGCCCGGCACGGCCGCCCGATCTCCTACGGCTACCTCGACCGGCCCTACCCGCTCGCGGCCTACCAGACGGTGTTCGGCACCCGACCCGGCTCGGCCGAGATGGCCTCGGCCGGCCGGCCGTTCACCGCCGAGCTGGTCACCCGCCTGGTCTCGCGCGGGATCGCGATCGCCCCGGTCACCCTGCACACCGGTGTCTCCTCGCAGGAGGCCGGCGAGGCCCCGCAGCCGGAGCGCTTCGAGGTCACCGCCACCACCGCCGCGGCCGCCAACGCCGTCCGCGCCGGCGGCGGCCGGGTCGTCGCCGTCGGCACCACCGTCACCCGGGCCCTGGAGTCCGCCGTCGACGACGCCGGGCGCGCGGTCGCCCGCGCCGGGTGGACCGAGCACCTGGTCACCCCGGCCTCTCCCCCGCGCCTGGTCACCGGGCTCGTCACCGGATGGCACGACCCGGCCGCCTCGCACCTGCTGCTCGTGGAGGCCGTCGCCGGGCGGGCGCTCACCCAGGCGGCGTACGACGCGGCGGTGGCGGGCGGCTACCTGTGGCACGAGTTCGGCGACGCGGGGCTGCTGCTGCCGTGAGCCGGGATCGGCGGTCAGTAGGAGTCCCCGGTCGACCGGGAACTCCTACACCGGTCAGGCGATCGCTACGCGAGCGACACCAGGTCGGCGTAGTCCTCGGTCCACAGGTCCTCGTCGCCGTCGGGGAGCAGCAGCACCCGGTCGGGCTCGAGGGCACGCACGGCGCCCTCGTCGTGGGTGACCAGGATGATCGCGCCCTCGTAGGTGCGGATGGCGGCGAGCACCTCCTCGCGGGAGGCGGGGTCGAGGTTGTTGGTGGGCTCGTCGAGCAGCAGCACGTTGGCGCTGGAGACGACGAGCGAGGCCAGGGCCAGGCGGGTCTTCTCGCCGCCGGAGAGCACCGCGGCCGGCTTGGCCGCGTCGTCGCCGGAGAACAGGAAGGAGCCGAGCACCGAGCGGGCCTCGGTGTCGGTGAGCTGCGGCGCGGCGGACTGCATGTTCTCGAGCACGGTGCGCGAGGTGTCGAGCGTCTCGTGCTCCTGGGCGTAGTAGCCGAGCTTGAGCCCGTGGCCGGGGATGACCCGGCCGGAGTCGGGTGAGTCCACGCCGCCGAGGATGCGCAGCAGGGTCGTCTTGCCGGCGCCGTTGAGGCCGAGGATGACGACGCGTGAGCCGCGGTCGATGGCCAGGTCGACGTCGGTGAAGACCTCGAGCGAGCCGTAGGACTTCGACAGCTCGGCCGCGGTGAGCGGAGTCTTGCCGCACGGCGCGGGAGCCGGGAACTTGATCTTGGCGACCTTGTCGGCCGCGCGCTCGCCCTCGACGCCGGACATGATCTTCTCGGCGCGCTTGAGCATCGACTGCGCCGCCTGGGCCTTGGAGGCCTTGGCGCGCATCCGGTTGGCCTGGTCGGTGAGCGTCTTGGCCTTGTTCTCGGCGTTCATCCGCTCGCGCTTGCGACGCTTCTCGTCGGTCTCGCGCTGGGTCAGGTAGTGGCGCCAGCCCATGTTGTAGAGGTCGATGACGCCCCGGTTGGCGTCGAGGTGGAAGACCTTGTTGACGGTCTTCTCGAGCAGCGCGTTGTCGTGGCTGATCACGATGAACCCGCCGCTGTGGTTCTTGAGGTAGTCGCGCAGCCACACGATCGAGTCGGCGTCGAGGTGGTTGGTCGGCTCGTCGAGGATCAGCACCTCGGCGTCGGAGAACAGGATGCGCGCCAGCTCGACGCGACGCCGCTGTCCGCCCGAGAGCGTCTTGAGCGGCTGGTGCAGGATGCGCTCCTCGATGCCGAGGGACGCCGCGATCGTGGCGGCCTCGGACTCGGCGGCGTACCCACCACCGGCCTGCATCTCGTCGGTGGCCCGCGAGTAGCGCTTCATCGCCTTCTCGCGGTCCTTGGGGTCGTCGGAGCCCATGAGCTCCTCGGCCTGGCGCATCCGGCGTACGACGTCGTCGAGGCCGCGGGCCGACAGGATGCGCTCGCGGGCGAGGACCTCGGGGTCGCCGGTGCGGGGGTCCTGCGGCAGGTAGCCGACCTCGCCGGTGCGGGTGACGGAGCCGCCGGCGGGCTGGGCCTCGCCGGAGAGGATCTTGGTGAGGGTGGTCTTGCCGGCACCGTTGCGGCCCACGAGTCCGACCTTGTCGCCGGCGGCGACACGGAAGGAGACGTCGGACATGAGGAGCCGGGCACCGGCCCGGACCTCGAGCTGGTGTGCGCTGATCATGGTGCTTCGATCCTACGGACAGCGACCGGCTCGACCCCCATCCTCGCCACCCGCGCGCGGGTGGGTCGCGTCACTGCCGCGAGGTCTAGGTTTTCGTCCATGCGCTTCAACCCCAAGGCCCGACTCGACACGAGCCGCGTCGGCGACGCCGGGCGCGGCGGAGGCGGCCGTGGGGGCGGCGGCTTCGGCGGTGGCGGCGGTCGGCTGCCGATCCCGGGCGGCATGGCCGGTGGTGGTGGCGCCGTCGGCATCATCGTCGTCGTCATCTTCGTGGCGATCCAGCTGTTCTCCGGCACCGGGGGCGGTGGCCTCGGCGCCAGCGGCGGCGGTGGCCTCGACGCCAGCCGCTTCAGCGACACCGGCCGCTACAGCGCCTGCAAGACCGGGGCCGACGCCAACGGCAGCGCCGACTGCGCCCGCGTGGCCGTCGAGAACTCGCTGCGCGACTTCTGGGCCGACGAGCTGGGTGGTGACTTCTCCCCCGCCGAGAAGATCGTCACCTTCGAGGGCGACATCTCCACCGGCTGCGGTGGCGCCAACTCCTCCGTCGGACCGTTCTACTGCCCCTCCGACCGGCAGATCTACCTCGACAGCGCCTTCTTCGCCGACGTCCTCGACCGCCAGCTCGGCGGCCCCAGCGGCGGGTTCGTCGAGCCCTACGTGCTGGCCCACGAGTACGGCCACCACATCTCCAACCTGATCGGCACCATCGGTCAGGTCACCGGCGACACCGGGCCGCAGAGCTCCGGCGTACGCCTGGAGCTGCAGGCCGACTGCTTCGCCGGCATGTGGGCGCGCTCGGCCACCCAGACCCAGGACGCCGACGGCAACGTGCTGCTCGCCGAGCTCACCCAGCAGGACATCGACCTGGCGCTCGAGGCGGCGGCCGCCGTCGGCGACGACCGGATCCAGCAGAAGACGACCGGCCAGGTGCAGGAGGAGTCCTGGACCCACGGCTCGGCCGAGCAGCGGCAGAACTGGTTCCGTACCGGCTACGAGCAGGGCTCGATGCAGGCCTGCGACACGTTCGGCGCCTCGCGGGTCTGAGCGCTCGGCTCACCAGCCGAGCAGGGCCTCGACGTGCACGGCCTGGCGCTGCAGCGCGCGGAGGTACGGAGCCACCGACGGGTGCCGGAACTTGCCGGCCAGCGCCCCCTCGCCGCCGGCCACCCGGGCCAGGGCCCACTCGGCGCGGCCGAACGCCGTGTAGACGGCCGTGATGCGCGCCCCGAGCAGCACGTCGTCGGGTGCCGCGACGCCGTCCGGCAGCCCCATCAGGTAGGCGTCGACGAGCGGCTCGAACTCCTCGCGGGCGGTCAGCGCGAAGTAGCCCAGGTCGCCGCCCACGGGGCCGACGCCGAGCGTGGCCCAGTCGATGGCGACGGCCTCGTCGCCGACGCGACCGGGGATGTTGTCGTGCGACGGGTCGCCGTGCTGCGGCACCTGCGGCAGGGCGTCGAGGAGCGAGAGGAACTCCTCGCGGCGGTTCCACAGGTGGTCGGCGACATCGGCGGCGGTGGTGCGGGCCAGGGTGGGCCAGCCGCCGGCGCGGCGCTCGGTGCGGGCCAGCCGCTGGCGCAGCTGCCCGACGGTGAGGAACCGTGGCCGGGGCAGGGCACTGCCGGCGAACCGACCGAGCGACAGGGCGACGAACAGCCCGCTGAGGGCGGCGTCCTCGACCCACTCGCGGGTGATGGTGACTCCGAGGTCGTCCTCCTCGACGGCGGCGACGACGGCGCGCAGCCCGGGCGTCGCGACGGCGATGCCGGTGTCGAGCACGTCGGCCTCGCGCCGCCAGTAGGCGAAGTGGGTGCGGTCCGACAGCTCGGGCGGGTCCTCGCGCCCGGGGGCGCCGAGCCGCTTCACGACGACCGGCTGCTCGCCGTACGCCGTGCGCCACACGCCCACGGTGGACGCTCCGGCGCCACGGGGCAGGGCGTGCCACCCCGGGTCGGGCTCCCACATGCCTCGGACGCTACTCCGCCCGCGCGGGCAAACGGTGGAGCACGACGTCGCTCAGCGCGCCGTCGCGGGCGGTGAGCGTCAGGTAGGTGCAGTGCGGCTGCCGGCGGCGGTCGGTCGGCGAGCCCGGGTTGAGCAGCCGCAGGCCGCGCGGCGTAGTGGTGTCCCAGGGGATGTGGCTGTGGCCGAAGACGAGCACGTCGGCGTCGGGGTACGCCGCCTCGCAGCGCGCCTCGCGGCCGAGCTTGCCGCCGGTCTCGTGCACGACCGCGAACCGGACGCCGCCGATCTCGGCCGTCGCCACCTCGGGCAGCCGCGCCCGCAGGTCGGCGCCGTCGTTGTTGCCGACCACCGCGACCAGGTGGCGCGAGCGGGCCTCCAGGCGGTCGAGGGTCGCGAGGTCGACCCAGTCGCCGGCGTGGACGACGACGTCGGCGTCGTCGACCGCCTGCCACACCTGCTCCGGCAGGTCCCGGGCGCGCTTCGGCAGGTGGGTGTCGGCGAGCAGCAGCACGCGGGTCACGCGTTGACCACCTCCACCTGCAGCGACGTCGCGTCGGCGACCGCCTGGTCGAGCACGCTGCGGCGCGGGTCGGGCACCGCGAGCCACGGCGGCACGACGCTGACCCCGCGCAGCCGCGGGTCCTCGAGCACCTCCTCGACCGCGCCCCGGTCGCCGCCGGTCACCACGGGTCCGTGCAGGCTGCCGAGGATGCGCGCGGCGTGGTCGGCGGCGGCCTCGTAGGCCTGGCGCGCCTGGTTGTCGCGGCGCCGGGCGAAGCGCTGCTGCGACTGCCCGCCCGCCTTGGTGCGGCCCTGCACGTGGCGCTGCCCGGTCTTCGACTCGCCCTGCGTCGTGCCCGCCAGCCGCGCCATGGCGAACCCGCCCTTGCGCACCAGCAGCACGCCCCAGTCCTCCGGCACCGTCACCGCCGCGGCCAGCCCGTCGGCCGTCGCCGGCCCGGCGTACGACGCGGCGAACGGGAGCCGGGCCACGAACGTCGACCCGTCCTCGGCCGCGCCCTGCAGCGCGCC
The DNA here is from genome assembly GCA_025964985.1 of Nocardioides sp. Classification (GTDB taxonomy): domain Bacteria; phylum Actinomycetota; class Actinomycetes; order Propionibacteriales; family Nocardioidaceae; genus Nocardioides. Next base: position 22,152 of record JAOPXU010000131.1, read on the forward strand.
GTCGGTGACGTCGTACGACGTCGGGCCGTGGCTGCGCTCGAAGTTGTCGACCCAGCGCGACCAGCGCGCGACGGGGACCAGGACGGGCATGGACCCAACCTAGACCGGCGCTCAGCGCCCGTCGGGCAGGGTCAGCGTCCAGTAGCCGCAGCGGTCGCGCTCCTCGTGCTCGGTGCCGTGCTCGTCGCGCCACGACCACGTGTGCACCGGGTGCAGCCCGGGTCGCACCCGCCAGCCGAGGCGGCGGCAGAGCTCGGTGGCGGCGTCGGCGTCCGGCTCGATGGCCAGGCCGACCTGCGAGGCGCCGCGCTCGCGGGCGACGCCGGCGGCGGCCCCGAGCAGGGCGGTCGCGACGCCGCGACGCTGGACCCGGTCCGCGACCACCAGCGCGTGGACCTCGGCGTGCTCCCCCAGGTCGTCCACCACCTCGTCGTACGCCGAGCGGTCGAGCAGCAGCACGTGCCCGACCACGTCGGCGCCGTCCCAGGCCAGCAGGTACGTCGCCTCGCCGGTCTGCTGGCGCTCCCAGCGGCTGCGGTGGTGGTCGCTGCCGCGGGTCGGCAGGCCTCGCTCGGCCGCGGCGGCGTCGTCGTCGCTGCCGCAGGGGCGGACCTCGACGGCCAGGTGGTCGCGCTCGAGCGAGCGGTGGTGCCAGACCGTCTGCCAGTGCGCCTCGGGCTGGGCCTCGCGCCAGGTCTCCGACCAGCCGAGCGCACGGTAGAACGCCAGCGCCTCGGGCTGGTGGTCGCCCACGTCGAGCAGCAGGTCGGTCAGGCCGCGGCGGCGGGCGGCGTCCTCGAGGGCCTCCATCAGCCGGCGCCCGGCGCCCTGGCGTCGTACGGCCGGGTGCACGCGGAGCCGGATCACCCGCCCCAGCCGCGGCCGTCCGTGCACCGGACGCAGCCCGCCCACGCCCACCAGGTGCCCGGCGTCGTCGACGGCGACGAACAGGTCACCGCCGGCGGCCAGCACCGTCGCCTGCGGGTCGACCAGGTCGGCCGGCCCCGTCGGCGGCACCCGCCGCGGCGGCAGCGGCACCGGAACGCTCGGGTCCTCGGTCACCCCCGCGTCCGGCAGGTGCGCGAGCGCCCACAGTGACGCCAGGTCGTCGGGCTCGAACGGCCGGACCTCGATCATCGACCGACCCTAGCGCGACGCCGACCCGGCGCGTATGTGCGCCGGGTGAGCGCCCACTCACACCTCGACCCGGCGCGTATGTGCGCCGGGTGAGCGTCCACTCACACGTCGACCCGTCCCCTCCAGGCCACGGGTCGGCGGAAACGAGACCGACCCGCCGCACCGGAGTGCGACGGGTCGGACAGGACTCGGGTCAGACGTCAGACGTTGAAGCCCAGTGCGCGGAGCTGCTCGCGGCCGTCGTCGGTGATCTTGTCGGGGCCCCACGGCGGCATCCAGACCCAGTTGATGGCGACGTCGTTGACGAGGCCCTCGAGGGCGGCGTTGGTCTGGTCCTGGATGACGTCGGTCAGCGGGCAGGCCGCGGAGGTGAGCGTCATGTCGATGACCAGGTTGGTGGAGGTGTCGAGGTGGAGGTCGTAGACCAGGCCGAGGTCGACGACGTTGATGCCGAGCTCGGGGTCGACGACGTCCTTCATCGCCTCGAAGACGTCGTCCTTGGTGACGGTGGCCGTGCCACCACCACCGGAGGGTGCGGCGCTGGCGCCGGCCGCCTCGGGGACGTCGGGCAGGTCGCTGTGGTCGATCGTGGCGTCAGTCATGACGAGGCCTCCAGGGATTGGGCGGTGGCGTCTTTCCAGGCCATCCAGGACAGAAGTGCGCACTTGACGCGCGCGGGGAACTTGGCGACACCGGCGAAGGCGATGCCGTCCTCGAGGACCTCCTCGTCGGGCTCGACCTGGCCCTTGCCCTGCATGAGGGTCAGGAAGCTCTCGTGGATGGCCATGGCCTCTGCGACGGGCTTGCCGATGACGAGGTCGGCCATCACCGAGGCCGAGGCCTGCGAGATCGAGCAGCCGACCGCGTCGTAGGACACGTCGGAGACCTGGCCCTCGGCGACGTGGACGCGCAGCGTCACCTCGTCGCCGCAGGTCGGGTTGACGTGGTGCACCTCGGCCTCGAAGGGCTCGCGCAGACCGGCGTGCTGCGGGCGCTTCGAGTGCTCGAGGATGAGTTCCTGAAAGAGGTCCATCAGCTGGCCACCCCATAGATCTGTGGGACGCGGTCGAGTGCATCGAGGAGCACCTCGACCTCCTCGAACGTGTTGTATGCCGCGAAGCTGGCTCGCGTCGTCGCCGCCACCTTGAAGCGGCGGTGCAGCGGCCAGGCG
>JAOPXU010000141.1 GCA_025964985.1 Nocardioides sp.
GTGTGCGAGGTCAAGACCCGGACGTCGGTCCTCAGCGGCACGCCGCACGAGGCCATCACCGACGCCAAGCTCGACCGGCTGCACCGGTTGGGTCAGCGGTGGGCGCAGGCTCGGGGGCTGCGCCCACCCGAGACCCGGGTCGACCTCGTCGCGGTCCTGCGCCCGCGACGCGGGCCGGCGCTGGTCGACCACGTGCGCGGGGTCGGCTGATGCCGTTCGCCACTGCCCGGACGGTCTCGCTGCACGGGGCACTCGGTCACCTCGTCGACGTCCAGGCCGACGTGTCGCCCGGGCAGGCCAACTTCGTGATGGTCGGCCGCCCGGATGTGTCGTTGCGCGAGGCCGGTGACCGGTGCCGGATGGCCATCGTCAACAGCCACTTCACCTGGCCGGCCACGACCCGGCGCGTCACCGTGCTGCTGTCGCCGGCCGACCTGGTCAAGCGAGGACCCCACTTCGACCTCGCCGTGGCGGTCGCCATCCTCGCGGCCGACGGCGTGGTGCCCCGCAACGCGCTGGTCGACACCGCCTTCATCGGCGAGCTGACGCTCGACGGGGGCCTGCGCAGCGTGCCCGGGGTGCTGCCGATGGTGCTGGCGGCGGCCGACCGTGGCATCCGGCACGTGTTCGTCCCGGAGCCGCAGGCGCGCGAGGCGGCCATGGTCCCGGGCATGGCCGTCCTCGGCATGCGATCGCTGCAGCAGGTGGTCGCCGAGCTGCTGGGCGAACCGGTGCCCGAGGCCGCGCCGGTCGCGCCGATGAGTGGCTCCCGGCTGCTGTCGTGGCGTGGCGAGCAGCGGCTCGACGAGGTCGACCTCGCGGACCTGCGCGGCATGGTCGACGCCAAGTACGCCGCTGAGGTCGCCGCGGCCGGCGGCCACGCGCTCCTGCTGTCCGGCCCCAAGGGTGCCGGGAAGACCAGCCTGGCTGAGCGGATCCCGGGCCTGCTGCCCGACCTCAGCGCCGAGGAGTCGCTCGAGCTGACGGCGGTCCACTCACTGGCCGGCGTCCTCGAGCCGGGGGACGGGATGATCACGCGACCGCCGTTCTCCGCCCCTCACCACGACGCCAGCAAGGCCAGCCTGGTCGGCGGCGGTGCGGGCCAGGTCCGGCCCGGCGAGATCAGCCGGGCCCACGCCGGTGTCCTGTTCCTCGACGAGTTCCCGCTGTTCCGCAACGACATCATCGAGGCCTTGCGTCAGCCGCTCGAGAGCGGTGACATCACGGTGGCCCGTGCCGACGAGTCCGTCACCCTGCCGGCACGCGGCATGCTCGTACTGGCCTGCAACCCGTGCCCGTGCGGCGACTGGTCGGCCGACCACGGCGAGAACAGGTGCACGTGCAAGTCCCAGCAGCTGCGCGACTACCGCAACAAGCTGACCGGGCCCCTGGTCGACCGTGTGGACATCACCCGCCACGTCGGACCGTTGCGCCGCGACCAGCGCGACCCGTTCACACCGGACGAGACGTCGGCCGAGGTGAGAGCCCGGGTGGCCGCAGCCCGAGCGCGCCAGCTCGAGCGCTACGCCGACTGCAGCTGGCGGCTCAACGCCCACGTCCCGAGCCCGCTGCTGCGCGACCGTTGGCCGCTGAGCGACGCGGGACAGCGCATGGTCGACTCCGACCTCTACGACGGCCGCTTGAGCAGCCGCGGGGCCGTCCGGGTGCAGCGACTCGCGTGGACCCTGGCCGACCTCGACTCCGTGACGAGCGGCCGAGACGTCGTGCCGGGCGTCGCCCAGGTCGCGGTCGCCCTGCAGCTGCGCAAGGGCGAGCCGCTGGCCGTGCAGACCACCGCAGGGCGGGCCGTCGGATGAGTGCCGCCGTCGTCCCCGAGGCCGAGCGCCTCGCGCGGGTCGCCCTCAACCGGCTCGGCGAGCCCGGCGAGACCAAGATGACGGGCCTGGTCGCCGAGCTGGGGCCGGTCCGCCTCTACGAGCTGCTCCGTGAGGAGCGCGACCTCGAAGGGTTGCTCACCGACGTCGCCGCCCGCCTGACCGCGGTCGACCCCGTCCGCGAGCTCGAACGGGCCGACCGGCTCGGCCTGCGGTTCGTCGTACCCGGCGACGACGAGTGGCCCACACAGCTCGACGACCTCGCCGGCGCCGGCTCGCTCCACGAGCGTGGGGGAGTGCCGGTCGGGCTCTGGGTGCGCGGCCCGTTCCGCCTCGACGCGCTCGTCAAGGCGGTGGCCGTCGTCGGCTCGCGCGCGGCCACCACCTACGGCGACGGAATCGCCAGCGCCATCGCGGCCGACGTGGCGAGGGCCGAGCACACGGTCGTGTCCGGCGGCGCGTTCGGCATCGACCGGGCGGCCCACCGTGGCGCCGTCAGCGCAGGTGCCCCCACCGTGGCGGTTCTCGCCTGCGGGGCCGACCGGGTCTACCCGAGTGCCCACCAGGCGATGTTCGAGCACATCGCGCGCGACGGGGCCGTGGTCGCCGAGGCCGCCCCGGGCTGCGCTCCTCACCGCATCCGGTTCCTCGCCCGCAACCGGCTCATCGCGGCCCTGTCCCGCGGCACGGTGGTGGTCGAGGCCGCAGTGCGCAGCGGGGCCCTCAACACGGCCAATTGGACCTCGCGGCTCAACCGCCCGCTCATGGGCGTCCCCGGACCAGTCAGCAGCGGGGCCTCCGCCGGCGTGCACGAGCAGATCCGCGTGGGGGCGATGAGCCTGGTCACCAGCGGCGCCGACGTCCTCGAGATCGTGTCTGGCTCCGGGGAGCACCTGGTGGAGCCGTTGCGGGCCGAGGAGACGGCCCGCGACCGGCTCACCCCACGTCAGCGCCAGGTGCTCGACGCCGTCCCGGCCGCCTCGGGCGCCGGGTCCGACTCGATCGCCAGAACGGCGGGACTCGGGGTGCGCGAGGTCGCTGGCTCGCTCGTGGCCCTCGAGAAGACCGGGCTCGTCGAGGGCGGCCTCGACGGGTGGCGGCTCACCGCGCTGGCTCGTCCGTGAGAGGAGGTCCGACACCTAGCATCGAGGTGTGAGCGACGAGCCGGCCCAGGACCCCGAGCAGGAGGACCTGCCGGAGGCGATGGCGCGGGTGCTCGGCGACTACGAGCGCCATCTGGTCTCCGAGCGCGACCTCACCCACCACACGGTGCGCGCCTACCTGGGCGATGTCATCGGGATCCTGGAGCACGCCCGCCGGATGGGACTGGACGACGTCGCCGACCTGGACCTGCGCACCCTGCGCAGCTGGCTGGCTCAGCAGCAGAGCCTCGGCCGATCGCGCACCACCGTCGCCCGGCGGGCGACCGCCGCGCGGGTGTTCACCGCCTGGCTCGCCCGGACCGGGCGGGCGCCGACCGACGTCGGGGCCAGCCTCGGCTCGCCGAAGGCGCACCGTACGCTCCCGTCGGTCCTGCGTGCCGACGAGGCGTCCGACCTGATCGCGGCCGCGGTCGCTGCGGCCGACGACGGCAGTCCGGTAGGTCTGCGCGACGTCGCGATGCTGGAGCTGCTCTACGCCACCGGGATCCGGGTCGGTGAGCTCGTCGGCCTCGACGTCGACGACGTCGACCGCGAGCGCAACGTGGTGCGGGTGCTCGGCAAGGGCCGCAAGGAGCGGATGGTGCCGTTCGGGCGTCCGGCGGCCCGGTCCGTCGACTTCTGGGTGCGACACGGGCGGCCCGCGATGCTGGCCGAGGGAGCGGGTGGCGCCCTGTTCGTGGGCGCGCGCGGACGCCGGATCGACCAGCGCGTGGTGCGCACCCTGGTGCACCGGCGCATCGCCGAGGTGCCCGGAGCCCCCGACATCGGCCCCCACGGGCTGCGGCACAGCGCCGCGACGCACCTGCTCGAGGGCGGTGCCGACCTGCGCTCGGTGCAGGAGCTGCTCGGGCACGCGTCGCTGGCGACCACCCAGCGCTACACCCACGTCACCACCGACCGACTGCGCCGGGCCTACCAGCAGGCCCACCCGCGCGCCTGAATTCAGCCGAGACCGAACAGCAGGCGCAACACCGCCTGCACGGCCGCCGGCGGGGGAGGCGGTGAGGCAGGACCGCTGCCGACCGGTGCCTCACGCCACAGGGGCAGCAGCCGCATGGGTCCGACGCCGACGAGCCGGAGCGGGTCGAGATAGGTGTCGGCACCCTCGATCCAGCCCCAGTGCAGACATGCCCGCGGGAAGCAGTGCGAGCCGGGCAGCTGCAACGTGCCGATCGGCGAGCCGCCACCGACCGGGTCGCCGACATCGACCGAGGCGGTGACGGGCTCGTACGTCGTGCGGGTCGGGCCGTGCGCGACGACGACGACGCCGCGTCCGGCGATCGCGCCGGCGAAGGAGACGGTGCCGGCCAGCGCGGCGTGCACCGTCTGACCGGGGGAGCCGGCCAGGTCGACCCCCCGGTGGCCGGCGCCGTAAGGCCCATCCGGCGGGTCGAACGACGCCACGACCTCGGGTCCGGGTCGCAGCGGCCAGGTGCCGACGGGGTCGGGGCCCACCTCGGCCCGAGCGCCGACCGGGCTCACCAGGACGAGGACGACGGCGAGGACCGCCAGGACGCGGGAGGAGAAGATGGCCACCGCCCGAGCATCGACCGCAGCGGCGACGACCGGGAGGGTGACGGAGCCGGCCTGGGGGCGACGCGACAACGACTGGGAGCTGTGGACGACTCCTGGTCGAGTGCACAGGACCGGATTCGTGCGCCGGGGTCCGGCTCCCGTAGTCTGGGCGGACCACTCCTCGGAGTGGAATTCGCACGCCCTCACACCACGGTGTCCGCAAGGTCGCCGTGGGCGTCGGTCCTCAGTCCCGCCCGGGAAGCACCTCCGGGCCGGTCGGGCCGCGCGAGGGCGTCAGGGCCAAGGGCTCCCGCCTGCGGCGTCGAACTGTAAACAACCCGGTCCCACACCGGTGTGCCCTGCTGGGCGCGGCGCGCGAGCGCCGTGAGCAGTTGAAGGGCACGCAGGCGGTCGTGGGTCCGACACACGAGAAGAGAACCCCTCCATGGCAGTCGTGACCATGCGCCAGCTCCTCGAGAGCGGCGTCCACTTCGGGCACCAGACCCGTCGCTGGAACCCCAAGATGAAGCGCTTCATCATGACCGAGCGCAACGGCATCTACATCATCGA
>JAOPXU010000178.1 GCA_025964985.1 Nocardioides sp.
GGCGAGCAGGTCGGCGGCGTCGGGCAGGGTGCCGACCGGGGCGCTGAGCAGGTGGCCGGCGAGCTGGTAGGCGGGGGCCTGGCGGGCGTGCAGCTCGGTGGCGGCGCGGGCGTGCATCCCGGCCACCGTCAGGGTGCCGAGGGCGGCGACGGTCGCCTCGCGGATGACGGGGTGCACGAAGGTCAGCCCGTCGGCGCCGCCGATCATCACGTTGGCGCGCACCAGGTCGGCCACGGCCGTCTCGAGCCGGTCGTCGTCGACCAGCGCGACCCGCCGCGCCAGCCACGGGCTGGCCTCGAGCCCCAGGACCGCGGCCGCGCCCGCGAGCGCCAGCGCCTCGGGCGACAGGCGACTCAGCATCGCGCGCGAGATGGTGGCCGGGCCGAGGCCGCTGATGGCCTCGGCGGTCACGGGGTGGCTGACGTCGTGGCCGGCGTTGACGAGCTCGTCGAGCAGCGCGCCGGTCAGGAACGGGTTGCCGCCGCACGCCGCGTGCATCGCGGTGACCACCGCCGGGCAGGGCACGACGCCCTGCGGCGTGTGGAACGCCGCGACCGCCGTGGGTGACAGCGCCTCGGGCAGCAGCCGCTCGACGTGCGGGGAGACGGTGAGCTCGGTGAGCGGGCCGGTGCCGCCGGTCGGCGGGCGGGTGCCGACGACCAGGGCGATCGGCAGGTCGGCGACACGGCGGGCGAGGTAGCCGAGGAAGCGCAGCGACGGCTGGTCGGCCCACTGCGCGTCGTCGACGGTGATGAGCAGGGGGCGGGTGGAGGAGAGGTCGATGGCGACCCACCACAGGGCGTGCAGGGTGCGGGCGACCTCGGCGTCGCTGGCGGTGCCCTCGGGCGCCACGTCGAGCGCCTGCAGGGCGGCGCCGGCCGGTCCGTCGAGGATCGCGCGTCGTACGTCGCCGCTGTAGCGCGAGACCGACCGCTCCACCATCTGCCGTACGACGCCCCACGCCATCGACGTCTCGGTCTCGGCTCCGGTGGCCTGCAGCCGGCCGAAGCCGCGCTGGCGCGCGAGATCGCGGGTCTCGCGGACGAGCCGGGTCTTGCCGATGCCGGCGAGCCCCTCGATGACCAGGACGCGGCCGTTGCCCGCCACCGCGCTGTCGAGCGCCTCGGCGATGCGGGCGAGCTCGGTGTCGCGCTCCAGGATCTGGGAGGCGGAGCTCATCTGCGGATCATAGGGCCGCGCGGGCCCCCAGGAGCGCGTCGTAGTGCGTGGCGAGCTCGTCGACCGCGGCGGTCCAGCTCCGCTCGCCGGCGAGCTCGCGGCCCCGGGCCCCGAGCAGGCCGCGGTGCCGGTCGGCCACGACGGCCTCGACGCTGCGCCGGAACGCTCGCTGGTCGGCAGGGTCGTAGAGGAGCCCCGACTCGAGGTGCCGCACGACGTCGGTGGCGCCACCGGCGCGCGGCGCGACCACCGGTACGCCGGCCGCGGCGGCCTCGCGCAGCGCGTGGCAGCAGGTCTCGTGCTCGCCGGGGTGGACGAGCACGTCGAGGGTCGGGACGGCGACGGTCAGGTCGCCGGTGCAGAGCGTGCCGGTCATCCGGGCGCCCGGCAGCCGGCTCTCGAGCCAGTCGCGCTGCGTCCCCGACCCGATGACGACGGGTCGGATGCCGGGCAGGGCCGCGAGCTCGGCCAGGCGGCGTACGGCGTGGCGCTTGTGCAGCCCGCCGACGTAGCCGACGACGACCTTAGGTCCGTCGGCCGAGCGGGCACGCGACCACGAGTCGTGCAGCCAGTGGTCGCGCAGGGCCGGGGTGAAGGCGGCGGTGTCGACGCCCGGCAGCCAGAGGCCGGCGTCCACGCCGAACTCGCCGAGCCGGTCGACCATCCACTGCGAGGTCACCAGCACGCGGTCGGCGCGGTCGGCGACGCGGGCAACCCAGTAGTCGGAGCTCTGGTCGAGCACCGCCGACTGCTCGACGACCAGCGAGGGGATCCCCGCGCGCCGCGTGTGCTTGAGCGCCTTGCGGCCCAGCGCGCCCGGTGAGGTCACGTGCACGAGGTCCGGCGCGAACTGCTCGAGCGCGGCGCGCACCTGTGGCCCGGTCGGCTCGAGAGGCCTGATCCGCACCACCTGCGAGGTCCGGTACGTCGTCAACCCGGGTCCCGGCGCCACGAAGCGCACCGTGTGGCCGAGGTCGACGAGCCGGTCGGCCACGGCCTTGAGGGTCGTGGTCGTGCCGTCGACGGCGGGGTAGAAGGTCTCGGTCACCAGGGCGATCCGCATGGCCCGACCATCGTCCGGCGTCGCGTCCGCACGCCGATCTGCACGTGGACGGCGGTGGACGTCCGGTTGAACGTCCGGTCCAGCCCGGGACCCCCGCGGCTGCGATGTGCTTCCCTTCGCGGCCCGGGGTGGGCAGACTCGCGGCACTGGATCGGGCCGGAGCGCCCACAGCCGGCGACTCCAGTGCGATCATCCTGGGCAGGGGGTGGACGGCCGCCCTCCCGGAACGGGACCGGGCGACGACGACGGACGTTTCGAGGTGTGAGTTGATCGAGGGTCCCGGCGCGGAGCGCCTGTGGCAGCTCACCGTCGAGCACTCGCCGGTCGGCATGACCCTGGTCAGCCCCGACGGCCGGCTGCGCACCGCCAACCGCGCCCTGTGCAGCATGCTCGGCTACACCGAGGACGAGCTGCGCGGCATGCTCTTCCAGCAGCTCACCCACGTCGACGACCTGCCCGGCCACCAGGATCTCTTCGACGCGACGCTGTCCGGCGAGCGCGCCAGCTACCGCATCGTCAAGCGCTGCATGCGCGCCGACGGCTCGACCCTGTGGGGCGACCTGTCGGTGGCGCTCGTGCGCGACGACGACGGCGAGCCCCTCCATCTCATCGGCCAGATCCACGACGTGACCGAGTCGCGCCACCACGAGCAGCGCCTCTCCGAGGCTCTCGACCTCATCGACCGGCAGCGGCGCCGCGCCCAGGCCATCCTCGACAGCGTCGACGTCGGCATCCTGCTGCTCGACCAGCACGGTCACTACGAGGACTGGAACCGCCACCACCACGTCCTGCTCGCCCTGTCCTTCCCCGACGGCCACCGCGGCCGGGCCGGCCAGCTCGGCGACGTCTTCGCCGCCGACGGCACCACCGTCCTCGGCCACCACGACATGCCGTCCACCCGCGCCGTGCGCGGCGAGGAGTTCGACGACTACCGCATCTGGATCGGCGCCGACCCCCTGACCCGGCGCGCCCTGTCCGTCTCCGCCCGCTCGGTGGTCGACGCCACCGGCGAGCACAACGGCGCCGTCCTCGCCTACAGCGACATCACCGACCTCATGCGCGCCGTGCGCTCGCGCGAGGACTTCCTCGCCGCCGTCTCCCACGAGCTCCGCACCCCCCTCACCTCGGTCGTCGGCCACCTCGAGCTGCTCGTCGACCGCCCCGACCTCGACGCCGGCGTCGCCGACCGACTCCGCGTCGTACGCCGCAACGCCACCCGCCTGCACTACCTCGTCGCCGACCTCCTCGAGTCCGCCCAGCAGCGCGACGGCCACGTCGCCCTGACCCGCACCACCGAGGACCTCGCCGCCCTCCTGCAGGACGCCGCCGAGTCGGCCGGACCCGCCGCCGAGGCCGGCGGCGTGACCCTGGCGACCGACGTCACCGGACCGGTCCTCGCCCACGTCGACCGCGAGCGCGTGCGCCAGGTCTTCGACAACCTCGTCTCCAACGCCGTGAAGTACACCGAGCGCGGCGGCCGCGTCGACCTCCGCCTCGAGGTCGTCGACGGCGAGGCGTCCGTCGAGGTCGCCGACACCGGCATCGGCATCGACCCCGAGGACCTCGACCACGTCTTCACCCCCTTCTACCGCTCCCAGGAGGCCCGCGAGCGGGTCACCCCCGGCGTCGGCCTGGGCCTGGGCATCGCCCGCGCCATCGTCATCGCCCACCGCGGCCGCATCGAGGTCACGAGCACCCCTGGTGTGGGCACCACCGTCCGGGCGACGCTGCCGGTGGGCGCTGGCTAGCAGCTGGTGGTGGGTGCGTGGCCCGGTCGGTCCGCGCGCCTGTCGGCGCGGATTCCGCCTGCGGCGGGCTTGGGGTTCCGTCGCCTGGCGTGGGGTCGGGTGGTCTGGTGGCCTGCGGTCGTCAGGGTCGCGACCTGCAGCTGGCGACGCCGTGTCGCTCATCGACTCGGTCTGTGGCCCGGTCGTGCTCTCCGCGCCACGCCGCGCTTGACGCTTGCCAGGCC
>JAOPXU010000181.1 GCA_025964985.1 Nocardioides sp.
GGCCTGGCAAGCGTCAAGCGCGGCGTGGCGCGGAGAGCACGACCGGGCCACAGACCGAGTCGATGAGCGACACGGCGTCGCCAGCTGCAGGTCGCGACCCTGACGACCGCAGGCCACCAGACCACCCCAACCCCACGCCAGGCGACGGAACCCCAAGCCCGCCGCAGGCGGCCAACGCGCCGACAGGCGCGCAGACCAACCGGGCCACGCACCTCGAGCGCGACTAACCTCCACGACGTGAACCGCCTCCAGGCCGCGCAACGCGCCAACGTGCCGCCGTTCCACGTCATGGACCTGCTCGCCTCGGCGGCCGAGCGGCAGCGCACGCACGGCGACCTGCTCAACCTGCTGGCCGGGCAGCCCAGCACCGGGGCGCCTCGGGCGGTCAATGACGAGGCGATCCGGCTGCTGCAGAGCGGCGACCCGCTCGGCTACACGCCGGCGACCGGGATCCGGGAGCTGCGGGAGGCGATCGCGGGGCACCACCGGCGGACCTACGGCATCGAGGTGGACGCCGACGAGGTGGTGGTGACCACCGGGAGCAGCGGGGGGTTCCTGCTGGCGTTCCTGGCGGCGTTCGAGGTGGGTGACCGGGTGGCGATCGCTCGGCCGGGCTACCCCTGCTACCGCAACGTGCTGGCGGCGCTCGGGTGCGAGGTGGTGGAGATCCCGACGGGTCCGGAGACGCGGTTCCAGCCGACGGTGGAGCAGGTGGCGGCGATCCCGGACCTCAAGGGTCTGGTGGTGGCGAGCCCGGCCAACCCGACGGGGACGATGCTGCTGCCGAGCGAGCTGGCGGCGCTGGCGACCCACTGCGAGGAGGCCGGGGTCCAGCTGATCAGCGACGAGATCTACCACGGCATCGAGTACGCCGCCCTGGACGGCGCGGAGCACCGGCTGGCACGCAGCGCGTGGGAGACGAGCCGCGAGGCGGTGGTGTTCTGCTCGTTCTCGAAGTACTTCTCGATGACCGGGTGGCGGATCGGCTGGATGCTGGTGCCGGACCGGCTGCGGCGGGCGGTCGACGTGCTGACCGGCAACTTCACGATCTGCCCGCCGGTGCTGGCGCAGCGGGCGTGCCTCGCGGCGTTCTCGGAGTCGGCGTACGCCGAGCTCGACGGGCACGTGCAGCGCTACGCCGACAACCGGCGGTTGCTGCTCGACGGGCTGGCGCGGCTGGGGGTCACGGGGCTGGCGCCGGCCGACGGGGCGTTCTACGCCTACGCCGACCTCGGGCACCTGACGTCGGACTCGATGGCGTTCGCGCACGACGTACTTGCGCGCACCGGGGTGGCGCTGGCGACGGGGGTCGACTTCGACACGGTCGACGGCGGCCGGTTCGTGCGCTTCTCGTTCGCCGGGCCGGGCGCCGACATCGAGGCGGCGCTCGAGCGGCTGGCGCCGGTTCTCGCGCCGTGACCGGCCACGAGCACGAGGCGCTGATCGCCGCGGTGGGCCAGGCCGAGGGACGGTAGCGTCGGGTACCCGACGGGGCGTTTCACCGCGGCCCGGAAGGGGAAGACGGCCGGGGACCGGAGGGGAGGACGGACACATGTACGGCGACACCGAGGTGTTGCGGCGCCGCGTCGACCAGCTCCGCGAGCAGGCCGTCGACATCCGCGGCCTCGCCGACCAGCTCGTCGCGCGGACCGAGTCGACCGGCTGGACCGGCCGTGCGGCCGACTCGATGCGGGTGCGGGTGACCGAGCGGGCGACCCACCTGCGAGGGGCGGCCGCCCAGCACGAGAGCGCCGCCGAGGCGCTGGAGAAGCACGTGCACGAGGTCGAGACGGTGCAGGAGCGGATCGCCGAGGTCGAGCGACGCGCCACCGACCTCGTCGCCGAGGCGCGCACCCGCACGGCCGACGTGCAGCGCCGCGCCGCCGATGCCGACGGCACCGGGGTGCGCGTCGAGCCCGACCCCGACGACGTCGTCCTCTGCGCGTTCGAGGCACCACCCAGCGGGCACCGCGACTGGCTCGACGTCGAGCTGCCCGGACTGTGACGGCCCCCGTGAGGAGCACCCCGTGACCACGATCGACCTCAGCACCCCGGCCCCGCCGCCGTCGACGCTGCTCGACGCCCTGCCCCGCCGCGTGGCCCTGACCCTGCCCGAGCTGCAGCTGGTGGCCGTGTGCGCCGGCGGTGCGCCGCTCCCGTTCGACGTCGCCGGCGCCGGCGAGACGCGCCCGCTCGAGAGCCGCCTCGGCACCAGCCGCAGCACCACCGAGGACCAAGCCTACCGCGCCGCGATCGACTCGCTCCACGACCCCGCCACCACGCTCGCGCGCCGCGGCCTGCTGGTCGACGGCGTCCTCGACGACGGTCTGGCCGGCGCGGTCGGACTGCTGGCCACCCCGACGTACGCCGTCGAGGCCGACGTCGTCGTCGACGGCGTCCAGGTCAAGGCCTGGCACCGCGCCGACGGCGACGCCGTGGCGACGCTCGCGACCAGCGACGGCATCGTCTTCGAGCTCGCGTGGTTCCCGACGACCGCGTGGCCGGGCGAGCTGGCCCGGGTCGGGGTGCTGCCGGAGGACCTCGTGCTGCGCGAGTCGCGGGTGCCGTCCCACGTCGACCTCCCCTACGAGCTCGCCGACGCCGCGATCGAGGCCACCGGCGACGGCCGGGCCGATCTGCTCGCCGTCCTGGCCACCCAGCACGACGGCGCCGTGCGCGACGCCGACGGGCGACCGGTTCCGGCCGCCGAGGTGCCCGGACTCCTGCAGGCACTGGGCTCCGAGACCCAGGGGCGGCTGCGGGTGATGGTCGCCGACGTGTCGCGCGAGCAGACCACGGTGGTCGGCGTCCGGTCGTGGGTGCTGCTGGCCGACGGCTGGCGCACGCTGCGCCCGCACCACGACGGCACGACCCACGTCGAGCTGTGCGCCGTCGAGCCTGGCGACCTGGCCGCCGACCTCGCGCCCGTGCTCTCGGAGGTGGCGTCGTGAGCGACTCCCGCCTCGACGACCTCGAGCCGCAGGGCCTCACCGACCACGACTCCGTCGTCGCCGCGGCAGCGACCGAGCTGCGGTCCGCGCCACGCAGCGAGTCCGAGGCGGCCGACCTCGCCGACAAGTACGACCGGATGATGCGGCTCGCCTCGCTCTTCGACGACGCCGGCGAGCAGGTCCGTCAGCGCGCCGACCTCGGCGCCGAGGTGGCCGCCGATCCCGCGTTCGTCGACAGCGAGCCGCTGTCGCCCACCACCTGGGCCCAGGCCGACGAGGACGTCCGCGCGGCGACGACCGGCCGGAACGGTCTGCACGCACGCTCGGTCGAGCTCGACGCCGACGCCCTCGTGCTCCGGGCCACGGTGATGACCTACCGCTGGATCGACGAGCTGCAGTCGGCGGCGTACAAGACGCTGGGCTCGATCGCCGGGCGCGCCATCGGCTACCTCGCCCCCGAGGTCGCCCTCGGCGGCGCGATCGTGTCGGCCGGGCTGATCGAGACCGACGCGCTCGACCGCGACGGCGTCGCCGCCTACCTCGACGAGCTCGCCGGGTCCAACCCCGAGCTGATGGAGCACGTCACCAGCGGGGGCGGCGGGCTGCTCGACGGGCTGCGGATGCGTTCGCTCCTCACCGCCGGCGTGCTGTCCGGCGACCACGGCCGCCTGGCCGGCCAGGGCGGGCTGCGGGCCATCGGCGTCGCACCGTTCGCCACCGGCTACGACGCGGCGCTCCGCGACGTCGCGGGCGGCGTCGTCGAGGCCGCCGGCACCCACCCCGACGCGGTCGCCCGCGCCGCCGACGCTCCGCCGCGCAACCTCACCGACCTGATGACCGCGCTCGACGCGGCCGAGGCGAGCGTCGTCGTCCGCGCCCTGGGCTCGGGCCGCTATGTCGTCTACCTGCCGGGCCCCGACGGCGGCGCCGCCGACCGGCTGCGGCTCGTCGCGGGTGACCAGGCGCCGTACGCCGCCCACGTCGTACGCAGCATCGAGGCCGCCGTCGAGGGCGACGACGTCCGGGTCATGCTCGTCGGCGCCGGACGTGGCGGCGTCGCAGCCGCCGAGCTCGCCGCCGGCCCGACCTCGTCGCGGTTCGTCATCGATCAGGTCGTCACCGCCGGCGCCCCGTCGGCCCACGTGCCGCGCATCCCCGAGCCCACCCGGGTCCTGTCCCTCGAGGACCGCTCCGACCCGATCGCGCTGCTGGGCTCCCTCATCGGTTCCGACGGCACCGACAACCGGATCACGGTCGTCTACGACGCCGGGCGCGACGGCCACGTCGAGGGCGGTCGCGCCGTCGACGCCTCCGATCACCCGGTGCTCGTCGCCGAGCTCGCGCGGCTCGTCGAGCTGGGCTACCTCGCCGGCTGACCTCTGCCCGGCCGTGCGTCGGGTCGTGTGCCCGACACCCGGGCTTCGACCGGGCTCAGGCACACGACCCGGATCCGCCCAGGTCGACCCGGCGCACAAACGCGCCGGGTCAGCGCCGATCCGGTCGACCCGGCGCACGAACGGGTCCGGTCAGCGTGCGAGGTCGTGCACGAACTCGGCGAGCTGGGTCAGGTTGCGGCACTCGACCATGTCGACGATCTCGCCGTACGTCGCGGCGGCGGAGTCGCCGGTGCCCCAGTGGCGCCGGTGCTCGGGGTTGAGCCACCAGGAGTGGCGGGCGGTGGCGGCGAGGTCCTTGAGGACGCCCTCGTGCAGGTCGCTGTAGTTGGAGCGGGCGTCGCCGAGCACCAGCAGCGAGGTCTTGGGGCCGACGGCGTCGGGGTGCTCCTCGACGAACTTGGTGAGCGCGCGGCCGTAGTTGGTGCGGCCCCACAGCGCGGCGTGGGCGGTCGAGGCGGCCAGGTCGGCCATCACGTCGACGACGTCGGCGCCGGGCACGAAGTGGTGGGTGACCTCGTGGACGTGGTCGATGAAGGTGAAGGCCCGCACCTTCTGGAACTGGTCGCGCAGCGCGAAGACCAGCAGCAGCGTGAACTGCGCGAAGTTGGCCACCGAGCCGCTGACGTCGCAGAGCACGACGAGCTCGGTGCGGTGCGGGCGCTTGGGGCGGTGGTGGGTGGCGATGGGGACGCCGCCGGTCGACATCGAGGCGCGCACCGTACGACGGAAGTCGAGCGGGCCGCGGCGACGCGCGTGCTGCTCCTTGGTGAGCCGGGTGGCCAGGCGCCGGGCGAGCGGGTAGATCTCGCGGCGCATCTCCTCGAGGTCGGAGCGCCGGGCGGCAGTGAAGTCGAGGCGGTCGATGCTCGGGCGCAGCGCGACGTTGGCGACGTGCTCGGCGCCCTTCTCCTCGGCGATGCGCCGGCGCGCGTCGGCCTCGACCTGGGCGGTGTAGGCGCCGACGCGGCGTCCGGCCCCGCGCTCGGCCTCCTCCTGGGTCAGGCCCTCGCCGAGCAGGGCGGCGACGATCCGGTCGACGAGGTCGCCGGGCGCCACCCGCTGCATCGCCGTGTACGCCGACCACGACGACAACCCGGGACCGCGCCCGGGCATGGCGCCGAAGCGGCCGACCATCTCGGCGGCCAGCTCCTGCAGACGCTGCTCGTCGCCGGCCTCGAGGGCGAGCGCGAGCTCCTCACGGAACGCCGCGAGCGCCGCGGCGTTGTCGCGCACGGGTGAGCCGTCGGGGTCGGCCTCGGCCGCCCGCTCGAGCTCGGCCACGCCACCGCCCACGAGCCGCGGGAAGTAGAGGTCGAAGAGGGCCTCGAACGTCGGTCGCTGGGCCTGGCGCTTGACGAGCGTGGCGGCGTACCCGTCGCGGACCTGGGTGCGGTCGGTCCAGTCGAGGGCGGTGAGCGCGGCGACGGCGTCGAGGTCCTCGGCGAGCGAGACGGGCAGGCCGGCGCTGCGCAGCGCCTCGAGGAAGGCGATGTGGCGGTCGACCAGGCCCGACCGGCTCATCGTCGGTCCAGCTTGAGCTCCTTGACCGCACGGTCGTGGTCGGAGCGGTGCTTGAGGATGACGCCGAGGGTGTCGGAGATGGCCTTGTCGTCGAGGTCGCCGATCTCGAGGGCGACCAGGGTGCGCGCCCAGTCGACCGACTCGGCGATCGAGGGCGCCTTCTTGAGCTCGAGCTCGCGCAGCCGCGAGATGGTGGCCACCAGCTGGCGGGTGACCTTGTCGTCGAGGTCGGGCACCTGCGAGGCGACGATCTCGCGCTCGCGCTCGGCGTCGGGGTAGTCGAGGTGGAGGTAGAGGCAGCGTCGCTTGACGGCCTCGGACAGCTCGCGGCTGGCGTTGCTGGTGAGCACCACGAACGGCCGGCGCGTCGACGTGATGGTGCCGAGCTCGGGGATCGTGACCTGGAAGTCCGACAGCACCTCGAGCAGCAGGCCCTCGACCTCGATGTCGGTCTTGTCGACCTCGTCGATGAGCAGCACGGTCGGCTCCTCGCGGCGGATGGCGGTCAGCAGCGGACGGGTGAGGAGGAACTCCTCGGTGAAGATGTCGTCGTGGGTGGCGTCCCACTCCTCGGTACTGCCCTGGGAAGCCTGGATGCGCAGCAGCTGCTTCTTGTAGTTCCACTCGTAGAGCGCCCGGGCCTCGTCGAGGCCCTCGTAGCACTGCAGCCGGACCAGCTCGGCACCCATCGCGCGGGCCACCGCCTTGGCCAGCTCGGTCTTGCCGACGCCCGCGGGACCCTCGACGAGCAGCGGCTTCTCGAGCGCGCCGGCGAGGTACGACGTCGTGCTGGTGGCCGGGTCGGCCAGGTAGCCCACCTCGTGCAACCGGGTCGAGGCGTCGGTGGGCGAGGCGAACCAGGTCATGGCGTCATCCTCGCACCGCGGCCGGCCCGCGGGCCCGTGGGTGTCCTGCGTCACGTGGGCGTGACCTGGCCCCAAGACGCTCGTTGAGGAGGTGTCTCGGTGATCGCTGCTGGTCACCACGGGAACGGTCGACACACGGGGGGTCGACCGCTCCGCTGCACCACATCGTCGAGGGTCGGCCGGTTCATGGGGGATCGGCCGGCCCTTCGACGTGCGCCCGCAGGTCCTGGGAGGCCGGGGATCGCGAACGGCCCCCTCCCGCGCTGCGGGAGAGGGCCGTCGACTGGCTGGCGGTGGCGGTGGGATTTGAAAGCATATTTCGGAGTTATCCACAGGTGGACAGTCGCGGACATCACGAGCCAAAACATGACTCTGACCTGCACAAACGTGGATGACGACGTAGTCTGACCGCACCCAGCCGTGGCCACGAAGTGACTCTCATTGGGCACGTATTGGGCACGTATTGGGCACGGGCTTCTGGAGGTCCTCATGGCGCGACGGCGCGAGAAGCGCGGATTCGGCAGCATCCGGCGCCTCTCCAGCGGCAACTACCAGGCCCGATACCTCGCCCAGTCCGGCGAACGGGTCACCGCGCCGATGACCTTCCTCTCGCGCATGGACGCCGAGGCCTGGTTGCTCGCCGAGCGCCGCATCGTTCAAGACGTCGGCTCGTGGCAATCGCCGAAGGAGCGCCTGGTCGAGGAGCGACTCCAGGAGGAGCTCAACGCGCCCCCTACGTTCGAGGCCTACGCCGAACGGTGGATCGAGGCACGTCGCAGCTCACGAGGCGAACCGCTGCGGCGCACCACGAAGGACAAGTACCGATCCTCGCTACGGATCAACGTCTATCCGACCTTCGGCCACGTGCCGCTGGACCAGATCACCCGGGCGGCGGTCCGAAGGTGGCACGACGAACTCGATAAGGGCCCTTCGGCCAGGTCTGACGCCTACGCCACCCTTCGTACGATCCTGAACACCGCGGTCGACGACGAGCTGATCGAGAAGAACCCGGCCCACATCCGCGGTGCCGCCCGCCAGGTGCGCCGCAAGAACCTGCGCCCCGCCAGCGCCACCGAGCTGACGATCATGGTCGATGCCATGCCGGAGCCACACCGGCTGCTGCTCCTGTTGGCCACGTGGTGCGCACTGCGCTCAGGCGAGCTGCGCGAGCTGCGGCGCAGCGACGTCGTCATCACCCGCGACGAGACCGGGGCCGACATCGCCTGGGTCGAGGTCTCCCGCGCCGTCGTGCGAGCGAGAACGACCGACCCCAACGCCACCAGGCTCATCGAGGACATCGTCGGGCCCCCCAAGACCGATGCCGGGGTCCGATCGGTGTCGATCCCGGAGTTCCTCATCCCCATGATCAAGGACCACCTCGACAGGCACGCCGCCCCCGGACCTGTAGGCCTGCTCTTCCACGCCAGCCAGGACCAGACCAAGCACCTCTCCGAGACCACCATGAACGGAAGACCGGCCGTCGTGAACGAAGACGGCAGCATCCGCAAGGCAGGCTTCGGGTGGCGCGAAGCGCGCCGCCGTGCGGGGCGAGAGGACCTCGACCTGCACGACCTCCGCCACACCGGGGCAACGTGGGCCGCCGAAGAGGGCGCCAGCATCGCCGAGCTCATGTACCGCCTCGGCCACTCCACCCCCAGCATGGCCATCCACTATCAGCACTCCCGCCAAGAGCGAGATCGCGAGATCAGCCGTCGGCTGTCTCGCCGCAATGGCCTTCGCGCTGTCTGACCCGTGCGCAGGACCTCGGCACAACATCTGCCCTGGCCGACCCGAGCGACTGCCTCCTGCGCCTTGACTACTGAACGAATTGAGCGCCCCTCATCGGTTGCGCCCTGGCCGGAACTGGCTTGGCGGCTGCCCGGTCCAGCGCTTGAACGCATGGGAGAAGTTCGCCAGGTCGCTGTACCCGAGGTCGGCTGCGACCTGGCTGATCGACACGGATGGGTCGAGAAGTTGCAGCTTGGCGCGCTCCAGTTTTGAGGCGCGAAGTAGGTCGCCGAACGTGGTGCCCTCGTCGCGAAGTCGCCGCTTGAGGGTGCTGACGGACAAGGAGAACTCGGCGGCGACGGTACGCCCGCTCTTGGATCCGGGCCCATCATCCAGTGAGATCCGAACCTTCTCGGAGAACGACGACGTCCTCATCCGTTGGTCCAGTGCTTTCTGTAGGTCCGCGATGGCGAGTCGATATGCGGTGGGGTCGGAGAACCGACAGACGTCGGCCAGCGTCTCGGCCGGCACGTGCAGATACGTCGTCGGGGCGTCATAGGCGAAGCGTGGGTCTGGTCCAGGCAGGTACTGGTGCTCGGCTGCCGGCGCCGGCCAGCCGCAGTGGAGCGTCATGCTCAACGTGTCGCCGACGAGAACGTTGATCAGGCGTACGAGGGCGGAGCCGCAGTACGTGACGATCAGGCAGTCCAGCTCCGGATCGCCCGTGTGCCCGGTCAGGCCGACGGCGAGGCCGTCTTCTTGCGGACGGATCCGCGTTGCAACGGCTGTCGTGATCAACGGCAAGAAGGTGAGGAGCTCCACGATCTCAGCCACCGAACCGGCACTGATCAACGGAAGGCTCAGCGGACCGAAGGAGGTCAGCTGAGCCTGCTCTGCAAAGGTGCGACCAAGCCGCGTGGCCTGGTCGATATCGAGTTCGGGGTACACCTCTCGGAACCACCGAGCCGGTGCTTGCCAGTCCGGCCGCAGCAACACGTCCCCGTCAGCGACTTCCCGGGCCATGATCGCCTGAAAGCGCGCAGCAGCATCTGCTGAGATCGCCCCACCCTCCAGCAGTTGCGCGAACGCGGTGTAGGGCACACCCGGCTCTCGCTCGTGTTCGTTCACCGTCGCCATCCCCATGTGAGCCGAATTCACAACAACTCGGGTTCGGGTGAACATAGCCACGCCTGACTGCCGCGGCAAGGGTGGTGATCTCATCATTCGCAGCAGGAGTTGGTCATGGCAGTGGTCACGTTCGTGTCGCACGACGGCGAGACGCATCAGGCGCCCCTGGAAGAGGGCCGGTCGCTGATGCAGGTCGCCACAGAGAACGCCGTACCCGGGATCGACGGCGACTGCGGCGGGGAAGCAGCCTGTGGAACCTGCCACGTGGTCGTCGACCCCGCATGGGCGGAGCGCGTGGGTTACTCGGAGGCCGGCGAGGAGGGGATGCTTTCCATGAACCCCGAGCGTGAACTGACCTCACGCCTGTCCTGCCAGATGGTGCTCCGCCAGTCGTGGGACGGACTCACCGTCCGGCTCCCCGAATTCCAGATGTGACGCGGAGGAACTGACATGACGAAAATCCGCGAGGCCATCACCGCCAAGGTCCAAGCCACCATCCCGATGGAACGCCAGATCCAAGGCGCCCACCTCTACGACAAGACCCGGAGGTGGGTCACGCGGACCAACGGTCAGAGGATGTTCGCCGAAAGCCCCATCCCCCCGGTCGACGAGCTCGAGATCGGCGAGATCGATCTCAGCAACCCGTTCCTCTACCGACAGGGCCGCTGGCGGTCGTACTCCGCGCGCCTGCGGAAAGAGGCTCCGGTCCACTACCAAGCCAACAGCCCTTTCGGGCCGTTCTGGTCGGTCACCCGACACGCAGACATCATCGCTGTCGACAAGAACCACGACGTGTTCTCGGCCGAACCCTTCATCGTCATCGGCGTGCCGCCTCGATTCCTCGACATCGAAATGTTCATCGCGATGGACCCACCGCGCCACGACCTGCAGCGACAGGCCGTGCAGGGCGTCGTGGCCCCGAAGAACCTGCGCGAGATGGAAGGTCTCATCCGGTCGCGGGTCCGAGAGGTGCTCGATGACCTGCCCGTCGACGAGCCGTTCGACTGGGTGCAAAAGGTGTCCATCGAGCTGACCGCGCGCATGCTCGCCACCTTGCTGGACTTCCCCTACGAACAGCGACGCAAGCTTGTCCAGTGGTCCGACCTCGCGGCCTCGCTGGAGCAAGCCAACGGAGGTCCGTCGGACAACGACGAAGTTTTCTCCCAGATGGGGACCATGGCCCGGGAGCTCGGCGCCCTCTGGCACGACAAGGCGGCCCGACTTGCCGACGGCGAGGAGCCTGGATTCGACCTCATCACCATGCTGCAGAGCAACGAGAACACCAAGAACCTGATCGACCGACCGATGGAGTTCCTGGGAAACCTGACCCTGCTGATCGTCGGGGGCAACGACACCACCCGGAACTCGATGAGCGGCGGTGTCCTCGCGCTCAACCAGTTCCCCGACCAGTTCGAGAAGCTGAAGGCCAACCCAGACCTGATCCCGAACATGGTCTCCGAAGTCATCCGTTGGCAGACTCCCCTGGCCTACATGCGGCGGATCGCGAAGAAGGACACCATCCTAAACGGCCAGTTCATCCGCGAGGGCGACAAGGTCGTCATGTGGTACGCCTCGGGCAATCAGGACGAGGCGGTGTTCGAGCGGCCCGACGAGCTCATCATCGACCGGCCCAACGCCCGCAACCACATCGCCTTCGGCTTCGGAGTGCACCGGTGCATGGGCAACAGGCTGGCCGAGATGCAGCTGCGGATCCTCTGGGAGGAACTGCTCACACGCTTCGAGGACATCGAGGTGGTCGCTGAACCCGAGTACGTGCAGTCCAACTTCGTACGCGGGATCAGCCGGCTGATGGTCCGCCTGACCCCGAAGGTCACCGGGTGACCAGGTGACCGGGCGACGGGCCGTAGTCGTGGGCGCAAGCCACGCCGGCGCCCAACTCGCGGCCAGTCTGCGACAAGGCGGGTGGGAGGGCGAGATCGTCCTGGTCGGCGACGAGGGGACGCTGCCCTACCAACGCCCACCGATGTCGAAGGCGTATCTCGCCGGGAAGAACACGCTCGAGCAGCTCGCCATCCGCAGCGCAGCCTTCTACACAAAGCACGAGATCCAGCGCCTCGACGACACGGTACAAGCTGTCGATCGGACGGATGCTCGCGTCATGCTCCGCACCGGCGGATCGCTCCCCTATGACGAATTGGCGCTGTGCACCGGCGCGCGCGTCCGCCGACTCGCTGCCCCCGGCACTGATCTTCGCGACGTCCACTACCTACGGACCGCCGCCGACGTCGAACGCATTCGCGAGGCCGCCAGGCCCGGGCGACGAGCTGTGATCATCGGCGGGGGCTATATCGGACTCGAGACCGCCGCCTCGCTGAGCGGACTGGGCCTGCAGGTCACCGTGCTCGAGGCGACCGAGCGCGTCCTTGAACGCGTCACGGCGCCGGAGGTCTCGGCCTTCTTCAACCGCATCCACCGCGAAGCCGGCGTCGATGTCCGCACCGAGGCCACGGTCGAAGAACTGATCGGCACCGATCGGGTCCGAGGCGTCGTTCTCGCCGGGGGTGAGACCGTCCCCGCGGACCTCGTCATCATCGGCATCGGCGTCGAGCCCAGCACGGAACTCGCCGCAGCCGCCGGACTCGAGGTCGACAACGGCGTCGTGATCGACGACCACGCGCGGACGAGCGACCCCGCCATCGTGGCCGCCGGGGACTGCACAAGCCATCACATGGCCCGGTACGGACGCCGTGTCCGCTTGGAATCAGTGCCAAGCGCGACGGAGCAGGCCAAGGTCGCCGCCGCCAGCATGTGCGGCAAGCCCCAGAGGATCGCGGCACTGCCGTGGTTCTGGTCAGACCAGTACCACGTCAAGCTTCAGATCGCCGGCATCAACACCGGCTACGACGAGATCATCCTGAACGGCAACCCCGCTGCGGGTCACGACTTCACGTGCTACTACCTGCGACAAGGCGACCTCATCGCCGCCGACTGCGTCAACCGTCCTCGGGACTTCATGTTGAGCAAGCAGGTGATCGCCCGCGGGGAGACGGTCGACCGCGACCAGCTCGCTCTCCCGGCAGTCGGCTGAGCGGTGCACTACGTGGAGTGCTCCAGGTCGGGCCGTGACGATGAGACCGTGGCAGCGATGCACAGCTCGACCACCAAGGCCGACGACGCGCCGTCCCGGCCACAGACCTCAGCCGACTCGGACGCCAGCCCGACGGTCCGTGACGTACTGGAGCAGCGATGAGCAAGACGACGCCGTCCTTCCTCGAACCGACCGCCTTCCTCGACAGCGACCACGAGGACGTCCGGGCATTCACGGCCGCGACCGTCGGTGACGCCATCACCGACCGCGACAAGGCCATCCGGCTGTTCGCAGCGGTCCGCGACCAGGTCTGGTATGACCCGTACACCGTCTCTGAAGAACCCGCCCACTACCGGGCAAGCCACGTGCTAAGCGCCGGCCGCGCCTATTGCGTGCCGAAGGCCGTGCTCTTGACGGCCGTTTGTCGCGCAGCGAAGATCCCGGCGCGTCTGGGCTTCGCCGATGTGCGCAACCACCTCCAGACCGAGACGCTCAGGGCGCGCATGGGCGGCACCGACCTCTTCGTCTACCACGGCTACAGCTCCATCCTGATCGACGGCAGGTGGCTCAAAGCCACGCCGGCCTTCAACAGCGAGCTATGTGCTCGTTTCGGCGTGCCTCCAGTGGAGTTCGACGGTGAGCACCACGCGCTCATGCACGCTTTCACCGCGAGCGGAACCCAACACATGGAGTACGTGCGTGATCGCGGCGTCTTCGACGACCTTCCTCTGAGAGAGATCCTCGACGCGCTCCGCGTGACGTACGGACCAATGAGCGCTGCGTCCGCCGACGTCGTGGACGATGCCTTCACTGCCCGATCCGGGGTCGAATCGGAGCTTCGGTAGCAGCCTGCCGTCTCCGCCGACCCCACGAACTGCAGCAACGACGAGGAGCCGCATGCACCGAGCACACCTGATCGAGAACTACCCCCACCGCATGGGCGGGCACTGCGGCTCCGGTGCGATGCGCGATCTCATGCAGTGGCACGGACTGGGTTGGGACGGGCCTCCCAACGAGGGGCTCGTCTTCGCCCTGGGAGGAGCCTTGAGCCTGTCCTACCTGCGGTCGGATGAACTCGTTCCCCCGTTGTACCTCGTGGGCCGAGGCGCCGACTTCGAGGTCGATCTGCCTGCTCGACTCGGTGGCCGAGTGGAGGTCCTCACCACCGACGATCCCGCGGAGGGGTGGTCGTGGGTGCGGGACGAGGTTGACGCGGGCCGACCCAGCCTCGTGTGGGCTGACATCGCCGAGCTGCCCTACCTGCGGGTCCAGCTGCGCATGAGCCGTCACGACGTCGTGGTCGTCGGATACGACGACGATGAGCGAATTGCGTTCGTCGTCGACAACGATCGCGCCGAAGTACAGGAGGTGCCGTTGCGCGCGTTGGCCCGGGCACGCTCCTCAACCGCGTTCCCGCAGCCGACCCGCCACTGCACCTACCGGGTCGACTGGCCTTCGTCTTTGCCGCCAGTTCAGGAGGTCGCGGCCGACGCCTTCCGCCAATCTGCAGCCTCCATGCGCGGTGCGCCGCACCGCGGCATCGCAGACACGGACGAGAAGACCACCAGCGCCGCCGCCGAAGGCCTCACCGCAGTCGCTCACTTCGCCGCCGACGTCGAGACCTGGGCGGACCTCTGCGACGAGGAACTCGAGATCTTCCTCTTCAGCCTCGGCGCATTCATCGAGAAGGCAGGGACGGGCGGCGGGCTCTTCCGGCGACTGCTAGCCGACGGCTGCGCCGAGGTCGCACGGCTGACCGGCGACTCTGCGGCTGCACAACTAGCGCTGAGTGCCGATCAGTGTGCACAGACCTGGACCGACGCGGCACGCGCCGCCGTCCAACGTGACGCACCGCTACGGTCGCGACTGACGAACGTGACCGCAACGATCGCTGCACTGCCAGGACTGGAGCTACGCGTGGTCGAGGCCCTCGAGCGTGCCGCCGGATCGTTGGTCGAGGGGCGTTGAAGATGCCGCACGAGGACGAGGACTCGGGTGCCCACGAGACAGGGGGAAGCGGCACCCATCGAGACCATGGAGGAGGCGGCGATGACCGATCGGGCGCTGAGATCGGACAAGGTGGAGTCGCTCACGGAGAAGTGATCTCCCATTGGACGGCGCATCTCGCCGGCCAGGCGACGGCCGAGGTCGGCCAGGCACTACCCCCGCACTCCCCGGAATGCGCTGGATGTGGGCCAGACAACCCCGCCGGCCTGCACCTGCAGGCGGTTCGTACCGCAACCGGAGTGGAGGCGGTCCACGTCTTCACGCAGATGCAGGTGGGCGCGCCCGGCATCGCACATGGCGGGTTGGTCGCTCTCGCCTTCGACGACCTGTGCGGTTTCGCTCTGTACACCGTGGGGGCTCTTGCAGTCACACGCAGCCTCACCGTCGAGTACCGCGCCCCTTTCCGGCTACACCGTCCCTACACCTTCCGGGCCCGAGTAGCTGAACATGAAGGCCGCCGACTCTCCATACAGGCTTCAGCCTTCGACCACGACGGTCAGGAAGCCGGTTCAGCCTCAGCCACCTTCGTGACCGTCGATCTCGAACACTTCAACCGGTCGATCGTGTAGCCGCCTCCGCCGCGTCTGAGAGGAGGTCCCGGACGAGCGCCTGGCGCCTTAACGACGCGCTCGATCAGAGGCGAACCTGGGCCAAAGTCTGGTCGTATCAGCGGGCCGCCGGGATCTCGATCGAAACGATGCAGTGAATCGCTCCACGCCCTCCACTCGGGAGCTGGCCGCATCGACATGATCGGGATGCGCGCCGACCCGGCTCGATGACGAACGGACGCTTGAGCGGCCTCGCGAACCCATGCCGATGACGGAGCGTGTGCGGCATCTATGGATCTAGGGACGGGGCGGAGCGTCGGCGACCACCATGTTGTCGTCAGCGGTCGCTAATCCGTCCAAGATGAGTCCGCAGATGGCGGAGGAGAAGCGCGCTGCGTCCGCGGTCTTGTCAGGAGAAGGTCCCTCGACTGCCGCGCTGAGGCCGGCCACGGTGATCGCCCCGAACACACTGAGCGCAACGACGCTCGGATCGGCGACCTCGCGCAGCGACCCGTCGGCGACGCCGTCGGTCAGTAGCTGCTCGATCGGCTCGTAGAAGGCGGCGCGCAGTGCAAGCGCCAGATCCGGGAGTCGGGTAGCGCGTCCGAGATCGCCGACGAGGGCCCGGCACAGATACGGGTGCTCAAGCATCACCTCCAACTGCGCAGCGACGGCCGCCTCGAGCCGGGTCCGGGCGTCCGCATCGCTTGACACCGCTACGCCGACCGCGCCGGCGATCATGTCCAGCAAGTCGCTGAGGAGAAACTCCAGCACCGCGTTCTTGCCGTCGAGGTGGTAATAGATCGTGGCCTTCGGGATTCCTGTCGCCTCGGCGATGTCTTCGATCTTCGTCCCGTCCAAGCCACGCTCCGCAATCAGCTCGGCCGCGCCGTACAACTGACTGGCCAGCTTCGCAGGCAGCTTTCGCATCCCTATGCACCCTCGTTCGTCAACCGTTGGACCCTGCAGCGTGTGGGCGCAGCACCCTCGACGCAAGCCACATCGTATGTTGTACTGCTAGTACAAACCTTCGATACAAACGAAGGTTCTGTCTTCATCGGCGGCGAGGTAGGTCAGCGCGAACGAAAGAAGGGCGGCGCCGTACAGGCCGCATCTGAGGAATGAGAGATCGAGGAACCATGAGCTGTGAGCAACTGACCTACAGTCCGTTCGACGCCACCGTCATCGCCGATCCCTACCCCGTCTATCGCCAACTGCGCGAGAGCGCCCCCGCATTCTGGTCGTCGAAGGCCGGCACTTGGGTCCTCAGCAGGCACGAGGACGTGTCCGCTGCGCTGGGCGACCCCGCGACGTACTCATCCGCGTCCGGGATCTTCCCGACCCCACCGGGCGTGGACATGACCGAGCTGTTCCTGCCCATGCTGATCATGAGCGATCCACCCCGGCACACTCAGCTTCGTCAACTCGTGAGCAAGGCCTTCACTCCCCGTCGCATCGCCGGGCTCGAGGCGCACATCCAGACTCTGGTCGACGGCCTCCTCGACGAGATCCCCGAGACCGGCGCCTGGGACTTCGTCTCCGGGTTCGCCGGCCCGCTCCCGGCCATCGTCATCGCTGACATGCTCGGCGTGCCGCGCGAAGACCGCGACCGCTTCCGGGCCTGGTCCACCACCCTCATCCAGTCCAACCCCATCCGAGGCGAGTTCGGAGCCGGGCTCGACGCCGCGGCAGCCCTCTACAACTACTTCGCCGCCTTCCTCGCCGAACGACGGGCCCACCCCCAAGACGACCTCATGACCGCGCTGGTCCAGGCCGAGGTGGACGGTGAACACCTCAGCGAAGAAGAACTCCTCGGATTCTGTCTGTTGTTGCTCATCGCCGGGCACGAGACAACCACCAACCTGCTCGCCAACAGCGCCGTCATCCTCGCCCAACACCCCGCAAGCCGACGAGAGCTAGCCGACGATCCCAAACTCGTGCCCGCTGCTGTCGAGGAGCTCCTCCGCTACGACTCACCGGTCCAGGGCCTTTCTCGCACCTTGACCCGGCAGGTCGATCTGCACGGGCAAGCCATGGCCGCAGGCGACACCGTGCTGCTGCTCTTCGGATCGGCCAACCGCGACGACCAGGCGTTCCCCGACGCCGACCGCTTCGACATCCACCGCGCCCCCGAACGACAGGTCGCCCTCGGACGCGGCATCCACTTCTGCCTCGGCGCATCACTGGCCCGCCTCGAAGCACGCATCGCCCTGCAAGCACTTCTCGCCCGACACCATGACCTGGAGGTCGACCTCGACTCAGCGATCCGACTCCGCTCCGGCCCGATCCGTGGGTTCGCCTCACTGCCTGTGCAGTGAGCAGGCCGCACAGCCGCTACGACCAGAAGGAGATCACGTGAGAGACCGGCGTCGACCGACCCGCTCTGGCGTGCTCCGAGCCGTGATCGAGGAGATCCTCACCCGCGACGACGGGCGAATCCCTGCCGACATCGACGGCATCGAGATCTACTTCAGCAACATCGAGGACCTTACGAACGCGCTGCTGCTTCGCTGGCACACCCGCCTCGTCGCATCCCTCGAGCGCAGCTTGATCGATGACCCCGAGGACCGCGAAGAAGCCGTGATTGAAGCCTGGCGCCACGCCGCACAGGCGTATTCGGGCGTGCGCAAAGCCATCGACGGCCTCGCCGTCAACCCGCCGACAGAGGTCGTTCACCACGCCGTGGCGACCACCGCTCAACACGACTGGGCCATCATGGCCATCACGGCCGGACTCGCCAGTGGCGTTGGCGGTGCGGGAATTCGGATCGGCCACCGTCTTGAACTCGAAGCGCGACGACGCAACTCCGCTCATCACGGCACCGCAAGACGCCTTGGGGCGCGCACCTTGCTGGCCAAACTCAGGGCTAAACAGGTCGGGTAGGCATCCAAGGACGCGTACCGACCATCTCTCCACTGGGCCTGCTGCACGTCTCGGGTGCACGGGCGCTGTGCAAACCTGGATTCGCTGACCCGTCAAACATGACCGGGCAAGTCCGCATGTATGAACGTTCGGGCGAGAGCTAGCCGCTTTCTTCCTCGCCTGTGAAGTCGCTCAGGGCTCCTCCAGGCCGAGCTCGGCAGCGGCTTTCAGTCGTTGATCCGTACAGCTGTCTCTCATCGTGATTGACCGCTGCCCCGCACTCGCCAGAGCGGTGACCAAGACGCTTCGACGAAGAGTGACGCCGGCCATCCAGCACCAGCACCTCCAGCCAGGAGCGGGACGGCGAGATCAGCCGGTGCCTGTCGCGCAGAAACGGCCTTCGCGCCGTCTGACTCGAACGCAGCGCTCCTGACGCAGGCGCAGGGGAGGCCGACGAACCTAGGTGTTCTGTCCACGCAGGTTGGGCACGAGGTCGGCTGGTGACTTGCCCTTGAGGGCGGTGTGGCCGCGGTGGTGATTGTAGTGATGGCGCCAGTCATCGAAGCAGGCTGCTCGTTCGGTTTCTGAGGTGTAGGGGCGGGCGTAGGCCCATTCCTCGACCATGGTTCGGTTGAACCGTTCGACCTTGCCGTTGGTCTGCGGGCGGTACGGGCGCGTGCGTTTGTGGGTGATGCCGGCGTCGCGGAGGGTTTGGGCCCAAAGCTTCGACTTGTAGCAGGATCCGTTGTCGGTCAGGACGCGTTGCACGGTGATCCCGGCGGACTCGAAGTAGGCCTGGGCGCGTTGCCAGAACCCGACCGCGGTCTCCTTCTTCTCATCGGTAAGGAGCTCGGAGTAGTTCAGGCGGGTGCAGTCATCGATGGCGTTGTGGATGAACCAGTACCCCGTCCCGGCCTTGCGGTTGCGGCGTCCACCAGCGCGGCCCAGGACCTTGTGGCCGCCGCCATCGGGGATCCGGCCGAGCTTCTTGACGTCGACGTGGACCAGGTCACCGGGCAGGTCCCACTGGTAGCGGCGGACCTCGCGACGCGAGCCGTGGGGGCCGCGGATGCGGACCCCGGTCGCGGGGTCGGTCCACGACAGTGGTGGGCACCCGTAGCGGCGCAGGATCTTGTGGACTGTGGAGACCGCCATCTTGAGCAGGTAGGCGATCCGGGCTGGTCCCCAGCGCCGTGAGACCCGGAGCCCGACCACCCGCCGTTCGCGTCGCATCGTGGTCTGCCCGGCGCTGCGACTGGGCCTGCTGGATCGATCAGCCATGCCGGCCCGGCCGTAGAGGCGGTAGCGGTTGGCCCAGCGCCGGGCGGTGGTGACCGAGCAGTTCCATCGCTCAGCTGCGCGACGCAGAGCCCAGCCGTCCTCGACGACGAGCTGGGCCAGACGTAGACGTCCGGTGGGGGTCAGTTGGGCGTTAGCGTGGGACACGAAGACCTCCGTGGTGATTCAGGTGTGGTTGCGTGGTTGCTCCACACCTCACCCGGAGGTCTTCGTCATCGTCCAGCAGGCACGCCGTACCTAACGTCCGTGGTCAGTACACCTAGGCCAGCGCCAGGAAGAGCTTTTCCATCTTCTTCACGTCGGCGTTGTCGAGACCTTCATCGCCGGCTTCTTCGAGGCAGTGTTGGAGGCCGGTGGCGACGATGGCGTAGCCGGCGCGCGAGAGCGCCTTGTTCACGGCGGCGAGCTGGGTCAGCACGGATTCGCAGTCCGAGCCCTCCTCCATCATGCGGATGACGGTGGCGAGGTGGCCGTTGGCCTTCTTCATGCGGGTGATGATGGCTTTGATCTCGGTGGGCTCGAGCTCCATCAGCTCTGTCCTTCCTGGGCTGCGACGGCTGCGAGGGCCGTGAGGAGTCGGGTGCGCGCGTCGTCGGAGACAGTGCGCAGCGTGTCGTTGGGCTCGTCGACGAACGACGTCATCATCGCCGGGTCGAAGGCCTCGACCACCGTGGTCGCCTCTCCCACAGACCTGACCACGACGTTGCACGGCAGCAGTGCGGCGATCGACGGCTCGGCCGTCAGCGCCTGGTGGGCCAGCTGCGGGCGGCAGGCGCCCAGGATCACCTGAGGTGCGACATCGACGTCGAGCTTGGTCTTGAGGGTGGCTCGCAGGTCGATCTCGGTCAGCACCCCGAAACCTGCCTCGACGAGCTGATCGCGTACTGCGGTCACGGTCTCCTCGTAGGGCCGTTCGGTGGTGATCGACAGCGTGTAGTCCGCCATGTCCTGCCTTCCATCGGTTGCTCGCGGGGTCTTGTGCGCCTCGACCGGGGCGCTGATGTCGTCAACTGTACAACCCCCCGGGGGGTTCTGCTAACTTCGTAGACGCAACCCCCCGGGGGGTTCACTTTGAACACCGATACCCGCCAGGAAGGACCCTCGTCATGCGTGAAATCGACACCGACCAGGCGGCCCGAGCCATCGCAGCCGGCGCCGTCGTCGTGGACGTCCGGGAGGCCCCCGAGTACGCCGCGGGACACGTGCCCGGTGCCATCAACATCCCCATGGGGCGCCTGACCGCCCGACTCGACGAGCTCGACCGCAACGCCCCCGTGCACGTCATCTGCGCCTCGGGCAACCGCAGCGCGGCCATGACCGACGTGCTGGCGGCCCGAGGCTTCGACGCGGTCAACGTGGCCGGCGGCACCGCCGCCTGGATCGAGTCGGGCCGTGCGGTCGCCCGCGGCGCCAGCCTGACCAGCGGCGTCGCCGGGACGGAGGCGACGCAATGAACGTTATGAACGAGATCACTGTCATCCCCATCGAGACCCCGACCCTGGGTGACCGCAGCTACCTGGTGCACGACGGCCAGGTCGCCTTCGTGGTCGACCCGCAGCGCGACATCGACCGCGTGACCGCTCTCCTCGACGAGCACGACGTCCGGCTCACCCACGTCCTCGAGACCCACATCCACAACGACTACGTGACCGGCGGTCTCGCCCTGGCCGCCGCCACGGGCGCCGCCTACCTCGTCAACGGCGCTGATGAGGTCTCCTTCGACCGGACGGCGGTCGCCGACGGCGACGTCATCGAGGTCGGCGAGCGCATGCGGGTCACCGCGATCGCCACACCCGGCCACACCTTCACCCACCTCTCCTACGCCCTCACCGACGCACGCCCCACCAAGGCGCGCAACGGAGCCGACACCGAGATCGGGGTGTTCTCCGGCGGGTCGCTGCTCTACGGCGCCACGGGCCGGCCCGACCTGCTCGGCGCCGAGCACACCCACGACCTCGTGCGACACCAGCACGCCTCGGCGCCGCCTGGCCGACCTGCTGCCCGACGACACCGAGGTCTACCCGACCCATGGGTTCGGCTCGTTCTGCTCCGCGACCCAGTCGGACGCCACCTCCTCGACGATCGGGCGGGAGCGGAAGTCCAACCCCGTCCTGACCCAGGACGAGGAGACCTACGTCCGCGAACTGCTCGACGGACTCGGCGCCTATCCGGCGTACTACGCGCATATGGCACCGACCAACGCCGCCGGCCCAGCCGCGCCCGACCTGACCACGCCGGCACGCGCCGAGGCCGACGAGCTGCGGCGACGCATCGACGCCGGCGAGTGGGTCGTGGACCTGCGCAACCGCACCGCCTTCGCCGCCGGCCACGCCCGCGGCACCCTCAACTTCGGCCTCGACGGCGGGTTCGCCACCTACCTCGGCTGGCTGATCCCCTGGGGCACCCCGATCACGCTGCTCGGCGAGAGCGCCGACGACGTCGCCCAGGCCCAGCGCGAGCTGGTCCGCATCGGCATCGACCGCCCCGCCGCGCACGCCACCGGCCGCCCCGAGGACTGGTCCACCGAGACCCCGGCAACGTTCCCAACCGCGACGTTCGCCGATCTCGCCCAGGTCCGCCACCACCGTGACGTCCTGATCCTCGACGTGCGCCGCGCCGACGAGCACGAGTCCGCCGCCATCGACGGCGCTGTCAACGTCCCGTTGCACGAGCTGTGGGGCCGCCTCGACGAGGTCCCCGCCGGGGAGGTCTGGGTGCATTGCGCGGGCGGCTATCGCGCCTCCGTTGCTGCCTCGATGCTCGACGCCCACGGCCGCGCCCCTGTGGCGATCGACGACACCTTCGACAACGCCGAAGCCGTCGGGTTGCACCTGGTCGGCCCCGACGCCGACCCCGCCGACAAGACCGACGACAGCTCCGACGACGCCGGGGCCTGATGTGACCCTCGTCCTCGCCGTCGCCGCGGGCGTGCTGATCGGGCTGGCGCTGGGGGCGCTCGGCGGTGGCGGCTCGATCCTGGCGGTGCCCGTCCTGGTCTACCTCTTGGACCAGTCCCCCGCGCAGGCAACCACCGGATCCCTGGTCATCGTGGGCGTCACTTCGCTGATTGGCGCGGTGACCGCGGCCCGGGGTGGCCAGGTCCTGCTCGCCCGTGGCGTCACCTTCGGCCTGGTGGCCGTGGGCGGCGCGGTGCTGGGCGCCAGGGCGTCAGCCCATGTCGACGAGGACATCCTGCTCGCGGCGTTCGCGGCGCTGATGCTCCTGGTCGGCGGCGTGATGGCGCTGCGGCAGCTGCGGCACCACCGCGGAGCCGCCAGCGAGGACGGCGCAGGCGGCCAGCAACACGCAGCGCGGCCAGGTCTGGACGACCCGATCATCACCTTCTCCCCGACCTTCGCCTGCGCGTGCCCGCGGGCCCTCAAGGTGCTCATCACCGCCACCTTCGTAGGGCTGCTGACCGGCTTCCTAGGCGTTGGCGGCGGGTTCCTCGTCGTGCCTGCCCTCGTCCTCGGCCTGGCCCTCCCCATGACCCACGCCGCCGGCACCTCGCTGGTGGTCATCACCATCACCAGCGCCGCGGCGCTAGCGGCGCGTGCCGACGTCGGGTCCACACCCGACTGGGCCCCGGTCCTGGTCCTCACCGCGACCTCCGCGGTGGCCGCCGTGCTCGGCGTCCGCCTTGCAGCGCGCACCGAGACCTCGCGGCTCTCGGTCGCCTTCACCGTCCTGGTCCTCGCGGTCGCGGCCTACACCACTGTCCGCGCAGTCCCCGCTCTCCTCTGACCTCGCTCAACCACCTACCGAACGGAATCTCCATGAGCACCATCTCCGCCCGCGGGTCGAACACCCACGGCTCCGGCTACTCCGGCTACCCCGGCTCCCCTGCCCCCGACGCCGACTCTGATGTCCAGCGCCGCCCGGGACCGCTCGGGCGGCTCGGCGTGTGGGTCACCGACCACGCCAAAACCGTCACCGGCGTCTGGCTGCTGCTGATCATCGGTCTCGGGGCCTTCGCCCCCCAGGTCGAGCACAACCTGTCCGGCGCCGGGTGGCAGGCCGACGGGTCGGAGTCCGTGGCCGCACGCGACCTCGCCCAGGACCACTTCGGTGGCAACGCATCCTCCGCGATCCAGGTCGTCGTGCACTCCACGGACGGCCCCGTCACCGAGGGACCCGGCGCCGACGTGCTCGCCCGCGTCACCTCAGTCCTCGAGGCCGAGCCACGCATCGCCGACGTCGTCGCCCCCATGCCGGGAGCGACCCTGAGCGCCGACGGCCAGACCGCCATCGTTCTGGCCGGCGCCGGCGCCGACACCAACGAGATGGTTCGCGTCGCCACCGACCTCAAGGGCGAGCTCCAAGACCTCTCAGTCGACGGCGTGCAGGTCAACCCCACCGGGTCGTCGCTGCTCTGGTCGGACTTCAACGAAGCCAACCTCGAGGCGATGCTCAAGTCAGAGATGGTCTCCTGGCCCGTCACGATGGCCATCCTCGTGCTCGCGTTCGGCGCCTTGGTGGCCGCAGGGCTGCCGCTGATCCTCACCCTGGCAGGGTTGGTCGCCTCGGCCGGCTCCCTGGTGCTCATCAACGAGCTCGTGCCCGTGTCGATCTGGGCGATGAACTTCGCCATGATGTTCGCCCTGGCCCTGGGCATCGATTACGCCCTGTTCCTCGTGGTGCGCTACCGCGCCTCGCGGATGGGTGCTGGCAACACGGCGCGCCAGGCGATCGCCGAGACCATGGACACCGCCGGCAAGGCCGTCCTGCTCTCCGGGGCGACCGTGCTCATCTCGCTCTCGGCCGTGATGCTCGTGCCCTCACCGTCGTTCCGGTCCATGGCCGGCGGCATCATGCTCTCGGTCGTCTTCGTCCTCGCCGCCACCCTCACCCTGCTGCCCCTGGTCCTAGTCAAGCTCGACCACCGCATCAACAAGCTCGCCCTGCCCTGGATGAAGACCGGCGAGCACCGCTCGGCCCGGTTCGCCGCCTGGGGCGAACGCCTCTGGAAGCACCCCCTCGCCTTCGGCCTGGCCGCGCTCGTCGTCCTGCTCGCCCTCGCCGCCCCGATCATCGGCCTCCAGACCGCGATGCCCTCGATCAAGGTGCTCCCCACCGACGCCAGCGCCCGGATCGGCTACGACCTCGTCCAGGACGCATTCGGCGAAGGCGCACCCGGCACCCTCCAAGTCGTCGCGGACGCCGCCGACGCCGACTCCACCTCGGCCGTGCTCGCCTCCGACGCCGGCATCGCCGGCGCCCTCCCACCGCAGCCCGCCAACCACGGCAGCGGTCTCGTGCTGATCCATGCCGTCCCGACCGTCGACCCGTCCGACCCCGCACTCGCCGACACCGTCGACCGCCTCCGCGGCGAACTGCCCGACAGCGCCCTCGTGGGCGGAGCCGCGGTGGAGAACCTCGACCTCAAGACCCAGCTCGACGACTCCACCCCGCTGGTGATCGCGGTCGTCCTGATCCTCGGATTCCTGCTGCTGCTCGTCGCCCTCCAGGCCCCGCTCATCAGCCTGCTCGGCACCCTGGCCAGCCTGCTCTCCACCGCCGCCGCTTTCGGCGTGGCCCGCCTGATCTTCCAGGAGGGCATCGGATCCGACCTGCTCGGCTTCGAGTCCCAGGGGTTCCTCGACGCCTGGGCACCGGTGTTCTTCTTCGCCATGATTTTCGCCATCGCCATGGACTACACGGTGTTCCTGCTGGCCTCGGCCAAGGAGCACTACGAGCGCACCGGTGACCCGCGCGAGGCTATGGTCGGCGCCCTAGCCCACTCCGGGCGCGTCATCTTCGCCGCCGGAGCCGTCATGGTCGCGGTGTTCTTCACCTTCGCCCTCTCCGGGCCCCTGCCTCCCAAGGAGATGGGCATCGTCCTCGGCGTCGCCGTCCTCCTCGACGCCTTCCTCGTCCGCCTCGTGCTGCTGCCCGTGATGCTCCGCCTCACCGGCAACGCCGCCTGGTGGAGCCCCGCCTGGTTACGCCGGGTCCTGCCCACCATCACCTTCTCCCACGGCTGACCCCGACCGCCGCTACCCCCAACCAGGCAACGGCACCGCGGCCGGGGACACCGGCTCCCCCCTTGCCGGGCGTCCCCGGCCGCCCACCCAACTCACCCACCCCACTTCAATAGGAGAAGCAGCATGTGTCGCCCGACCACCTGCAAGAAGTGCCACAAGACCACCTGGACCGGCTGCGGCCAGCACATCAACCAGGTCCTCGCCCACGTCCCCCCAGACGAGCGGTGCCCGGGCCACCCTCACGAACCCCGCCAAGGCCTCCTGGCGCGACTCCTCGGGAGGACAGCATGAACCTCGACCGCGCCGTCCTCCTCCTCGCCGGCACCATCACACTCATCAGCGCCCTGCTCGCCGCCCTCGTGTCACCGTGGTGGCTCCTGATCACCGCCTTCGTCGGCCTCAACCTGGTGCAGTCCAGCGTCACCGGCTTCTGTCCGGCCGCGGTCATCCTCCGGCGAGCCGGCGTACGCAGCGGCCGCGCTTTCGAGTAGTCCTTCACGCCACCAGACGCGCGAGCCAGGGATCCAGAAGCAGCGTGACTGCTGTCCTGGCGACTGAGCCAACAAGTCCGGATCACTCGCCAGTCGGCTCCACTCGACCCCGCCGGATCTGACGCATGACGATGTGTGACGGACTGTGAAACGCAGGCTGCGTAACGGATCGGAGCCTCTAGGAACTGTGCGGCACGCATGCTACGAAGGTCCGTAGATCGATCAGCTCGGCCCGTTCCCCCCGGAACGGGCCGAGCGCCATTTCCAGGCTAAGTGACGAGCAGTGACGACCGCTCGTCTCCGGGCACGGGCGAGGCGGTGGACACGGGTGCATGGCGGGGTGAAGTTCTACCGCGGCTCAGCTGCCGCGGCCCGGTCCTACGTCGAGGCCGACCGGTCCCGCGTCGATGACTACTACCTGGCCGAAGGCACCGGCGTCGCTAGCCGCTACGTCGCCAGTTGCGGCGAGCCCGTTGGCGTTGATGCAAGGGGGGAACGCAACCGGGTACGCGGTCCAGCACTGGTCCGCGAGGCAGGAACGCTCGACGGGGACGCCTACGAACGCTGGGTCGCCGGCTACGGCGCCACCGGCGCCACGGGTGCTGCGAAGGGCCGGTTGCGCACCGATGAGCACGGGCTGCGGTTCGTCGAGGTCGTCATCAACGGCCCCAAGACCTGGTCACTGGCAGCGTCGCTGCACCCCGAGGTCGCAGCCGCCTACGACGCCGCTCAGGACCGGGCTGCGGAAGAGGTGATCGGGTGGCTGGCCGAGCACGCCACCACCCGCGTTGGGCCCCGGGGCCGGCAGGTCCAGGTCCCGGTGGACGAGCTGGAGGCGGCGGTGGTGCGGCACTACACCTCACGTGCCGGCGACCCCCACCGCCACCTCCACCTGCAGGTCAACGCCCGCGTCCGCGCCGGTGGCCAGTGGCGCGGCTTGCACTCGGTCGGGGTCGTGGACTCGATCGAGGCCATCAACGGCATCGGACATGCAGCGGTCATGTGTGACCCCCAGCTACGGCAGACACTCGCTGCACATGGGTTCACCCTCGACCCGGCCACCGGCGAGGTCCGTGAGCTCGCTCCCTATGCCGGTGCGTTCTCCGCGCGAGCGGCGCAGATCAGCCGCAACGTCGACCGCTACGAAGCCGCCTGGCGTCGCGAGCACCCCGACACCGAACCCGGCCCCAACCTGCGCCGTACCTGGGACCGCCGGGCCTGGGCCCAGGCACGCCCGGACAAGGTCGTCCCCGCCGACGGCCGCGAGCTCGAGGCGCGGTGGGTCGAGGAGCTGGGCGACCTCGGCTACCGCTCACCCATCGGGCAGGCTCCGCTGGCACCGACGCCGATCGGTCGGCTGAACCGCGACGCCGTCACCGACCTGGTCCTCCTCCGGCTCGGCGGCAGGAGGTCGTCGTGGAACGCCGCCGACATCCGCGGCGAGGTCGAGAAGATCATCGCCGCAGCCGGCCCCCACGGCATCGTCACCGACCCAGTCGTGCGCCGTGAGCTGGCCGAGGACCTCACCGCCCGCACCCTCACCGCTTGCACGTCACTGCTCGACCGGGACGACGTCCCCGAGCACGTCCGCGCTCTCACCTCCCCAGCCGTCCTGGCGGTGGAGGCCGACCTCGTCGACCGGCTCGCCGCACGAGCAACCACACCCGGCCACCCGAGCCCGATCGCACCGCGCGTCGCCCGCGTCGAGCTCGACGCCGCTCAGCGGGCCACCGCCGCTGCCTTGACCGGCACCGGAGAGCTGGTGGTCATCGAAGGAGCCGCCGGCGCGGGGAAGACCACCACCCTTCGTGCTGCCCGGGAACTGCTCGAGGAGCAGTACACCCGGCTTGTCGTGGTCACCCCGACGCTGAAGGCGGCACAGGTCGCGGCCGCCGAGCTCGGCGCCCCCGCATCTTCTGCCGCGTGGCTGATCCACCAGCACGGCTTCCGCTGGGACGAGGACGGCCGCTGGACCCGCCACCAGGTCGACCGACAAGACGTCGACCCAGCCGCGAGGCTGCTGCAGGGCGACCTGCTGGTCATCGACGAGGCCGGGATGCTCGACCAGGACACCGCCCGAGCGCTACTGACCATCGCCGATGAGACCGGCGCCCGCCTCGCCCTGGTCGGTGACCGCCACCAGCTCCCCGCCGTCGGCCGCGGCGGCGTCCTCGACCACGCAGCCCGCTGGGCCCACCCCGACAACCAGGTCACCCTCGACGCCGTCCACCGCTTCGCCGACCCCGACTACGCCGACCTCACCCTGGCCATGCGCACCGGCCAACACCCCGAGCAGGTCTTCGACGCCCTCCTGGCCCGCGGTGACATCGTCATCCACCCCAGCGACGTCGAACGCCAAGCCACTGTCGCCGACCTCGCCGCGTCCTCACCCGGCGACCTCGTCATCGCCGACACCCGCGAGAGCGTCGCGGCCCTCAACGCCACCATCCGCGACCACCACCGCGCAACGAAGGGAGCAGACACGAAGCAACACTCAGCAACCACGACGGACGCTGGGCAGCAGCTCAGCGTCGGCGACCGGATCGCCACCCGCCGCAACGACCGCGACCTCGACGTCGCCAACCGCGACCAATGGACGATCACCGACATCGACCACGACACTGGCGACCTGAGCGTCGCCGGGCGCCGCGGCACCCGAGTACGACCCGCCGGCTACGCCGCCCGTCACGTGGAGCTCGCCTACGCCACGACCACCCACGGAGCCCAAGGCGAAACCGTCGGCGCCGCGCACTTCCTGCCCGGGGAGACCA
>JAOPXU010000184.1 GCA_025964985.1 Nocardioides sp.
CGTCCGGCCCGGCCGGCACCGACCGGATCGCCGCCCGGGCCCTGCGGGCCCTGGCCGCGCACCCGGTGGCCGCCCGCCGGAGCGTCGAGCAGGAGTTCACGCCCACCGACGTGATGACCGACGCCGACGGCAGCACCCACGTGCGTCTCGACCGCACCTACCGCGGTCTGCCCGTGCTCGGCGGCGACCTGGTCGTCCACCAGGCCCGCGACGCCGCGCTCGAGGGCGTCAGCCAGACCCTCCGCGCCCCGATCAGCGTGCCGGCCAGGCCCCTGGTCGGCGCCGGCAAGGCCCTGGCCCGCACCCTCGCCCCGGCGCGCGCCACGCGCGACATCGCCGGGCTGCGTGCCGCCGACACCGCGCCGCGCCTGGTCGTCGACGCGCTCGGCGCCACCCCGCACCTGGCGTGGGAGGTCCAGACCCTCGGTCGCCAGGCCGACGGCACGCCGAGCCGCCTGGCGACGTACGTCGACGCGCGCACCGGCACCGTCCTGCGCCGTGTCGAGGGCATCCACACCGCCGACGGCGAGGGCAGCTCGCTCTACAGCGGCACCGTCCCGCTCACGGTCGCCCAGAGCGGCACGTCGTTCACGCTCACCGACGTCGCGCGCGGCAACGCGAAGACGACCGACATGCAGAACAAGACCGACTCGTTCCTGTGCACCGTGTTCGGCTCCGGCTGCTCCAACGGCGTGGCCTACACCAGCGCCGACAACAGGTTCGGCACCGGCACCAACGCCAACCGCGAGAGCGCGGCCGTCGACGCCCACTACGGCGCCGCGGTGACCTACGACTACTTCAAGAACGTCCTGGGCCGCGCCGGCATCTTCGGCAACGGCACCGGCGCCCCGAGCCGCGTCCACTACGGCAAGAACTACGCCAACGCCTTCTGGGACGGCACCAAGATGACCTACGGCGACGGCGACGGCGCGTCGTTCGGACCCCTGGTCTCCCTCGACGTCTCCGGGCACGAGATGTCGCACGGCGTCACCGAGAACACGTCCAACCTGACCTACTCCGGTGAGTCCGGCGGCCTCAACGAGGCGACGTCCGACATCTTCGGCACGATGGTCGAGTTCTACGCCGCCAACCCCAACGACCCGGCCGACTACTACATCGGCGAGGAGTTCGACCTGGCCAAGGGCACCGGCTTCCGCCGGATGGACAACCCGATCTCCGACGGGTCCTCGCCCAACTGCTACAGCGCCAACACGAAGAACCTCGATGTCCACTACTCCTCGGGCGTGGCCAACCACTTCTTCTACCTCCTCGCCGAGGGCTCGGGCACCAAGACCATCGGCGGCAAGGTGCACACCTCGACCACGTGCAACGGCTCGGCGGTCACCGGCATCACCCTCGACAAGGCCCAGCGCATCTGGTTCCGGGCGCTGACGACCTACTTCACCTCGGGCACGACCTACGCGCAGGCCCGGACCGGCACGCTCAACGCGGCCCGCGACCTGTTCGGCGCCGGCAGCCCCGAGCAGAACGCCGTCGCGGCCGCCTGGAGCGCGGTCAGCGTGGGCTGAGCCCCACCCCTGGTCGCAGGGGGGCCGTGCCGGACGGAACCGGCGCGGGCCCCCTGTGCTGTCCCCTGAGTCTTCTCAGAGCAGGCGGACGAGCGTGGCGACCAGCGCGGCGCCGAAGACCACCACCAGGAACGGCGCCCGCAGCACGAGCAGCACCACCGCCGCCGACAGCGCGACGGCCCGGGCGTCGAGCGCGAGGCCGCCGTCGGGCGTGGCGACGACCTGGACCGCGATCAGCGCCGCCAGCAGCGCCACCGGGATCAGGTCGGCCACACGCGCCACCACCGGGCGCTCCAGCACCGCCGCCGGGACCGAGAGCCCCGCCAGCTTGAGCAGGTAGCAGCCGACGCCGGCGGCGATGATCGCGGCCCAGGTCACGGCGCACCCCGCTCGCGCTGGACGGTCAGGACGCCGGCCAGCAGTGCGACGCCCGCGGCGACGAGCACCGGGACCCCCGCCGTCGTCAGCGGTACGGCGCCCAGCGCGACCGCTGCCGCGGCGACGGCCACCACGCGGTGCAGGCGCCGGTCGAGGCGCGGCCAGAGCAGGGCGAGGAACGCGGCCCCGACGGCGGCGTCGAGGCCGTAGTCGCGCGGGTCGCCGATCGCCTCGCCGGCCAGGGCGCCGGCGAGCGTGGCGAGGTTCCACAGCACGAAGATCGAGCCGCCGGTCACGAGGAAGCCCAGGCGCGCGTCGGAGGTCGAGGTGCGGCCCACGGCCATGGCCGTCGACTCGTCGATGACCAGGTGCGCTGCCGCCACCCGTCGCCGGCCGCGCCAGGCGAGCAGCGGTGCCAGCCGCAGGCCGTAGAGGGTGTTGCGGGTGCCGAGCAGCAGGGCGGTCGCGGCCCCGGCCCACGGCGTACCGCCGGAGGCGAGGACGCCGACCAGCGCGAACTGCGAGGCGCCGGTGAACATCAGCAGCGACAGCGCGCAGGTCTGGAGCACGTCGAGGCCCGACGAGGTGCTGATCGCGCCGAACGACAGGCCATAGGTGCCGGTGGCGATCCCGACGCCCAGGCTGTCGCGCCAGATCGCGCGGCGCTGGTCGCCGGTGGTCACCCGGTCACTGCAGGGCGGTGTGCAGGCGGATCTGCTTGACGGTCGTCGTCCCGGTGCCGTCGAGGTCGAGCTCGCGGTGCGCCGAGTCGGCGCCCCAGCCGGCACCCACGAGGAACTCGCGCAGCGTGTCGTCGGTGGCGATCGTCCAGGTGACGGCCCGCGTGAACCGGTCGGCCTGCAGCGTCTCGATCGCAGCCTGCAGCAGCCGGCTCCCGTGACCCTTGCCGTGCTCGCCGGGCGCGACCACGAGCTCGGCCAGCTCACCGTCGGCGACGGGGTCGCAGTCGGGGTCGCCGGCCGGCGTGGTGACGGCGTAGCCGACCACGCGGTTGCGCTCGAGGCCGACCAGCACCCGGTTGCGGGCGTCGGGGGAGCGGGTCAGCGAGGCCCGCCACGCCTCGGCCACCGGGGCCGGGTCGTCGGGCACGGCGTCGGCCGGCAGCAGCCCGGCGTACTGCTCGCTCCAGGCCGCGACCTGGACGGCGGCGATGGCGTCGGCGTCGTCGGCCCAGGCCACCCGGACCGAGACGTCGGCGGTGGGCCCGGGGCGGTTGCTCATGGGTCCCGACACTAGTGTCGTGGGCATGGAGTTCCGCAACCTCGGTGCGAGTGGCCTGCGCGTCTCGGCCATCTCGTACGGCAACTGGCTCACCCACGGCTCGCAGGTCGAGGAGGACGCCGCCCTCGCGTGCGTCCGCCAGGCCCTCGAGGAGGGCATCACGACCTTCGACACCGCCGACGTCTACGCCAACACCGCGGCCGAGACCGTCCTCGGCAAGGCGCTGGCCGGCGAGCGCCGCCAGGGCCTGGAGATCTTCACCAAGGTCTTCTGGCCCACCGGCCCCGGCGCCCACAACGACCACGGCCTGTCGCGCAAGCACATCATGGAGTCGATCGACGGCTCCCTGCAGCGTCTGCAGACCGACTACGTCGACCTCTACCAGGCCCACCGCTTCGACCACGAGACTCCGCTCGAGGAGACGATGCTGGCCTTCGCTGACGTCGTCCGCGCGGGCAAGGCGCTCTACATCGGCGTCTCGGAGTGGCGCGCCGAGGAGATCCGCGCCGCCCACGAGCTGGCCGTCGAGCTCAAGGTGCCGCTGGTCTCCAACCAGCCGCAGTACAACCTGCTCTGGCGCGTCATCGAGTCCGAGGTCGTCCCGACCTGCGAGGAGCTCGGTCTCGGCCAGGTCGTCTGGTCGCCGATCGCCCAGGGCGTGCTCACCGGCAAGTACAAGCCGGGCGCCGAGCTGCCTGCCGGCTCGCGCGCGACCGACGAGAAGGGCGGCGCCGACATGATCAAGC
The DNA here is from genome assembly GCA_025964985.1 of Nocardioides sp. GTDB lineage: Bacteria > Actinomycetota > Actinomycetes > Propionibacteriales > Nocardioidaceae > Nocardioides. The sequence continues at coordinate 3,896 of JAOPXU010000184.1, forward strand.
GCTGGCTCGAGGACGACGTCCTCGAGCGCGTCCAGCGCCTCGAGCCCATCGCCGCCGACGCGGGCCTCTCGATGGCCCAGCTCGCCGTCGCCTGGACCCTGCAGAACCCCAATGTCTCCTCCGCGATCGTCGGCGCCTCGCGCCCCGAGCAGGTCACCGACAACGTCAAGGCCGCCGGCGTCAAGCTCGACGCCGACGTCCTCACCGCCATCGACGACGTCGTGGGTGACGTCGTCGAGCGCGACGCCGCGAAGACCCAGTCGCCGCGACGCTCCGAGATCTTCGGCTAGGTCCGTCGCGACCACACGTCGGTCAAGGAGCGACCAGCGTGGGGTGCAGACCTGACCACACGTCGGTCGAGGAGGTCGCTCTGCGACCGTCACGAGACCACTCGACCGCAGCGTCTGGGTCGAGCTGGTCCTGCGCCTGCGGTCGTCTGGTCTCGTGACGGTTGCCAGCGCAACCTCCTCGACCAGCGTGGGAGCGCGACTACGGCGTCGCGCTCACACGCGGGCTGAGGTCAGCGGTAGTGCTCGGGGAGAGCGCTGCCGATCTTGACCTTGGGCTTGGGCAGCCGCATGAACTTCATCTGCATCGCGCGGGTCAGGGCGTAGTAGGTGGTGCCCTTGAGCGGCTCGTCGGGGAAGCGGGTCGCGAGCTGCTTGCGCAGGCGGAACCGCAGCACCGTGAGGTCGACGAGCAGCACCAGGAACAGCGGCACGACCAGCGGTGAGTAGAGGATCGCGACGAACATCAGCGGGATCACGATCTCGGCGAAGCCGAAGCGGGCGTCGACGAAGTCGCGGATGAAGCGGCGCACCGGCCCCTTGTCGCGGGGGAGCAGGTAGCGCTCGTCGCCTTCCTTCATGCCCTGGCGGATGCGCTGGCTCGACTCGGAGCGGGCGGAGCGCTGGCGGGCGTTCTGCTCCTTGCGGGTGCGCGGGACCTTGGCGCGCTCGCGGGCGGCCGCCTCGGCCTCCTTGCGGGTCGGCGTCGGCCGACCCTTGCCCCCGGGCTTGGCCAGGGTGACGGTGGCAGAGGTGGTCTCGTCGGACTTGCTACGGCGCAGCTTCATGGCGCGGTCAGCCTACCTGGGAGGGCCCCGCGGCCCGTCGCCGATCTTGCCGCCGCGGCATAGGGTGGGTGCATGAGCATGATGAAGCGGATGAGCATGATCTTCCGGGCGAAGGCCAACAACGCGCTCGACCGCGCCGAGGACCCCCGCGAGACGCTCGACTACAGCTACCAGCGCCAGCTCGAGCTGCTGTCGAAGGTGCGCCGCGGCGTCGCCGACGTGGCCACGAGCCGCAAGCGCGTCGAGCTGCAGGTCGCCCAGCTCGAGCAGCAGGCCACCAAGCTCCAGACGCAGGCCGAGAAGGCGCTGCAGATGGACCGCGAGGACCTCGCCCGCGAGGCGCTGACCCGCAAGTCCGGGCTGGCCCAGCAGATCTCCGACCTGCGCGCGCAGCACGCCCAGCTGCAGGGCGAGGAGGAGAAGCTCGTCCTGGCCCAGCAGCGGCTGCAGGCCAAGGTCGAGGCCTTCCGCACCCGCAAGGAGACCATCAAGGCCACCTACACCGCCGCCGAGGCCCAGACCCGCATCAACGAGGCCGTCTCCGGCATCGGCGAGGAGATGGGCGACGTCGGCATGGCCATCCAGCGCGCCGAGGACAAGACGGCCACGATGCAGGCCCGGGCGGGCGCGATCGACGAGCTGATCTCCTCCGGGGCCCTCGACGACGTCACCAACCCCGGCGGCAGCGACGACATCTCGCGCGAGCTGGAGTCGATGAGCCACCAGTCCGACGTAGAGCTCGAGCTCGCCCGCCTCAAGGGCCTCTCCGCCCCGCAGGCCCCCGGCCAGCTCGGCGCCGGCGACGGTGAGACGCCGCGATGATCATCCGCATCCTCGGTGAGGGCCAGTACGACGTCGCCGACACCGCGCTCGAGCGGCTCAACGAGCTCGACGCGGCCGTCGAGGCGGCGGTCGAGTCCGGTGACGAGGCGACGTTCCGCCCGGCGCTGCACGCGCTGCTCGACGGCGTACGCACTGTCGGCGTCGCCCATGCGCTCGACTCCCTCGACGAGTCCGACCTGATCCTGCCCGACGGCGAGTCGTCGATCGACGAGGTCCGCGAGCTGCTCGCCGACGACGGGCTGATCCCCGGCTGATGGCGCCCGTTCAGGACACTGGACACCATGGCTAGGACCCGTTTCGTCGGCGACGCCGGGCTCACCGCCCGGATGACGCTGGTCATGTTCCTGCTCGGCGGGCTGTTCGTCGCGCTCGTGGTGATCCTCGCGCTCGCTGTCCGCAGCCCCGGCCTGGGGCTGCTGGTCGGCGTCCTCGGCATCGGCATCGCGGTCTACCAGTGGGCCAAGAGCGACACCATCGCGATGCGGGCGATGCGTGCCCGCGAAGTCACGCCCGAGCAGGCCCCTGAGCTGCACGGCATGATCGACCGGCTGTGCGCCCTGGCCGACATGCCCAAGCCGCGCGTCGGGGTGGCCGACACCCGCGTGCCCAACGCCTTCGCGACCGGCCGGTCGCCCGACCGGGCCGTCGTCTGCGTGACGACCGGCATCCTGCAGCTGCTGACCGCCGAGGAGCTCGAGGCCGTCCTGGCCCACGAGCTGTCCCACGTCGCTCACCGCGACGTCCTGGTGATGACGGTGGCGTCCTCGGCCGGCATCGCCGCCGGCACGCTCGCCCAGGGGGCGCAGTACGGCGGTCTCGGCTTCTTCAACAGCGGCCGCCGCGACAACAACGGCCCGCCCGTGTGGCTCGTCGTGCTGCTCGTCAGCATGATCGTCTACGCCGTCAGCTTCGTGCTGCTGCGCCTGCTGTCGCGCTACCGCGAGCTGTCGGCCGACCGGGCCGGTGCCTACCTCACCCTCA
>JAOPXU010000192.1 GCA_025964985.1 Nocardioides sp.
CGGACGGCGGCCGAGCGGCTGCGCGGGTGAGCGGCCTGCTGCGCGACCTCACCGACGAGGAGGCCCGCGCCGCCCTGGTCTGCAAGTGGGGCGAGGTCGACGCCGACGTGCTGCCGGCGTGGGTCGCCGAGATGGACTACGCGATCGCCGAGCCGATCACCGAGGCGCTGCACCGGGCGGTCGCGGCCGGGCGCACCGGCTATCCGGCGTTCGGTCCGGGCGGCGCGCTCGGCGAGGCGTACGCCGCCTTCGCGGACCGCCAGCTCGGCGCGCAGGTCGACCCGGGCCGCGTGCTGCCGACCGTCGACGTCACCGCCGGCGTCCGCCTCGCGCTCGACGTGCTCGCCCCGGCCGGTGGGCTCGTCTTCCCGGTGCCGGGCTACAGCCCGCAGCTGGCGGTGGCCGAGATGACCGGCCGCCGCCGCCACGACCTGGTGCTCGACCCCGACGCCCGGCGCGCCGAGCTCGACCTCGACCAGCTCGACCGCCACTTCGCCGACGGCGCGCGGGTGCTGCTGCTGACGCAGCCGCACAACCCGTGGGGCCGGGCGTTCACGCGCACCGAGCTCGAGGGGGTGCGCGACGTGGTGCTGCGCCACGGGGCGTTCGTGGTCTCCGACGAGATCCACGCCCCGCTGGTGCTCGACGGTCGCGAGCACGTCTCCTACCTCGCGGTCGAGGGCACCGCCGACCACGCCGTCGCGGTGGTGGCGGCGTCCAAGGCCTTCAACATCGCCGGGCTCAAGTGCGCGCAGCTCGTCACCGCTTCCGACCGGCTGCACCGTGCGCTGGCCGAGGCGCCGATGGCCCGCAACGACTCGTGGTCGGTGCTCGGGGTCGAGGCCTCGGTCGCTGCGTACAACGAGGGCGACGCCTGGCTGACCGCGCTCCGCGAGCGGCTGGCCGACCAGCGCGACCTGCTCGTCGAGCTGGTCTCCGAGCACCTGCCGCTGGCGCGGATGCGACCGGTCGAGGCGACGTACCTGGCGTGGCTGGACCTGCGCGGCCACGGTCACGACGACCCGGCGGCGGTGGCGCTCGAGCGCGGCCGCGTGCGGCTGGCGCCCGGCCACGACTACCACCCGGGCCTGCCCGGGCACGTGCGGCTCAACTTCGCGACGAGCCCCGAGCGGCTGACCGAGGTCGTGCGCCGGACGGCGACGGCCCTCAGCTGACGGGCAGGTGACGCGGGTCGGCCTCGAGGAGCCGGCTCGGGCGGAAGCCCTCCCACGTAGCGACGGTGCGCACGGGGTCGAGCAGGTAGTCGAGGTCGGCCTGCCAGGTGTGGCCGGTGGGGTTGCGGCGCAGCACGTAGCCCAGGCCGTGGGTGCGGTAGACCGCGGCGCCCATGTCCTGCAGGGCGTCGATGAGCTGGGCGTCGACCCACTTGCGCACGGCACGGAAGCCGCCGGCCTCGCGCAGGGCGGCGCGGTCGACGAGCATCGTGCCGCCGGCGACGAATCTGGCGTAGACCTCGACCGGGTGGCCGCGCTTGACGGTGAGGTCGCGCTCGGCGAGGTAGTGCAGCTCGGCCGGCATGCCGACGAGCTCGGCGCCCGACCAGGCGCGGGCGCGCAGCAGGTCGGCGACGACGTCGGGGGCGTACCAGTCGTCGTCGTCCATCTTGAGCAGCACGTCGCCGCCGGCCGCGCGTGCGGCGGCGTGCAGGACGTCGCCGAAGAGCGTGGTGCGGCGGTGCGGCAGCACCTGCACGGCGACGTCGGGCCCGACGGCGTCCTGGACCCGCGCGGCGTCGACCTCGAAGCCGTGGGGCGCGAGCACCAGCTCGAGGCTCTCGACGCCACGCTGGCGGGCGACCTGGGCGAGCGCGAAGTCGAGCATGTCCTCGCGCCGGGTGGCGAGCAGGACGCTCACGCTCGGGTGGGTCGCCACCGGTACGCCGACCCGCCGCCCGACCTCGGCCCGCCAGGCCAGCGTGGAGAAGCGGTCGAAGGCGGCACGGCGCAGCAGCACGCTGTGCTCCTCGCGCGCGACCGGGTCGGTGACGTCGAGCGGAGCAGTGATCGCATCGCGGAGCGGTGCTCCGAGTGCGTCCGGGGCGGTGGCCGCGACTACCGGCACGCCGGCGAGCGCGAGCGCCGCAGCAGCGGCCGTCGTGGCGTCGTCCCAGTGGCTCACCTCGACTGCAGCCGCGTCGCGCAGCCCGGCGACGACGTCGGGCGTGATCGGGGGCAGGGTGGCGATGCCGACCACCGGCCCGTCGGCGTACGGCGTGAAGCCGGTGGGGTTGAGGACGCGCTCGTCGAACGGTCCGATGCCGCCGGGTCCGGGTCGCAGCGTGGCCACGTCGGCCGGGACGTCGTCGGTGCCAGCGCCGACCCGCAGGCCGCGGTCGCCGTGGTGGTCGCCCCAGACCGACTGCCGGCCGACCTCGGCGAGCACCGCCGCCACGTCGACGGGCGCCGCGAACCGCAGCACGGTCCACCAGCCACCGCCGGCACGCCGCGAGCGCAGCTCGGTCAGGGCGGGCCACTCCGGTCGCGGCACGAGCGTGACCGCGGTGGTGCCGCCGTGGACACCGAGCACCGGGGCGAGGACGCCGACCGGGTGCCCGCCGTCGCGGGGCGAGCCGACGACGGCGACGCGCGGGTAGCGGCCGGGGGCTGAGTCGACGGCGAGGAGCAGCGAGCCCTCGCCGCGGTCGAGGAAGCGGCGTACTGGAGGGGGCAGCTCAGACATCGAAGCGCGCCGCGCGCCGGACCAGCGGGCGCTCGCGCTCGCGCAGCCAGGTGGTGAGGACGTGGTCGACGACGTGGACGCCGGCCGGCGCCTCGACGAGGTGCAGCCCCTCGACCGACTCGCCGCGGCCCGAGCGGATGGCGCGGTCGACCTCCTGCTCGCGGCGCTTGCGCTGCACGCGCGACGCGGGGAAATCGTCGTCGGGGCTCCAGTGGGCGAGCTCGTCGGTGTCGAGCCACTTGATCTCGATGCAGAGGCCCTCGGGGGCGATGACGCGCTCGGAGGTCGGCGGGAACTCCCGCACCTCCCACTCGAACGCCTTGACGTAGGTGAACTCCGGACCCATCGGGTAGATCCACGGCTCGAGGAAGCGCGAGCCGAGGTCGATCCAGGCCCGCGACTCCGACTCGACGACGATCGGGTGGCGCGGCACCGCGACGACGGCACCGGAGCGCTGCAGCTGCCACGACAGGTCGCGCAGGACGCCGACGCCGTCGGGGGTCAGCGCCATGTCGCCGTCCCACTTCATCGAGTACGTCGTGGGCACGTGGGCGAACGACCAGTTGTAGAAGTGGGTCAGCGAGTGCACGGAGTCGGGCGGGGTCGCGAGGTGCTCGGAGCCGGCGCGGCTGACCCGGTGGGGGTAGCTGGTGCCGGTGTAGCGGTCGGCGGCGCCGGCCTCGTCGGCCAGGCGCTGGGCGAGCTCGGGGGTGCCGTCGGTGGAGCCGTTGTCGACGAGGACGACGTGGTCGACCGCGGCGAGCATCGCGGGCAGCACCCACGGCAGGTTGCGGGCCTCGTCCTTGACCCGGAAGACGCAGGTGAGGCCGGGGACGAGCGGGCGATCGTGGTTCCACGGCCAGCGGACGTCGTAGGTCGGGTCGCCCTCGCGGCAGGCGGTGTCGGCGCCACGCATCAGCGGGCGCGGCCGATCGCCCGGCGCACGGCGGCGCGCGCCCCGGGCGGCACCATCGCGCGGACCTGGTGCGGCACCCGGTCGGCGCCGCGCTTGACGACGGCGTTGGCCGGCTCGGGCAGCGTGGCCAGTCCCTCGCGGCGCGCGGCGAGCGCCGTGGAGTGGGCGATCGCCTCGGCCTCGGCGTAGAGGTCGGTGTAGGCGGCGCGCAGGTCGTCGAGCTGCTGGTGGACGGCGGGGGTGTCGCCCTCGGGGTCGGCGAGGCCGTCGAGCCGCTCCCAGGTCTCCTGCGCGAGCTCGCGCAGCCGGGGCGGCAGGTCGAGGTCGTCGAGGGTCGCGGTGACGCGGCGCAGGCTGGGGTCGATGAAGGCGTGGACGGCGCGCACGTGGTTGGCGTTGGCCTCCTGCAGCGACGTGAGGTCGAAGCGCCGGCCGATGTCGAACAGCGGGATCGTCCAGTCGTCGAGCAGGTCGGCGTAGCGGACGAAGGTGCGCGTCTCGCCCCGGGTGGCGCGCTCGGTGTGGAGCATCATGTTGACCCAGGCCGCGGTGCGCTGGACCTCGCCGGCGCGCAGGTCGCCACCGGCGGCCGGGCCGGCGTAGTACTTCTGCTTGCTGCCGACGACCTCGGCCGGCGGACGCAGCATCGTGACGTAGGCCGGGGTGGCCTCGCAGCGCAGCGCGGCCGAGCGCCACAGGCCGACGAACCAGGCCAGGCGCGGGTCCTTGACGACGACCTCGGGGCCGCCCGTGGTGAGCTGCTCCTCGAGCCAGGTGTGCAGCCGCTCGCGCGACGGCTCGAAGCCTGCGAGCTTGCCGGCCTCGAACCACGCCGACGGGCGGGCGTCGGAGACCTGGACGTTGCAGCGCTTGAGCAGCTCGGCGTGGAAGTCGACGACCCACTGCGGCTCGCCGAAGCCCTTGGGGTTGGTGTCGTCGGCGGCGACCTCGGGCTGCGGGACGTGCATGCCGAGGGTGCGCAGGGCGCCGGCCATCGTGCTGGTGCCGCTGCGGCCGGACCCGACGACGAACACGACGCGACGCTTCGGGGGCTGCTCCGGGGGCTGCTGCACGGTCGTCACGCTATCGGCCCGCCGGTCCGGGTCCCGAGGGCCCGACGGCTCTGTCGACGCGCGTCCACGCCTCGTCGGGGTCGAGCGGCGGGCCGCCGGTGCGCGGGTAGGGGCCGGGCCGGACGCGCTCGCTCGGCCCGAACCCCGCCCGTGGGCCCTGCAGCCGGCGGCTCCCCGCGATCTCGTCGACGACGGCGTCGAGGTCCTCCCCCGGCTCCGCGAGCCGCCGGGCCCGGGCGTACGCCGCGGTTCGCTCGATGCGGACCTCGGTGCCGTCGGGCAGGTCGACGACCCGGAGCCCCTCGTGGGTGTGCTCGAGGTGCAGCAGGTTCTTCTCCAGCGCCGGCGGCCGCGGTGCGTACGCCGTGCCCGGGAGGACCGCACGGAACGCCGCCCGCGACCTCGTGGTGGGGAGCTCGTCGAGCAGGCTGACGCGCGGGTCGGCGGCGTACGTCGAGTGGACGACGCGGGTCGGCAGGCTCGCGTCGTCGAGCACGGCGGCGCGCTCGTCGTGGAGCGCCGACCAGTCGCCGAGGAGGGTGACGGTGAGGTCGTGCAGCGTGCTGGCCAGGACGGCGTCGACCGTGGCGGTGACGGCCTCGGCCTCGTGGCCGCGGGTGTCGAGGACGACCTCGAGGTAGGGCTCGGCGTAGGTGCGGCCCGGTCGGCGCTTGGCGCGCAGCACCGGGGCGGCGTCGGCGAGGAACGGGTCGTTGTAGGCGTTGACCTGGTCGCGGCGGGCCATCACGTGGGTGTGGCCGAGGTGCCAGCTCAGCGCCTCGGCGTCGGGCACGAAGACCGCGCCGGCCGCGCCGAGACGGGCGCCGAGGGCGATGTCCTCGCCGAGGCGCAGCGTGGTGTCGAGGCCGCCGGAGTCGAGGTAGAGGTCGCGGCCGACCGAGGCGGTGGCGCCGGCGTGGGTGCGCAGGGCGTTCCAGCCGGCGAGGCGCAGCCGGTCGGTGCGGGCGTAGATCGCCTCGACCCAGGCGTGGGGCTGGCGGTCGCGGCCGGCGTAGAGGTCGGCGACGCCGTCGCCGCCGACGAGGTCGAGGACCGCGGTGGGGTCGAGCGCGAGCACCGGCTCCGGGTCGACGAACCACTTGTCGCCGAGGACGACCGCGTGGTCGAGCAGGTGGTGCCAGCGGGCCTGGGCCTCGACCTCGTGGCGCTCGGTGAGCATGTCGGCGTCGAGCCAGTGCAGGACGTCGCCCTCTGCGGCGAGCGCGCCGGTGTGGCAGGCGTTGGCGCGCCCCCAGCCGTCGGTCACGCGCACGATGCGGGTGTTGTCGGGGCGCACCTCGGGCAGCTGCAGCTCGCCGGGACCGTCGTCGGCGACGACGACCTCGAGCAGGTGGGCGGGGTAGGTCTGCGCCGCGAGCCCGGCGAGCACCGACGGCAGCAGCCGCCCTGCGTCGTACGCCGGGACGACGACGCTCACCGCGAGCGTCGGCGTCCAGGAGTCGAGGGCGGGCGGGGCGAGGGTCTGCCACTCGTTGTGGCGGACGCGCGGCTGGCTGGTCCCGCCCGTCATCCGAGCTCCATCAGGGCGCTGGGGCGGAAGCCGTCCCAGCGGGCGAGGAGGGTCTCGGGCCGGAGGAAGTAGGCGAGGCCGGGGTCCCAGGTGTGGCCGGTGGCGCTGCGGCGGAGCAGGTAGCCGAGGCCGTGGGTGCGGTAGACGCTGCCGCCGACGCGACGGACCTGGTCGAGCACGTGGGCGTCGACGAAGCGGGGCGCCGGGCGCCAGCCGCCGAGCTCGCGCAGCAGGGTGCGGTCGAGGAGCATCGCGCCGCCGGCGACGACGGCGCCGAAGTCCTCGCTGGGGCCGCGGCGTCGGACGGTGGTGTGGGCCTGCTCGAGGTAGACGAGCTCGGCGGGCATCCCGACGACGTCGGCGCCGCTGTAGCGCCGGGCCAGCAGGAGGTCGGTCACGACGTCGGGACCGTAGAAGTCGTCGTCATCCATCTTGAGGACGACGTCGCCCTGGGCGGCGTCGGTGGCCCGGCGCAGCACGTCGCCGAAGGAGGTGTCGGTGGTCGCGGTCACGATCGTGGTGGACAGGCCGCCCATCTCGGACGCGGCGGCCACCAGGTCCGGATCGGGGGTGAACCCGTGGGCGGCGAGCACCAGCTCCACCTCGGCGCCGGGGAGCGCGTGGCGCTGGCGCGCGACCTGGGCGAGGGCGTGGTCGAGCTGGTCGGGTCGCCGGGTGGGCAGCAGCACGCTGACCGTGGGGTGGGTGGCCGCACGCACCCGGGCCGTCGCGGCGATGTCGGCGCGGACGGCGAGCACGGAGCAGCGCGTGAGCGCGGCCCGCCGCTGGCGCACCGACAGCTCCTCGCGGCGCAGCGCGTCGTCGAGGGACACCTCGTCGTCAGGCCCGGTCGGGAGCCAGTCCGGCAGGTCGGCGCCGAGGAGCGGTACGCCGCTCATCGCCAGGCCCTGCGCAAGCCGCGCGTCGTGGCCCGGCGCCAGCCGCACGCCCTGGGCGTCGCGGAGGTCGCTGACCAGTGACGGGCTGAGCCGGGTGGCCGGGTCGAGGTCGACGACGCCGCGGGTCCAGTCGCGCCGGAAGTCGACAGGCCGGTAGACCGCGTCGTCCACGGCCTCGGGCAGGTCGGCGCTGCTCACCACCGCGGGCGCTCGGCCCGTGGGCTCGCTGACCACGGGCGGGGTCGGCGGGTCGACGACCACGTCGGGCGGGTGCTTCGCGGCCGGGTCGTCGTGGGGCTGGCCGGGCGGGGCGACGCGCAGGCCGCCGTG
>JAOPXU010000201.1 GCA_025964985.1 Nocardioides sp.
TCGGCGTGGGCCGCAGCGGCCGTCGACGTCGCCGCCGCCCCCCGCGCCGTCGTGGTGGCGGCGCGGGCGCCGCCGGTGAACGGCCGGGCGAAGCCCAGCGTGACCAGGCCGACGACCTCGAGGGCCACGTCGTACCACTCGGCGTCCTCCGAGCCGTTGGCCCACAGGACGAGGTTCCCGGCGAGCAGGGTGACGCCCACGGCGGCGCCCAGCGCGACCAGCCAGAACGGGGCCGTCGCGACCAGGGCGACCGCGAGGGCGACGGCGGCGATCGCGAGCGCGACCCAGCCGAGCACCTCGACGATCGTCTTGAGGTGGACCGCGTCGGCGACGTCGCGCAGGCCTCCCTTGACGTTGTCCCAGAACCCGTCCTTGCCGTGCTTGGCCGCGTCGCGGATGCCCTCCGCCGCCTTCTCGGCGGCGGTCTCGAGGGCCGCCAGGGCGTCGTCGAGCTTGCGCTGCGCGAAGACCAGGTCGGCCTCGGCGTCCCCGCGGCGGCTCTCGCGCCGGCTCTGCGCGTCGCGCTGCTCCTCGGTCGGCTCGGCGACCCCCTCCAGCGTGTCACCGCTGTTGCGGACCACCGCGTCGTGGGCCGTCTCGGCGGCGCGCACGGCGCCCCACGACTCCGTCCGGGCCGTGTTCACCGGCGGACGAACGCGCGCAGGGCCACCCCGGCGTCCTCGTACCGGCGCTCGGCGTCGCCCAGGTCGCCGTGCAGGTCGTCCGCCGCCTCCGCGAAGGCCTCCGCCGCGTCACCCGTCCAGCCGTCGAGCTCGGCGAGCCGGCGCAGCCGGTCCGTGGACTCGCGGATCGCGACGGCCGTCTGCTCGTAGGTGTCGGCCAGGCGGTCGACGGCGGTGGTGCTGTGCGGCACCGGGTCGCTGCCGTGGCCCAGCAGGTGCCACTCGGCGGCACGGGCGCTCACGCGGGCTCCTCGAGGATCGTCTTCACGGCCTTGGCCATCTCCTGGTCGAACTCCTCGAAGCTGGCCGCGGTCGCCTGCGCCATGTCACCGACGTTGCGCCTGCTCTTGGTGAGCAGCTCGCGCTTGTCGTCCCGGTTGTCGGCGAAGTGGTCGAGCGCGTCGGCCACCTGCCGGCCGACGTCGGCCTGCTCGTAGCGGGCAGCCGCGTTCCGGCCGTCCATCACGTCGGCGACGGTGTGCAGGTCGCTGCCGAGGCCGCGGATGAGCTCCAGGCTGTACTCGATGGTCATCGCTACTCCACGGTCACGGACTTGGCGAGGTTGCGGGGCTGGTCGACGTCGAGCCCGCGCGCCCGGGCGATCTCGGCCGAGAGCACCTGCAGCGGGACGATCGTCAGCAGCGGCGTGAGCAGCGACTTGGTGTCGGGGATCGAGATGACGTCGTCGGCGTACGGCAGGACGCTGGCGTCGCCGTCGGTCGTGATGACGATGGTGCGGGCGCCGCGGGCGCGGACCTCCTGCACGTTGTTGATGAGCTTGGCCTGCAGCGCGTGCCGCGGCGCGATGACGACGACCGGGGTGCCCTGCTCGATCAGCGCGATCGGCCCGTGCTTGATCTCGCCGGCGGGGAAGCCCTCGGCCGAGACGTAGGCCAGCTCCTTGAGCTTGAGCGCACCCTCGAGCGCCATCGGGTAGCCGACGTGGCGGCCGAGGAACAGCACCCGCTCCTCGTCCTTGAGCGAGCGGGCCAGCTCGCGCACCGGCTCCATCCGGCCGAGCAGCTCGGTGAGCAGGTCGGGGATGGTGCTGAGGTCGGCCATGTGGGCGCGCACCTCGTCGGGGTCGCGGGTGCCGCGCAGCTGCGCGAGGTACAGCCCGACCAGGTACATGGCGGTGATCTGGGTCATCACCGCCTTGGTCGACGCGACCGCCACCTCGGGCCCGCCGCGGGTGTACAGCGCGGCGTCGGACTCGCGGCTGATCGTCGAGCCGACCGTGTTCGTGACGGCCAGCACCCAGGCCCGCTGCGAGCGGGCGTGCCGGACGGCCTCGAGGGTGTCGGCGGTCTCGCCCGACTGGCTGACCGCGATGACCAGGGTGTTGCGGCCGACGACGGGGTCGCGGTAGCGGAACTCGCTGGCCATCTCGACCTGGACGGGCAGCCGGCACCAGCGCTCGATGGCGTACTTGCCGATCAGACCCGAGTGGTAGGCCGAGCCGCACGCGACGATGAACACCTGCTCGATGCCGCGGACGTCCTCGTCGCTCATCGCCAGCTCGTCGAGGTGCAGCAGCCCGTCGGCGTCGAGCCGTCCGCCGAGGGTCTCGCGGACCGCAGCCGGCTGCTCCTCGATCTCCTTCAGCATGAAGAACTCGTAGCCGCCCTTCTCGGCGGCGTCGGTGTCCCAGTCGACGTGGTAGCTGTCGCCGTCGACGACGGTGCCCTCGAGGTCGGTGACGGTGACCCCCGCGCGACGGACCTCGACGACCTGGTCCTGCTCGACGGCGCGGGCCTCGCGGGTGTGCGCGATGAAGGCGGTGACGTCCGAGCCGACGAAGTTCTCGCCGTCACCGAGGCCGATCACCAGCGGCAGGTTGCGGCGGGCGGCGACGACGAGGTCGGGCTCGTCGCGGTGGCTGACGACGAGGACGAACGAGCCCTCGAGGTCCTTGCAGATCGAGCGCAGCGACGCCGGCAGGTCGCCCTGGGTCGGGCCGTCGGCGTAGCGCTCCTCGAGCAGGTGCGCGACGACCTCGGTGTCGGTCTCGGAGCGGCGCTGGTGGCCGCGCTGCTCGAGCCCGGCGACCAGCACCTCGTAGTTCTCGATGGTGCCGTTGTGGACGACGGCGACCGCACCCGCGCAGTCCACGTGGGGGTGGGCGTTGGCGTCGGTGGGCGGACCGTGCGTCGCCCAGCGGGTGTGGCCGATGCCGAGCGTGCCCGGCATCGCACGCCCGCTGACGAGCTCCTCGAGGTTGGCGAGCTTGCCGGCCTTGCGCTCGACCTGCAGCCCGCTGCCGTCGAGGACCGACACGCCGGCGCTGTCGTAGCCGCGGTACTCGAGCCGGCGCAGGCCGTCCAGGACGACCTCCAGGGCCTGCTTGTCGCCGACGTATCCCACGATGCCGCACATGGCCCGCAGGCTAGTCCGCGCACCTACCCTCCCGTCGTGGACCTCGCCAGGCGGCTGCCGCTGTTCCGCCGCTCGATCGAGCAGGTGGAGCGCTACCGCCCGGCGTGGGAGGCGTCGAACGGCGCGGCCCGGGAGGCGGCCGGACCTCTCTGGCTCGTGCTCGGCGACAGCGCCGCGCAGGGCGTCGGCGCCAGCGCGCACGACCGCGGCTGGGTCGGCCTGGTGCTGGCACGGCTGCGGGCGACGGGCGAGCCGTGGCGGGTCGTGAACCTGTCGCGTTCCGGCGCGCGCACGCGCGAGGTCGTCGACGTGCAGTGGCCCGCCGGGCGCGACCTCGGGGCCGAGCTCGTGACCGCGGTCGTCGGCGGCAACGACGCGCTGCGCACGCGCGAGGCCGTCTGGACCCGTGCCGTCGAGGACCTGTGCACGGCGCTGCCCCCCGGCGCGGTGGTGTCCACGACCGCCCGAGGGGTGTTCGAGCGCAAGACCCGGCGCGTCAACGAGGTGGTCCGTGCCCGCGCCGCAGAGCACGGGCTGCGCGTCGCGGACCTCTGGGCGCACACCGGCCCGCCGTACCGGGGGCTGTACGCCGACGGCTTCCACCCGAATGACCGGGGCTACCAGCAGTGGGCGGACGCGCTCGCCGAGGCGCTGGGCCTGACCTAGAACATGCCGTTGCCGTGGGCGGCGGTCTCGGGGACGACCTGCAGGACGTCCCAGTGCGCGACGACCCTGCCGTCGGCGTCGACGCGGAAGACGTCCATGCCCGCGTAGTCGTGGTCGCCCGGCCAGCTCCGCCGGCAGTGCAGCACCACGAGATCGCCCTCTGCGACGGTCCGGACGAACTCGACCCGCTTGCCGGGGAACTCCCGCGCCATCCGCTCGAAGTACGCGACGAAGGCGTCCTTGCCGTCGGCGACCTGCGGGTTGTGCTGCACGTACGTCGCCCCGACGTACCGCTCGACGGCCTCCGCCGGCCGGCACTGGTTGAACATGAGGTCATAGAAGGCCAGCACGTTCGCGCGGTTGCGGTCCAGGTCGTCGCTCGTGGTCATGACCGGGGAACGTCGTGGGTCGGCACGCATGCCCGGCCGAGGGCTGGGACCCACGGCTCCACGGCTCCACGGCTCCACGGCTCCACGGCCGAACAGCTTCCACAACCCGCCCGGACCCTGGCCATCGAACACGCGTTCGACTTCACTCTCCTGATGGCCAGTACGGCAGACCTCCGGGAGCTGGAGGCGCTGACGCCCTGGTCGCGCCCGGAGTTCGTCGCGGGTCTGGCCGCGCTGCAGGGCTCGGCGGAGCAGGCCGCCCGGCAGTACGCCGCCGATGCCCGGGTCCCGGCGGGGCTGGTCGCGCTGGTGCCGCGGTGCGCGCACGA
>JAOPXU010000230.1 GCA_025964985.1 Nocardioides sp.
GTGACCGCCCGCCGCCTGCTGGGCCTGGCGCCCGGCCCGCTCGACCCGCTGGTCGCCGCGCTGCTCCACCCCGACCCGGCCCACCGACCGTCTTCGGCCGTCGAGGCCCGTGCGCAGGTGCGGGCGCTGGGTCTGCCCCGACCGCTGCGCCGGCCGCGGGTCCCCGACCGCGTGGGCGGCGCCGACGGCGTACCCGTTCCGGCGGCGCGCCGGCACGCCCGTCCGGCCCGCACCGCAGCTCCGGCGTGGGTGCTCGGCAGCAGCTTCGTGGCCTCGGGCGCCGCCGCCTCGGCGACGACGCTGCTGCTCGCGGGCAGGTGAGGCCTCAGTTGTTGTCGGGGAAGACGACCGGGTTCTCGACCG
The DNA here is from genome assembly GCA_025964985.1 of Nocardioides sp. Taxonomy (GTDB): domain Bacteria; phylum Actinomycetota; class Actinomycetes; order Propionibacteriales; family Nocardioidaceae; genus Nocardioides. Next base: position 364 of record JAOPXU010000230.1, read on the forward strand.
CGACCGCGCCGTCCTGGCCCAGCGACAGCTCGGCGGTCATGCCGGGCACGGCGTCCTGGATGGTGAGGGGCGCGCCGATGCAGGTGGTCGCCTCGTCGCCGTCCCACGCGCCCGAGAGCGTGTCGACCCGGGTGCCGTCGGCGAGGTAGAAGTCGATCGAGATGGGCAGCCCGGACGGGACGCCCTCCAGCGTGAACTCGGCCTGCAGCGTGTCGCCGACCGCGACGCCGAGGAGCTCCTGCGGCGCGTCGGGGGTGCTGGTGCCGCGGCAGCTGCCGCTCTCGTCGTCGGTGACCCAGCCGTTGGCGACCGCCGTGGCGCCGGTCGGCAGGCCGGGGTCGGTGGGCATGGAGTCGAGGTAGGGCGAGACGTAGTCGGGGTCGCCGCCGTCGCGGGCGATCTCGAGCACCTCGGCGGCCAGGTTGACCGGGACGATGAGCGCCGAGCCCTGGGTGATGGAGCCGGCGTCGACGGAGGCCGCGGTGATCACCCGGGTGTTGAGGCCGATGATCTCGCCGGCCTCGTTGATGGAGGGGCCGCCGGAGTTGCCGGAGCCGAGGCGCACGTCGCTGTCGATCGAGCCGCGCTCGGTGCCGATGACGGGGTCGGCCTGGAAGGTCGACACGACGCCCTCGGTGACGGTCAGCGGCCGGTCGCCCTGGGCGGAGACGTTGCCGATCGCGGGGTAGCCGAGGGCGATGATCCGGTCGCCGGTGCGCAGCTCGTCGCTGTCGCCGATCGGGAGCGGCTCGGGCAGGTCGAGGTCGCTGGTGTCGACCTCGCCGCCGTCGACGTCGGCGTCGATCTGCAGCACGGCGACGTCGAGGTAGCCGTCGGAGACGATCGGGGTGGCGCGGTAGGTCGCCCGGGCCGGGGCGTCGTCGTCGCCGTTGGTCAGCGAGACCTCGAGGTAGGCCGGGTCGTCCTCGGAGGAGCCCTGGCCGGGGGCGTCGGGGTCGCCGACGTGGGCGTTGGTGAGGATCAGGCCGTCGTCGCTGATGACCGAGCCGGAGCCCGACCACATGACCTGGCCCGACTCGTCGACGGCCTGGAGCAGCACGGCGGCCGCCTTGGCGCGGTCGAGCGCCGCCGCCCGGTCGACCGAGGGGTCGCCGCTCGGGCCGGCGACCTCGGGGGCGTCGCCGCTGACGAGGGCGACCACGCCCCAGGTGAGGCCGGTGGCGGCCAGGACCAGCGCGAGCGCCGCCCCGACGACGGCCAGGGTGCGCCGGCGCTTGCGACGCTGGATGCCGGCGGCGGCCTCGTGGGCCGCGACGACCGGCACGACCTCGATCTCGTAGCCGGCGGTCGGGTGGCCGAGGCTGACCAGGACGGTCTCCTCGATGTGGAACGACGTCACGTGCTCGCCGTCGACGAACGAGCCGGACGTCGACCGGTCGACCCACCACCAGCCGTCGGGGCGCGGCTCGATGACGGCGTGCAGCCGCGAGACGGCCTGGTCGTCGGCGAGCACCTCGAGCGCGGGGTCGCGGCCCACGCGCACCGGACGGCCGGGCGGGAAGCGCAGGTCGCCGTCGAGTCGGCGGCGCACGAGCAGCCCGGGCCCGGTGGCGCCCGGCGGGCCGCCGACGGGGATGGGGCCGGTCATCATCGTCTGGTCCAGCGGCGGGTGCGAGGGCTGGAACTGCTGGGTCATGGCAGGTGCCGGCGGGGCCGGGCGGGCTGGTGGGCCGGGCTGCGGAGCGGCGTACGGCGGGGGGCCGGGCTGCGACGGCGGGGCGGCGTGGCGGGGGGCGGCGACCGGCGCGCTGACGGTGACGGTGAGCTGGACCGAGCGGCCCTGGTCGCCGAGGCCGATGACGGTGGTGCCCTGCAGCGTCTGCCGGTCGACGCGGCGGCCGTCGACCCAGGTGCCGAGCGAGCTGCCGACGTCGACGACCTCCCAGCCGTCGCCGAGCGCGCGGACCTCGGCGTGGCGGCGGGACACGGCGGGGTCGGCGACGACGACGTCGGAGGACTCGTCGCGACCGATCCGGAACACGCGGGCGCCCTCGGAGGTGTCGGCGGACCAGGTGCGGTCGGCGGACTGGATGCGGATGCTGGTCATGGTGGGCTGCTCCCGGCTACGGAGGTCGACGCGGCAGGCCGAGCCCGCAGGCCCGATCGTAGGGCCAGTCCCCGGGTCGCGGCAGCCTTGACCCCTCGCCCTGCGGGTGGGGCCGCCGGTGGTGCCGTCGGTCCTGTCGGTGCTGCTTCCTACAGTGGGCCCATGAGCGAGATCGCGATCGGCGCCCACGTCGACCAGACCGACCCGATCGCCGAGGCGGCGGCCCGCCGGGCTCCGCTCGTGCAGTTCTTCCTGGGCGACCCGCAGGGCTACAAGGGCCCCGAGTTCCGCTACGCCGGCGGGGCCGAGGGCCTGCAGGCCGACGCGGTGGCCGCCGGGGTCGACCTCTACGTCCACGCGCCCTACATCGTCAACGTCGCCACGACCAACAACCGCATCCGCATCCCGAGCCGCAAGCTGCTCCAGCAGCACGTCGACGCGGCGGCGGCCATCGGCGCCCAGGGCCTCATCGTCCACGGCGGCCACGTCGGCAAGGACGACGACCCCGACAAGGGCTTCGACAACTGGCGCAAGGCCGTCGAGGCGACCGACCTCAAGGTGCCGCTGCTCATCGAGAACACCGCCGGCGGCGACAACGCGATGACCCGCTACCTCGAGCGCATCGCCCGGGTCTGGGACGCCATCTCCACCACCGAGCAGGCCGACCGGGTCGGTTTCTGCCTCGACACCTGCCACGCCCACGCCGGCGGCAACGCGCTCGAGACCGTCGTCGACGACGTCCGCGCGATCACCGGGCGCATCGACCTGGTCCACTGCAACGACAGCCGCGACGAGTTCGACTCCGGCGCCGACCGCCACGCCAACTTCGGCGCCGGCCGCATCGACGCCGACCTGCTCGCCGCGGTGGTCCGCGACGCCGGCGCACCGGTGGTCTGCGAGACCCCGGGCGGTGCCGCGGAGCACACGGCCGACTTCGCCTGGCTGCGCGAGCGCCTCTAACCTCGAGGAGTGACCTACGCCTGCCGCGCGACCTCGACCGCCGAGCACCTCGCGTTCGTCGACTCCCGCCGCTCCGCCAGCTTCCTGCAGACACCGGCCTGGGGAGCGGTCAAGGCCGAGTGGCGCCGTGAGTCCGTCGGCTGGTTCGACGGGTCCGAACAGGTGGGCGCCGCGCTGGTCCTCTACCGCCAGCTGCCCCGGCTCAAGCGCTACCTCGCCTACCTGCCCGAGGGCCCGCTGCTCGACTGGGCCAGCGACGACCTCGGCGCCCTGCTCGGCCCGCTGGCCGCGCACGTGAAGGGCCAGGGTGCGTTCGGCGTGCGCATCGGCCCGCCCGTGGTCACCCGCCGCTGGGACGCCGCCGCCCTCAAGGCCGGCATCGCCGACCCCGCCGTACGCCGCCTCGACGACGTCGCGCCCACCGACCGCGACGCCACCGGCGCCCGGGTCGTCTCGCAGCTCAGCGAGCTCGGCTGGCGACAGCAGGGCGTCGGCGGCGGCTTCGCGGCCGGCCAGCCGCGCCACGTCTTCCAGCTGCCGCTGCGCCACCCCGACGGCACGGCCCGCACCGAGGACGACGTCCTCAAGGGCATGAACCAGCAGTGGCGCCGCAACATCAAGAAAGCCGCCAAGGAGGGCGTCGAGGTCACTGCGAGTGACGCCGCGGCGGCCGAGGGCGACCTCAAAGCGTTCCACGACCTCTACGTCCAC
>JAOPXU010000249.1 GCA_025964985.1 Nocardioides sp.
ACCGCGGCCAGAAGGTCATCGTCTCGGCCTTCGCCGACATGGGCTTCGACGTCGACGTCGGCCCGCTGTTCTCCACGCCCGAGGAGGTCGCCCAGCAGGCGGTCGACGCCGACGTGCACATCGTCGGCGTCAGCTCGCTCGCGGCCGGCCACCTCGTCCTGCTCCCGGCGCTCAAGGCCGCACTCGAGGAGCAGGGGCGCCCCGACATCATGACCGTCATCGGCGGCGTCATCCCGCCCGACGACGTGCCCACGCTGCGCGAGATGGGGGCGGCCGCGGTGTTCCTGCCCGGCACCGTCATCGCCGAGTCGGCGCTCGACCTGCTCGCCAAGCTGCGGGAGCAGCTGGGTCACTGATGCCCGTCGACGTCGCCACGCTCGTCGACGGCATCCGGGAGGGCCGACGGGCCGCGGTCGCCCAGGCGATCACGCTCGTCGAGTCGGCCAAGCCGGAGCGGCGCCAGCTCGCCCGCGAGCTGCTCACGACCCTGACCGACGACACCTCCGGCGTGCACTCGCCAGCCGTGCGCGTCGGCATCAGCGGCGTGCCCGGCGTCGGCAAGTCCACCTTCATCGAGGCCCTCGGCACCCGGCTGACCGCTACCGGCCACCGCGTCGGCGTGCTCGCCGTCGACCCGTCCTCGGTGCGCACCGGCGGGTCGGTGCTCGGCGACAAGACGCGCATGGCGCGGCTCTCGGCAGACCCCGCCGCCTACATCCGGCCCTCGCCGTCGGCCGGGACCCTGGGCGGCGTCGCGCGCGCGACCGTGCAGGCCATGGCGGTGCTCGAGGCGGCGTCGTACGACGTGGTGCTGGTCGAGACCGTCGGCGTCGGGCAGTCCGAGGTGACGGTGGCCGGCATGGTCGACACGTTCCTCTTCCTCACCCTGGCCCGCACCGGCGACCAGCTGCAGGGCATCAAGAAGGGCATCCTCGAGATCGCCGACGTCGTGGCCGTCAACAAGGCCGACGGCGACCACGAGCGCGAGGCCCGGGGCGCGGCCCGCGAGCTCGCCGGCGCGCTGCGCCTGGTCCGCGGCCACGACGAGTGGGCGCCACCGGTCGTCACCTGCTCGGCGCTGCACGACCTGCACGTCGACGACGTCTGGGACCACGTGCTCTCCCACCGCGCCCACCTCGGCGAGGGCGGCCTGGCGGCCAAGCGGGCCTCCCAGCAGCTCGACTTCACCTGGGCTCTCGTGCGCGACGAGCTCGACCAGCGGCTCCGCCACTCGCCGGGCGTGCGCGCGATCCGCGACGACGTGCGCCGCGAGGTGCTGGCCGGTGGCCTGCCCGCCACCGTCGCCGCCGACCGGCTGCTCGCGGCCTACGACGACCGGGGCTGACGCGCGGCCGGCCCGGGGGAGCGGGGGCTATCGTGGGACGAGATGTCCGACCACTCCGCCCTCGCCACCGAGCTCATCTCCGAGGTCGTCGCCAAGTACGACGCCGAGCTGGTCGACCTGCGCCGTGACCTCCACGCGCACCCCGAGCTGTCGTGGGCCGAGACCCGCACCACCGAGCTCGTCGGCCAGCGCGTCGAGGCCGCCGGCTGGCAGGTCACCTACCCCACGCCCACCGGGGTCGTGGCCGAGCTCGGCCCCACCGACGCCTCTCCGGGCGTCGTGGCCCTGCGGGCCGACATCGACGCGCTGCCGGTCCAAGACGTCTCGGGCGTCGACTGGGCCAGCACCGTGCCCGGCGTCGCCCACGCCTGCGGCCACGACGTGCACACCACCAGCATGGTCGGCGCCGCACTGGCGCTGGCCGAGCTCCACGAGCGCGGCGAGCTGCCCGGCCGGGTCCGGCTGCTGTTCCAGCCCGCGGAGGAGGTGATGCCCGGCGGCGCCAAGCACCTCATCGCCCATGGTCACCTCGAGGGCGTGCAGCGCATCTTCGCGCTGCACTGCGACCCCGCCGTCGACGTCGGGCGGGTCGGGATGCGCTCCGGCGCCCTGACCAGCGCCGCCGACAAGATCGAGGTCCACCTCGAGGGCACCGGCGGCCACACCTCGCGGCCCCACCTCACCGGCGACCTCACCTTCGCCCTGGCCAAGGTCACCAGCGAGCTGCCCGCCGTGCTCAGCCGCCGGATGGACCCCCGCGCCGGCGTCAGCGTCGTCTGGGGCGTCGTCCGCGCCGGCTCGGCCCCCAACGTCATCCCCGACCGCGGCATGGTCGCGGGCACCGTGCGGATCCTCGACCAGGTGGCCTGGGCCGGCTGCGAGCCGATCATCCGCGAGGCCGTCCACGACATCGTGCGGCCCTACGGCGTCACGGCCACCGTCGACTACCTGCAGGGCGTGCCGCCCGTGGTCAACGACCCCGGCTCCAACGCGATCCTCGGCGCCGCCGTGCGCGCCGCGCTCGGGCAGGGCGGCCAGACGTCGGTGCCGCAGAGCCTGGGCGGCGAGGACTTCGGCTGGTACGTCGAGCAGGTGCCGGGCTCCATGTTCCGCCTCGGCACCCGCACGCCGGGCGGGCCGACGTACGACCTGCACCAGGGCAACCTGCGCGTCGACGAGCGGGCGGTCAGCATCGGGTCGCGGGTGCTGGCGCAGGCCGCGCTCGGGGCCCTGCGACCCTCCTGACCCACGCGTCCCGACCCCGCTCCGGGGTCGTCCGCAGGGCGTTCCGGGCCCGTTCCAGGCCCGTTCGGGGACGCCGTATGTCACCGACTCATAACAACCCGGGAAACTCGCCGGGTGTGGCGCCGCGGGCCCTCGGGCGAGGCTATGGTGACGCATGTTTTCGGTGTCCCACCCCACGTGGGCACCCCTACCCCGAGGAGTGACCTTGCGTCGTACGACCAAGATTGCAGCAGTACTGAGCGCCGCCGTGTTGGCGCTCTCCGCGTGCGCCAGCGAGGACGACGAGGAGGGCACCGAGTCGACCAGCAGCAACAGCAGCTCCGCCTCCGAGGGCTCCAGCGAGCCGGCCGGCAGCGAGGAGCCCGTCTCCGACATCAAGGTCGGCATGGCCTACGACGTCGGCGGCCGCGGTGACCAGTCCTTCAACGACTCCGCCGCCGCGGGCCTCGACGAGGCCGCCGGCGAGTTCGGCTTCGACTCCGAGGAGGCAGAGGCCGAGGACGGTGAGGACGAGGCGGCTCGCGAGGAGCGCCTGCGCACCTTCGCCGACGCCGGCTTCAACCCGATCATCGCCGTCGGCTTCGCCTATGAGGCCTCGGTGACCAAGGTCGCCGCCGAGTACCCCGACGTCGACTTCGCCATCATCGACAGCGAGAACGTCGTCGCCGACAACGTCGCCAACCTCGTGTTCGCCGAGGAGCAGGGCTCGTTCCTGGTCGGCGCCGCGGCGGCGCTCAAGTCCGAGACCGGCAACATCGGCTTCATCGGTGGCGTCGAGGTCCCGCTGATCGCGAAGTTCGAGGCCGGCTACCGCGCCGGTGCCGAGGCGGTCAACCCCGACATCGAGATCCAGTCGACCTACCTCACCCAGGCGCCGGACTTCTCCGGCTTCGGTGACCCGGCCAAGGGCAAGACCGCGGCCGAGGGCATGTTCGACGGCGGCGCCGACATCGTCTACCACGCGGCCGGCGGCTCCGGCGGCGGCGTGTTCGAGGCGGCGTCCGAGTCCGACAACCTGGCCATCGGTGTCGACTCCGACCAGTACAACACCGCCGACCCGGCGGTCCAGGACGTCATCCTCACCTCGATGCTGAAGAACGTCGACGTGGCCGTGTCCACCTACCTCGCCGAGGTCGCCGGGGGCAGCGCCCCCACCGGCGTCACCCGCTACGACCTGTCGGTCGACGGCGTGGGCTACTCCACCAGCGGTGGTCAGGTCGACGACATCGCCGGGCAGCTCGACGAGCTCAAGCAGCAGATCATCGACGGCGAGATCACCGTCCCCACGTCCTGATCCAGGACGCCTCTGCACACGAGGCCCGCGGGCGCGCAGCATGCGTGCCCGCGGGCCTCGCCAGGTCCCGCCCCGGGACCGGTCCGGCCGCGTGAGCTGTGAGTAGTCTCGTGCCGGCCATCCCACCACCGTCAGGAAGGTCCGTCCCCGTGGCGACCATCGCACCCCCCGACCTCGGCAAGGCCGGCGACGGCTCCGAGGTCGCCGTCCGGCTGCGCGGCATCGGCAAGCGCTTCCCCGGTGTCGTCGCCAACGACGACGTCAACATCGACGTGCGGCGCGGCACGATCCACGCGATCGTCGGGGAGAACGGCGCCGGCAAGTCGACGCTGATGAAGATCCTCTACGGCGTGCAGGCGCCCGACTCTGGCACGATCGCCATCGGCGGGCGCGAGATGACGCTGTCGTCGCCGTCCGACGCCATCAAGGCCGGCGTCGGCATGGTCTTCCAGCACTTCATGCTCGCCGACAACCTCACGGTCCTCGAGAACGTCGTGCTGGGCGCCGAGCGCATGCACGGCATCGGGGCCAAGGCGCGGCGGCGCATCGTCGAGATCTCCGACTCCTACGGCCTCGGGGTCGAGCCCGACCGCCTCGTCGAGGAGCTCGGGGTCGGGGCCCGGCAGCGCGTCGAGATCCTCAAGGTCCTCTACCGCGGCGCGCAGGTCATCATCCTCGACGAGCCGACCGCGGTGCTCGTCCCGCAGGAGGTCGAGGAGCTCTTCGACAACCTGCGCGGGCTGAAGAAGGAGGGCCTGTCGGTCATCTTCATCTCTCACAAGCTCGACGAGGTGCTCTCGGTCGCCGACGAGATCACCGTCATCCGGCGCGGCACGACCGTCACCACCGTCTCCGACCCGTCGAAGGTCACCTCCCGCCAGCTCGCCGAGCTCATGGTCGGCTCTGAGCTCCCGTCGCCGAGCACCGAGGTCTCCACGGTCACCGACACCGTGCTGCTGCAGGTGCGCGACCTGACGCTGCCCACCGCCGACGGCCGTCCCCTGCTCGACGCGATCGACCTCACCGTCCACCGCGGCGAGGTGCTCGGCATCGCCGGCGTCGAGGGCAACGGCCAGGCCGAGCTCGTCGAGGCGATCATGGGCATGCGCACGGGCACCACCGGCCACGTCGAGCTCGCCGGGGTCGACATCACCCACGACTCCACCCTGCGCCGCCGCGAGGCCGGCATCGGCTACATCCCCGAGGACCGCCACCGCCACGGCCTGCTGCTCGACGCGCCGCTGTGGGAGAACCGCATCCTGGGCCACCAGTCGCGCAAGCCGAGCTCGTCGCACGGCCTCATCCGCAGCCGCGCCGCGCGCGCCGACACCGAGCGCATCATCGAGGAGTACGACGTCCGCACGCCCGGCCCCAACGTGCTCGCCCGCGCCCTCTCCGGCGGCAACCAGCAGAAGCTGATCGTGGGCCGCGAGATGAGCGGCGACCCGATCCTGCTGATCGCCTCCCACCCGACCCGCGGCGTCGACGTCGGCGCGCAGGCCGCGATCTGGGACCACATCAAGACCGCCCGTCGCGAGGGTCTGGGCGTGCTGCTCATCTCCGCCGACCTCGACGAGCTGATCGGGCTGTCCGACCGCATCGAGGTCATCCTGCGTGGCCGCTTCGTGGGCACGTTCGACCCGGGATCGGTGACCCCCGAGGCCCTGGGCTCGGCGATGACCGGTGCCGGCAGCGACCGCACGGAGGAGACCGCATGAACGTGCGCGCCCAACGCCTCGCCCTCGGGGTCGCTGCGCCCGTGCTGGCGCTCGTCCTCTCCTTCGTCATCATCAGCGTCATCCTGGTCTCGGCCGGTGACCCCGTCTGGGACGTGTGGCGAGAGATGCGCACCACCCCGGCCGAGCGCAACTGGGCCAACATCCTCGACAAGACGACGATCTACTACCTCGCGGGCCTCGCGGTCGCCATCAGCTTCCGGATGAACCTGTTCAACATCGGTGTCGAGGGCCAGTTCCTCGTCGCCGCCCTGGTCGCGGCCCTCGTCGCCGGCGAGGCGTGGCTCCCCGGCTACCTCAACACCGGCTTCGCGATCGTCGTCGCGATGATCGCCGGCGCGCTCTACGCCGGCATCGCGGGCGTCCTGCGCGCCTACCGAGGCGTCAGCGAGGTCATCTCGACGATCATGCTCAACGCGATCGCCGTCGGCCTGACCGCCTACCTGCTGCGCGAGCTCACGACCCTGGCCCCCGGCAGCAACACGGTGTCGACCAAGCCGATCCCGGAGGGCAGCCGCATCCCCGGCATCTCCGTCGGTGAGGGACCGGCCGCGGAGATCTACGGCTTCGTGGTCATCGCGGCCGTCGCCGGCTTCGTCTACTGGTTCCTGCTCAACCGCACGCGATTCGGCTTCGACCTGCGCACCACCGGCCGATCGCTGACCGCCGCGGTGGCCAGCGGCGTCAACGTCAAGCGGATGATCGTCGTGGCGATGATGCTGTCGGGTGCCTTCGCGGCGCTGGTCGGCCTGCCCTACATCTTCGGCGAGTACTACTCCTACGGCTCGACGTTCCCCGCCGGCATCGGCTTCACCGGCATCGCCGTGGCCCTGATCGGCCGCAACAACCCGATCGGGATCGCCCTGGGCGCCATCCTCTTCGCCTACCTCGAGGAGCGCAGCAACGTGCTGCAGATCGAGGCCGGCGTCTCGCCCGAGATCGTCAAGATCATGCAGGGCACGATCCTGCTGATGGTCGTGATCTCCTACGAGGTCGTGCGTCGCTACGGCCTGCGGCTCGAGCAGCACCAGGTCGCTCGCGCGCTGGCCCGCGCCGCTGACGCCGACGGCGGCGACAGTGGTCCCGGCGACCGGGCCGCCGAGCCGGCGCTGACCGGCGCAGGCACGCGTGACGCCGCTGCGACGGACGCCGGCACCGGTCGCGACACCGGCGCCGCGCCGCACGGCGACGACCTGCCCGACGACCCGTCGACGTCCGGGAGGACCGACCGATGAGCGTTCCCGTCTCTCCCGAGCTCGGCACCGTCCCGACCGACGCCGCACCCGACCCGCGGCGCCGCATCGCCTGGTGGCTCGTGCCCGCGGTGTTCCTCGGCGTGCTGGTCTTCCTCGCCCTGCTCGAGCTCGTCACCGACGCCGGCGACCTCACCTCGTCCGGCGCCCTGCGCGCTGCCCAGGCCGCGACCGTCCCGATCATGCTCGCCGGTCTGGGTGGGCTGTGGGCCGAGCGTGCTGGCGTCGTCAACATCGGCCTCGAGGGCATGCTCATCCTCGGCACCTTCGGCGGCGCCTACTTCGCGCTCGAGATGGGCGCCTGGGGCGGCATCCTCGGCGGCATCCTGTTCGGCGCCATCGGCGGGTTGCTGCACGCCGTCGCGACGGTCATCTTCGGCGTCGACCACATCGTCTCTGGCGTCGCCATCAACATCATCGCGCTCGGCGTGGTCCAGTACCTCGCGGCCGTCACCTTCGCCGGCCGCGACGGCGGCAGCACCAGCCAGTCGCCCGGCCTGCCCGACCTGCCCGCGCTCACCATCGATCCGTTGGTCGAGAGCCTCGGGGAGATCGAGCAGAAGGACCTGTTCCTCGTCTCCGAGCTCGCCGCGGTCGCGCGGGCGCTGACCAACGGGCTCTCGATCCTCGTCGTCATCGCGTTCCTGCTGGTGCTGCTCAGCTGGTTCCTGCTGTGGAAGACGTCGTTCGGCCTGCGACTGCGCTCGTGCGGCGAGAGCCCGGCGGCAGCCGAGTCGCTCGGCATCAACGTGATCCGCTACAAGATGATCGCGGTCGTCGTCTCGGGCGGCCTGGCCGGACTCGGCGGCACCTTCCTGGTCATGGTCGCCTCCAGCGCCTACCGCGACGGCCAGACCGGTGGTCGTGGCTACATCGGTCTCGCCGCGATGATCTTCGGCAACTGGCGACCCGGCGGCCTGATCGCGGGCTCGGCGCTGTTCGGCTACACCGAGACCCTCGGCCTGCGCTCGGGCCAGGAGTCCGTGCACGCGCTGCTCCTCGCGCTCGCCGTGCTCGCGCTGGTCTTCGCGATCGTGCAGGTCCTGCGCCGCAACCTGCGCACCGCCGCGCTGATGACGGGCGCCGCCGCAGCGCTCGCCCTCCTCTACTTCTCCATCGACCTCGTGCCCGGCGACTTCACCACCATGACGCCCTACGTCGTGACGCTGCTGGTCCTCGCCTTCGCCTCCCAACGACTACGCATGCCAGCGGCCGACGGGCAGATCTACCGCAAGGGGAGCGCGGGCTAGTGGCGCTCGACGAGGGCTTCGACTGGGCGGCGCTGCAGGCCGAGGCGACCGAGGCCATGCGCCACGCCTATGCGCCCTACTCCCACTACAAGGTCGGCGCTGCGGCGCTGGTCGACGACGGTCGCCACGTCTCGGGCTGCAACGTCGAGAACGCCGCCTACGGCGTCGCGCTATGCGCCGAGTGCGGGCTGGTCAGCGAGCTGCACCGCAGCGGCGGCGGCCGGCTCACCCACTTCGTGTGCGTGGGCGGCGACGGCGAGGTGATCATGCCGTGCGGCCGCTGCCGCCAGCTGCTCTCAGAGAACGGCGGTGCAAGCCTGCTGCTCATGACCGTCTCGGGGGTCAAGCGGATGGACGAGGTGCTGCCCGATGCCTTCGGTCCCGACGACCTCGCTTGACCTGGGGTCGGCCGCCTTCGTCGCCGACCCCTACCCGTCGCTGGCGCACGAGCGCGAGCGCCACGCGGTCGCCTGGCACGAGCCCTCGGGCATGTACCTCGCCTTCAGCCACGCCGCCGTCGGAGCGGTGCTGCGCGAGCGCCGGCTGGGCCGCATCTGGCGCGACCGGGAGCCGACCGCCGCCCTCGAGCCGTTCAACCTCCTGCACCGCAACCAGATGATGGAGAACGAGCCGCCCGACCACGCGCGGCTGCGCCGGCCCGTCGCGCGCGCCTTCAACCGGGGCCACGTCGAGCGGCTGCGGCCGCGGGTCCGGGCCCTGGCGTCCGGGCTGCTGGAGCAGGTCGACCCTGCCGGCTTCGACCTCGTCGGCGACTACGCGGAGCCCCTGCCGGTGCTCGTGATCGCCGAGCTGCTCGGCGTACCGACCTCGCACGCCGACGACCTGCGCGACTGGTCCCAGGCGATCGTGCGGATGTACGAGGTGTCTCCGAGCGACTCGGTGCAGGCGGCCGCGGTCGCCGCAGCCGCCGACTTCGCCGGGCTCGTGCGCGAGCTGGTCGCGGAGCGTCGTACGGCCCCGCGCGACGACCTGATGAGCGACCTGGCCGCCACCGAGCTCAGCGACGACGAGGTGGTGGCCGCGGTCGTGCTGCTGCTCAACGCCGGCCACGAGGCCTCGGTCAACGTGTTCGGCAACGGCATGGTCGCGGCGCTGCGCCGCGGGCTGCGGCCGGGGCAGGACCCGGAGCCCTCGGTCGAGGAGATGCTGCGCTTCGACTCGGCCCTGCAGCTGTTCGAGCGCACCGCCACCGAGGACGTCGAGGTCGCCGGGGTCGTCGTCGAGGAGGGGCAGAAGATCGCCGCCCTGCTCGGCTCCGCCAACCGCGACGCGTCCGTCTTCGACCGCGCCGACGAGATGCTGCTCGACCGCGACCCCAACCCGCACGTGGCCTTCGGGGCCGGCGTCCACTTCTGCCTCGGCGCGCCGCTCGCCCGCATGGAGCTCGCCGAGTCGCTCGCGCTGCTCGACGCGACGTACCCCGGGCTCACGCTCCGCGGGGAGCCCGAGAGCCGGGGCACGTTCGTGCTGCGGGGCGTCCGGTCGGTGCCGGTAGCGGCCGGCTGAGGCCAGTAGGAATTCCCGGTCGACCGGGACCACTACTCATGTCCGGCGAGATTTGGCCGGACAAGTGTAGGAATCCCCGGTCGACCGGGGACCCCTACCACCGACCACCCCACCCCGGTTCCGCATCAGTAAGGTCGTCGCAATGAGCACCCACGCCGCCCCCCACGACGCCGTCGAGGTGATCCTCGCCAAGCGCGACGGGCACGAGCTGTCCGACTCCCAGATCGACTGGGTCGTCGACGCCTACACGCGCGGCGAGGTGGCCGACGAGCAGATGTCGTCGCTGGCGATGGCGATCCTGCTCAACGGCATGCAGCGCCGCGAGATCGCGCGCTGGACCGCCGCGATGATCGCCTCGGGCGAGCGGATGGACTTCGCGTCGCTGTCGCGGCCCACCGCCGACAAGCACTCCACCGGCGGCGTCGGCGACAAGATCACCCTGCCGCTCGCGCCCCTGGTGGCGGCTTGCGGCGTCGCGGTGCCGCAGCTGTCGGGCCGCGGGCTCGGCCACACCGGCGGCACGCTGGACAAGCTCGAGTCGATCCCCGGCTGGCGCGCGGCGCTGTCCAACGCCGAGATGATGGAGCAGCTCGAGTCGGTCGGCGCCGTCATCTGCGCCGCCGGCGACGGCCTGGCCCCGGCGGACAAGAAGCTCTACGCCCTGCGCGACGTCACCGGCACCGTCGAGGCGATCCCGCTCATCGCGTCGTCGATCATGAGCAAGAAGATCGCCGAGGGCACCGGCGCGCTCGTGCTCGACGTCAAGGTCGGGACCGGCGCGTTCATGAAGGACCTCGACCGCGCCCGCGAGCTCGCCGAGGTCATGGTCGCGCTCGGCACCGACGCCGGCGTGCGCACCACCGCGCTGCTCACCGACATGTCCACCCCGCTCGGGCTCACCGCCGGCAATGCCATCGAGGTCGAGGAGTCGATCGAGGTCCTCGCCGGCGGCGGTCCCGCCGACGTCGTCGAGCTCACCCTCGCCCTCGCCCGCGAGATGCTGGCCGGCGCCGGTCGCGACGACGTCGACCCCGCCGACCGCCTCGCCGACGGCTCCGCCATGGACGCCTGGAAGGCGATGGTCCGCGCCCAGGACGGCGACCCGGACGCCGTGCTGCCCGTGGCCCGCGAGTCCCACGTCGTCACCGCGCCGACGTCCGGCGTGCTCACCCGCCTCGACGCCATGGCCGTCGGCCTCGCCGCCTGGCGGCTCGGAGCCGGACGCGCGCGCAAGGAGGACCCCGTGCAGGCCGGCGCCGGTGTGCGCTGGCACGCCCGCCCCGGCGACGAGGTCAGCGAGGGGCAGCCGCTCCTCACCCTGCTCACCGACACCCCCGAGCGCTTCGACCGCGCGCTGGCCTCCCTCGAGGGAGGCTGGGACATCGGCTCCGAGGCGCCCGCCGTCACGCCGTTGGTCATCGACCGGGTGGGCTGAGCCCGGCCGGGGCGTCCCCGGTCAGCCGGGGAAACCTGGACATGACGGGCGGTGCATCGCCTGCCAAGTTCAGGGATCCCCGGTCGACCCGGGGATCCCTCGACGCGGCGCCCACTGCCCCACGACGGACGTCCGGTCGTGTGCCCCACGGCCGGTTGGACGCCGGGGTCAGGCACACGACCGCACCACCGAGCCTCAGCCGAGGAGCAGGACGACCATCTCGGCGACGCAGGCCGGCTTGGCCTCGCCGTCGACTTCGATGACGTGCTTCATGGTGACCTGCTTGCCGGCCGCTACGTCGTCGACGGCGAGCAGGGTGACGTTGTCGCGCACCCGCTGGCCGACCTTGACGGGGTTGGGGAAGCGGACCTTGTTGAGGCCGTAGTTGAGCTTGGCGCCGGGGGTCTCGAAGGTGAAGACCGAGGAGCCGAGGAACGGGATGAGCGAGAGCGTCAGGTAGCCGTGGGCGATCGGGCCGCCGAACGGACCCTCGTTGGCGCGCTCGACGTCGACGTGGATCCACTGGTGGTCGTCGGTCGCGTCGGCGAACGTGACGACCCGGTCCTGCTCGATGGTCAGCCAGTCGCCGACCCCCAGCTCCTCGCCGACCGCGTCGGCGAGCTCGTCGAGGGTGCTGAACGTGCGCATCGGGTCCTCCTGGGGACAGTGAGGGTGCAGGGCTGGGCTGGTTGGATGAACGCATGGAACCTACACGCGAGCAGGTGCGTTCAGCGCCGAAGGTCCTCCTCCACGACCACCTCGACGGCGGGCTGCGTCCGGCGACGATCCTCGAGCTCGCGGAGGAGATCGGCCACCGGCTGCCGACCCACGAGAGCGCCGAGGCGCTGGGGGACTGGTTCGCGGAGTCCGCCGACTCCGGCTCGCTGGTGCGCTACCTCGAGACCTTCGACCACACGGTCGCCGTCATGCAGACCGGCGCCGCGCTGAACCGGGTCGCCCGTGAGTGCGTCGAGGACCTCGCGGCCGACGGCGTCGTCTACGCCGAGGTGCGCTACGCCCCCGAGCAGCACGTCGAGCAGGGGCTGACCCTCGACGAGGTCGTCGCCGCCGTGCAGGAGGGGTTCGAGGCGGGCACGGCCGCCGCCGCCGAGGCCGGCCGACCGATCGTCGTACGCCAGCTGGTGACGGCGATGCGTCACCAGGCGCGCTCGATGGAGATCGCCGAGCTGGCCGTCGCGTGGCGCGACCGCGGGGTGGCCGGGTTCGACATCGCGGGGGCCGAGGCCGGCTACCCGCCCACCCGCCACCTCGACGCGTTCGAGTACCTCCAGCGCGAGAACTCCCACTTCACCATCCACGCCGGCGAGGCGTTCGGGCTGCCGTCGATCTGGCAGGCGATCCAGTGGTGCGGCGCCGACCGGCTCGGTCACGGCGTCCGCATCGTCGACGACATCACGGTGCACGACGACGGCACCGTCGAGCTGGGCCGCCTGGCGTCCTACGTGCGCGACCAGCGCATCCCGCTCGAGATGTGCCCGGCGTCCAACGTGCAGACCGGCGCGGCGACGAGCATCGCCGAGCACCCGATCGGGCTGCTGACGAAGCTGCGGTTCCGGGTCACGGTCAACACCGACAACCGGCTGATGAGCCGCACGTCGATGACCGACGAGATGACCGCGCTGGTCGGCGCGTTCGGCTACGACCTGACCGACCTGCGCTGGTTCACGATCAACGCCATGAAGTCCGCGTTCCTGCCGTTCGACGAGCGGCTGGCGATCATCGACGACGTCATCAAGCCCGGCTACGCGGCGCTGCAGGGCTGACGGTCAGCCAGCGTCGCTGCCAGCCGCCCACCGGCCTGCCGTCGAGCGGCGCCGTCCGCCCGCTGCCCGGGTCGTAGCAACGGGGCGGCTCGCCCTCGAGCACCAGGACGACGTGGCGGGGCAACCAGCGGTTGCCGACGTAGAGGACCCCGGACGTCGGCACCTGCACGCGCGACCAGCGCACGACCCGCGTGCGGTGGGGTACGCCGGTGATGGCGGCGAGCTCGCGCGCCACGGCCCACGGCGGGGTGCCGATCGCGCGCGGCCAGGGCAGCTGGAGTCGGCCGCGCAGACGGGCGCGGGT
>JAOPXU010000251.1 GCA_025964985.1 Nocardioides sp.
AACACGTTCTAGTTTTCGGTACGAGGAGTCACATGAGCATCGGCATCTCCGAGGAGCACGTCGAGCTGGCGGCCAGCCTGCGAGGGTGGGCGGCCGGTCTCGGCGGCGCCGAGGCAGCCCGGCTGGCGGAGTCCGACGCCGAGGCGGCGTTCGACGAGGCCTGGAAGGCCGTCGGCGAGATGGGCGTCGCCACCATTGGCTTGGCCGAGGAGGCCGGCGGCGGTGGCGGCTCGGTGCTCGACGTCGCCGTCGCGCTCGAGGCCTGCGCCCGTGAGCTCGTTCCCGGGCCGCTGCTGAGCAACGCCGTGGCCGTCGCCCTGCTGGGCCGCGACGAGCGGTTCGCGCTCGCCCTCGACGCCGACCTGCGCGTCGTCCTCGACCTGCCTGGCGCCACCCACGTGCTGCTGCCCGATACCGACGGCGCCTGGTGGGTCGCGCCCGCCTCGGCCGTCACCGGCACCACCTCGGTCGGGCTCGACCTGACCCGGCGCTTCTCCTCCGCCCAGGCCGACCTCGCCGACGCCGAGCGCGTCGACGGCCTCACCACCGACCGCGTACGCCGTGCGCTCGTCACCTACGCCGCCGCCGAGGCCAGCGGGGTCGCCCGCTGGTGCCTGGCCACCGCGGTCGACTACGCCAAGGTCCGCGAGCAGTTCGGCAAGCCGATCGGCGCCTTCCAGGCGATCAAGCACCTGTGCGCCGAGATGCTCGAGACCGCCGAGGCCGTGACGGCCTCGGCCTGGGACGTCGCCGGCGTCGCGTTCGGCGAGGACGACGACCAGTGGGCCTTTGCGGCCGACGTCGCCCTGGTGACGGCGTTCGACGGTGCCGTCGAGGTGGCCAAGTCCTGCATCCAGGTGCTCGGCGGCATCGGGTTCACCTTTGAGCACGACGCCCACCTCTCCCTGCGGCGCGCGCTTGCGCTGCGGGCGCTCGTCGGCGACGCCGACGACGCCGCCGAGCGGCTCACCACCCGCGCGGTGTCCGGCACCCGCCGCCAGGTCGAGGTCGACCTGGAGGGGCGCGACGACGCCGTGCGCGACGAGGTCCGCGCGACGGTCGCGCGGATCGCCGCCGAGGACGAGGCGTCGCGGCGCCGGGCGCTCGTCGAGACCGGCTACCTCACCCCACATTGGCCGGCGCCTGCCGGCCTCGCCGCCGACCCCGTCACCCAGATCGTCATCGACCAGGAGCTGGCCCGCGCCGGCGTCACCCGCCCCGACATCGTCATCGCCGGCTGGGCGCTGCCGACCATCCTCGAGCACGGCACCGACGAGCAGCGCGAGCGCTTCGTGACGGCGTCCCTGCTCGGCGACCTGGTCTGGTGCCAGCTCTTCTCCGAGCCCGGCTCGGGCTCCGACCTGGCCTCGCTGCGCACCCGCGCCACCAAGGTCGACGGCGGCTGGCGCCTCGACGGCCAGAAGGTCTGGACCTCGGTCGCCGACCGCGCCGACTGGGCGATCTGCCTGGCCCGCACCGACCCGGACGCCAAGCCCCACCAGGGCATCGGCTACTTCCTCGTCGACATGAAGGGCAGCGACGGCATCGACGTGCGGCCGCTGCGCGAGATCACCGGCGAGGCGCTCTTCAACGAGGTGTTCCTCGACGACGTCTTCGTGCCCGACGACTGCCTGGTCGCGGGTCCGACCGACGGCTGGAGGCTCGCGCGCACCACGCTGGCCAACGAGCGCGTCGCCATGGCCACCTCGCGGCTCTCCAAGTCCACCGAGCACGCCGTCGCGCTGGCCGCCGCCGGCGGGCTGTCGACCACCCAGCACGTCGCGGTCGGCCGCTCGGTCGCGCTGTCGACGGTGTGCTCGCTGCTCGGCGTGCGCACCGTTCTCCGCTCGCTCGCCGGGCAGGGTCCCGGCGCCGAGTCGGCGGTCGCCAAGCTGCTCGGCGTGCGCAACCGCCAGGACGGCTCCGAGCTCGTGGTCCGCCTGCTCGAGTCGCGCGTGCTCGTGCCCGGCGGCGACGACGAGGTGGCGGCCGCGACCTGGGAGATGCTCAACACCCGGTGCCTGTCGATCGCGGGCGGCACCACCCAGATCATGCGCAACGTCGCCGGTGAGCGGATCCTCGGCCTGCCGCGCGGCTAGCGGGGGGTCAGGTCACCGGGTCGGTGACCTGGTCCTCGTGGTCGAGGCCGGCCCGCCAGGTGTTCCAGTGCCAGTGCAGGTAGCGGTCGATCGCGCGCACCACGTGCGAGGAGCGGATCGAGGGGAACACGTCAAAGGCGTGCTGGGCGCCGGGCAGCTCGGCGTAGACGACCGAGCTGTCGGAGACCTCGCGCAGGCGCTCGACGAACATCCGCGCCTGCGTGACGTCGACCAGGGTGTCGTGGGCACCGTGCAGGACGAAGAAGTCGGGTGCCTCGGGCGTGACCCGCAGCAGCGGTGAGGCCTTCTCGAACGCCTCGGGGTCGTCGCTGAACCGCTGGTGCAGCACGCGCGGGGCGACGAACCGGTCGCGCATCAGCTCGGCCGAGCGCAGCCCGCTGGCACCGGCGAAGTCGTAGACGCCGTAGTGGGGGACCGCGCAGGCCACCGAGGTGTCGGCGTCCTCGAAACCCGGCTGCCACGACGTGTCGCCGGCCGTGAGCGCCGCCAGGGCGGTGAGGTGGCCGCCGGCCGAGCCGCCGGTGATCGCGACGTACGACGGGTCGCCGCCGTAGTCGGCGATGTGCTCCTTGATCCA
>JAOPXU010000264.1 GCA_025964985.1 Nocardioides sp.
GGCAGGGCCCCGACCGCCCCGAGGACCAGGGCGCCGGACAGGAGCGGGACGGACAGGACGCGGGCGCGCATGCGGGCTCCAACGGGACGGGGAGCGCCACTGTGCACCACGTCACACGCGGCGCCACTCAGCCGGCGTCGGTCCGCCGGATCCGGATCGGGCCCTTGGCCGTCGAGGGGTCGACGACGTGCCCGGCCTGGGTGATCTCGACGTCGCCGGCGGCGACCAGCCGGCGGGCGGCCCGCCGGGCCGGCTCCATCAGCTCGCGCCAGTCGCCGCGCTCCTGCGCGCCGGCCACGGCGCGCGCCGCCTCGGACGGGCAGATCGTGGCGGTCGCGGCGCGCGCCTCGAGGAGGTCGAGGATCGAGGTCTCGAGCGCCTGGTCGGTCGGGTCGACCTTGCGGCGCCGGCACGCGGTCGAGCAGTAGCGGACCTCGTCCCAGTCGCGCTCCCACTTCTTGCGCCACTCGATGGTGCGTCCGCACGCGAGGCACGTCTTGGACTCGGGGGGCACCCGGTCAGGGTGTCGTCCGGCGCCGGGGCGGCGGACCACCCTTTGGGCGCTATGGCGGGTCGGGCGCCGTCACGCCGTTGATGCCGGCCGGCAGGCGCGGCTCGACGACCAGCACCGAGATCGCCGCGACGGCGATCGAGCCGACGACGAGCAGGCCGATGTAGACCGCGGACAGCCCGTGGTCGATGAGGAAGCCGGCGAACGGCGGCGCCACGATCGAGGGCAGGCTGAAGGAGGCCGAGCTGAGCGCGTTGTAGCGCCCGCGCAGGTGGTCGGGCGCGAGGTCGTTGACCAGGGCGGGGATCGTCGGCTGCAGCAGCGTCTCGCCGAATGCGAAGACCGAGGCGAACGCTGCCACCAGCAGGGTGGCACCGAGGGTGCCGGGCACCAGGCCCGAGGCGCCCAGCACCAGCCAGGAGCCCGCCCACACGAACCCCATCGCGGCGATGACGCGGGTGCGGCGCAGCCCGTCGATGTGGCGCAGCACCAGCAGCTGCAGCACCACGATCACGGCCGTGTTGGCGGCGAAGGCGAACCCGAGGCCCTTCGTGGACACCTCGCTCACCGCCCGCGCGAACGCCGGCATGCCGGTGTTGAGCTGGCTGTAGCCCACGAACGCGCCGACGAAGCTCAGCAGCAGGAGCGGTCGTACGGCGGGGCGGCGCAGCACCGCGAGGTAGCCGACGTCCTCGTGCGTCGAATCGGGGTCGTGCACCGGGCGGCCGGCGACGTGGCGCAGCGGGCCGAGGAGCAGCAGGAAGGCCGGCACGTAGCTCGCGGCGTCGGCGAGGTAGATCGTCTGGAAGGTCGCGACGCGCTCGACGTCGACCAGGAGCCCGCCGAGGATGCCGCCGATCCCGATGCCGAGGTTGAGCAGGGCGAAGTTGACGCCGAAGTAGCGCTGCCGCATGTCGCGTGGCACGACGGCGGCGATCAGGCTCTGCACGGCCGGCCAGGAGATGCCGAAGCCGATGCCGGTCAGCGCGAGCCCGACGGCGGCGACCGGGATCGTCTCGCCGAAGGCCAGCACGAGGTTGCCGAGCACCATCAGCACGAGCGTGACCAGCAGCATGACGCGCGCGCCGAGCCGGTCGATGGCGGCGCCGGCCGGGCCGGTGAGCAGGAAGCCGGCGAGGGGCGGCAGCGCCAGCATCAGGCCGACGTCGCTCAGGCCGAAGCCGCGCACCTCGTTGAGGTAGACGACGTGGAAGGGCAGCACCAGGCCGGTGCCGATGAACTCGATCGCGACGATGGACAGCAGCAGCCGGCCCTCGCGGGGCAGGTCGTGCCAGAAGGACCCGAGACCGGGACGCGGCGCTGCGTCAGGGGTGGTGGACATCGCCGTCCAGTGTTCCAGCCGGCGCCGACGGTCCTGGACGGGGCCGTCGTGGGCGTGCGGGTCGTCGTCCCCGATGACGGGGTGCCCGGGTGGGTATCGCCCCTGACGCCCGGCCAGCACCCCTAGGGGTGGCTACAGCGCTTGCCCAGCGGGTGTCAAGGTCTGGCATGTTGATATTTGACGCTTGTGTGACGCTGGCGTAGCCCGGCACACGTTCAATGGGAGCACAACAGGCACCTATTTCCTCGGGGGGATCACGATGGAGCCGTACGACAACCCACCAACACACCACGACCGCCACGCACGCACCGACGCGTCCACGACGACGGCCCGCCGGCGCCCGTCCCAGCTGTGCTGGCGCCGCATCAGCGCCGCGATCCTGGTGATGAGCAGCGCCGCCTGCCTGGCGCTGCTGGTCTCGGGAGTGCTCGACACCGGCCTGCCGGTGCCGCTGACCGCCGCGCTGCTGATCGTCTGCCTGGGCCTCGGGGCCCTGCTGCGCTCGATGGCCGTGCGCCGCGTCCGCGCCGAGCACGCCGCTCTCGTCTACCTGCTGGGCTCGCGCCTGGCCGACATCGAGGAGCAGCGCCGCCGCGACGCCGAGATCATCCACGAGGCGCGCGCGACCCTGCACGGCGTCAGCAACGCCTCGCGCCTGCTCAACGAGCGCAGCGACGAGCTCGGCCGCGACACCACGATGCGCCTCGAGCAGCTCCGCCAGGCCGAGCTCGGCCGACTGGAGCGACTGCTGACCCGCACCGCCCGCCAGCGCGTCGAGACCATCAGCGTCGACGACGTCGTCGACCCGCTCGTCGACTCCGTCGCGCTGCGCGGTCACGACGTCCAGTGGGAGCCCACCGGCGAGTCGGTCGTCGGCAACGCCGACGACATCTCCGAGGTCGTCCACATCCTGCTCGAGAACGCCACCCGCCACGCGCCCTACAGCGAGATCACCGTCAGCACCGCCCGCTCGGGCGACCGCGTGACGATCATGGTCTCCGACACCGGCCCGGGCGTCGCACCCCACCTCGGCGTCTCGGTCTTCGACCGCGGCGTGCGCTCGGAGTCCTCGCAGGGCGACGGGCTCGGCCTCGCTGCCGGGCGCCGCATCGCCCGCCAGATGAACGGCGACCTCCGCCTGGTCATGGGTCGCACCGCCGGCGCCGCGTTCGCCTTCGACCTGCCTGCCGCCGTCGTGGCGGACGTCCCGTGCCCCGCACGCTCGGCCTGACGCGCGTCGCGATCGTCGAGGACCACCGTCTCTTCGCCGAGTCGCTCGAGATCGCGCTGACGCTCGAAGGGCACGACGTCACCCGGATCCCG
The DNA here is from genome assembly GCA_025964985.1 of Nocardioides sp. Classification (GTDB taxonomy): domain Bacteria; phylum Actinomycetota; class Actinomycetes; order Propionibacteriales; family Nocardioidaceae; genus Nocardioides. The sequence continues at coordinate 3,177 of JAOPXU010000264.1, forward strand.
ATCACCGAGGGTCGCAACGCGGCCGACACCGTCCTGGCGGCGACGCTCAAGGCCCGTCCGCGGGTGGTGCTGCTCGACCTCGACCTGGGGGCGGCGGGCACCGGCGTACGCCTGATCCGGCCGCTGGTGCGGGCCGGGGCGGCGGTCGTCGTGGTGACGAGCGAGGACCGCGAGGCGCGCTGGGGCGAGTGCCTCGCGCACGGCGCGCAGGTGGTGCTCGACAAGGGCGAGCCGCTCAACACGATCCTGGCGACGATCCGGCGCACCAGCGAGGGGCGCACGCTGGTGCCGCCCGAGGAGCGGGTCCGCCTCATCGACCGGTTCCGTCACGAGCTCGACACCCGTCGCGCGACCCTGACGAGGCTGGGCATGCTCACGCCGCGCGAGCAGGAGGTCCTGCGCCACCTGATGGCGGGCCGGCCGGTGCGCGAGATCGCCCAGCACTTCGTGGTCTCCGAGGCGACGGTCCGCACGCAGGTCAAGTCCGTCCTGTCGAAGATGGAGGTCACGTCGCAGCTCGCGGCGGTCGGCGCTGCCCACCGCGCCGGGTGGCGGCCCGACGACGACGAGTACGCCGAGTAGCCGGGCCCACCCCCACCTTCTGCCACGTCGCCCGTGGGCTCGTCCTCAGGCGGGCACCTTCATCAAATGAGGGCATGAGGGGGAGCACTCCCCGGGCCTAGCGTCCAGCAGTGTCGCCACTCGTAGGCGGCCGGGTGGAAGGTGCGGCGTGAAGATCCTCCTCGTGTGCTCGTCGGGAGGCCACCTGTCCCAGCTCATGTGCCTCGAGGACTGGTGGGCCGGGCACGAGCGCGCGTGGGTCACCTTTGACACCGTCGACGCCGTCAGCAAGCTCGCTGGCGAGCGCGTCACCTACGCCCACCACCCGACGACCCGCAACGTCCCCAACCTGCTGCGCAACACCGTCGTCGCCTGGCGCACCATGCGCGAGTTCCGCCCCGACGTCGTCGTCAGCACCGGCGCCGCGGTCGCCGTGCCCTTCTTCTGGATGCGACGGCTCTTCGGGGTCCGCTCGGTCTTCCTCGAGGTCTTCGACCGCATCGACAGCCGCACCCTCACCGGCCGGCTCTGCCTGCCGTTCTCCGACCTCTTCCTCGTGCAGTGGCCCGAGCAGCAGAAGCTCTACCGCTCGAGCGTGCTCCTCGGCGGTGTCTGGTGAGCACCCTGCAGGCGCCGGTCGTCGCGGTGCTCCTCGGCACCGACCACCATCCGTTCCCGCGGCTCGTCGACTGGGTCGCCGAGCGCGTCGCCGACGGCGGCACCTCCTGGTTCGTCCAGCACGGTGCGACCCCGCTGCCGTCGTGGGTGCCCGGCGTACCCGTGCTCGCGATGGGCGGCATGGCCGAGCTCCTCGAGCGCGCCGACGCAGTCATCACCCACGGCGGTCCCGGGCTGATCATGGACGCCGTCGGCGCCGGCCACCGACCGATCGCCGTGCCCCGCATGGCCCGCCTCGGCGAGCACGTCGACGACCACCAGGTGGCCTTCGTGCGCAAGATGGCCGGAGCCGGCGTCGTCACCGCCATCCACGGGCCGGGCGCCCTCGACCGCGCCGTCCAGGACGCCGTGGGGCGCCGTCGTGGCCGCGCCACCCACGTGCCCGTCCCGTCGGCCCACCAGCGCGCTGCCGTCACCCGCTTCGGGTCCCTGGTCGACGAGCTGGTGCGCGGTGGCTGAGGCTGTGCCCTCTGTCCTCGCTCCGCTCGGACGTGGCGCGCCACCGAGCGAAGGCGTCGCGTTACGGTCTTCTGGTCCGCGCCTCGGGCACGCCGACACCACCGACCTCCGCCGGGCGGTCAAGGAGGCGATCGACCGCTGCGTCGGGCTCGCGGTCCTGCTCGTGGTGCTGCCCCTGCTGCTGGGGATCGTGCTCGCCGTGCGGGTCGGCTCACCGGGCCCGTCGCTCTTCCGCCAGGTCCGGGTCGGCCGCGACGGCCGCGAGTTCACGATGCTCAAGTTCCGCACGATGGTCGTCGGTGCCGAGGAGCGGCAGGCTGAGCTCGACGGGCTCAACCACGTCGACCAGGTGCTGTTCAAGGTCCGCGACGACCCGCGCGTCACGCGCGTCGGGCGGATCCTGCGCCGATGCTCCCTCGACGAGCTGCCCCAGCTGCTGCACGTCGTCCACGGCACGATGTCACTGGTCGGACCGCGCCCTGCGCTGCCGGCCGAGGTGGCGGCGTACCCCTCGCCCGAGGCGCTGCGCCGACTCGAGGTCAAGCCCGGTCTGACGGGCCTGTGGCAGGTCTCGGGCCGCGCCGACCTGCCCTGGGACGAGGCCGTGCGCCTCGACGTCCACTACGTCGACACCTGGTCGCTCTCGCGCGACGCGGTGATCCTGGCGCGCACGGTCCGCGCGGTGCTCGGCGGTCGCGGCGCCTACTAGCCGGGCTGGATGTCGACGACGACGTTGTCGACGAGGCCGTCGAACGGGTCGGGCTCGACCGCGACGACGACGCCGTCGGCCGAGACCTTGGCGCCGATGCTCAGGGGCGCCTCGCGCGGCATCTGCAGGGGACCGATGGGGCCCTGCTCGGTCCAGGTGCCGACGGGGCGGGTACGGCCGTCCTGGTCGACGGTGGCCAGGGTGAGGGTGACGAGCTGACCGGCGCGGGCGCACCGCACGCGGTACCACCGGCCCGGGAGCACGCGCTGGTCGGCGTTGACCACGACCTCGCCGTCGGGGCCGGCCAGGCGGCAGGACGGTACGTCGCGGTCGAGCTGCACCTTGTACTGGGCCGTGTCGCTCCACAGGCCGCGCTGGACGACGTTGTCGCCGGCGTCGGAGGGGCCCGCCGCCTGCTCGACGAGGACGTCGGCGCCGAACGAGAAGGGCTGCGCGTCGGGCGACAGGCCGTCCGTCAGGCCGGTGGGGCGGACGACGACCGCGGCCGCGGGCACGGCGGCGGCGCCGGGGAACAGCGGTCGGGTGGCCAGGCCGCCGAAGCGGGCCGAGGTGCCGTCGGCGCCGAGGTGGCGGCGTACGCGGGCTCCGCCGGCGGTGGTCACGTGCGTCATCACCTGCGCCGTGCCGTCGGACAGCGGCTGCACGATGTTGGAGTTCTCGGGACCGAAGGTGTCGTCGAAGTCGAGGGCCAGGGTGACCCCGACGGGTACGCCCGCGACCTGCTGGACGGACTCGCCGGGAGCCGCGGGAGCGCCGCTCGACGGCGCCTCGGTGCCGGTGCCGCAGGAGCCCGCAGTGAGGGCGAGCGCTGCGAGACCGGTGGTGGCGGCGGCCAGGGGGGTGCGCCTCATCGGGTCCCGACCACCACGGTGAAGACCAGGCTGCGCGCGGCGGCGCTGGTCGTGGCGGGGGCGGTGCGGTGGGTCCCGGCGGCGACGGCGCCGCCGGTGTCGACGCCGAGGCCGGTCATCCGTCCGGAGCCGGTGCCGGCGCCGAGCAGGCGGGTGGTCGTGCCGCTGGGGCGCGTCCAGGTGAGGTCGGCGGAGGTCTTGGCGACCCACTGGGTCAGGACCCAGCCGCCGCCGGCCGGGACGGTCACCGACGGCGCGGTGTGCTCGGTGCCGGAGGCGGCGTCGACGGCGGCCGCGTGGCCGAGGACGGCGGACCCGCCCGTGGCGCGGTAGGCGTGCAGGGTCAGCTCGCCCTTGGCCAGGTCGGAGGTCGTGGCGGTGACGGCGCTGCCCGCGTCGGCCGCGGTGGCGGTGCGGGTCCAGGTGTGGCCGGTGGCGCCGGAGGTGGTGACCGAGTCGAGGGCCGTCCACCCGGCGGGCGCGGAGACGGCGACGTCGGAGCGGTTGACCCCGAGCGTCAGCACGAGGGTGTCGCCGGAGCGCACCGCGGTGGGCACGGTGAGCCGGTGGGTCGCCGCGTTGGCCGAGCCCCGCGCGCTGGCGACGTACGACGTCGTGGTGGCGGGCGGCTGGTCGGCGACGGGGCCGCCGGCGTAGCTCTGGTGCAGGAACAGCGCGCGGCCGCCCCAGGTGGCGCTGTCGACGGCCGGGCCGGAGACGACCTCGGTCGTGCCGGCCACGGGCCGTCCGTGGCGCGCGTCGCGCTGCCACTCCTGGCGGCGCAGCTCGCCGGTGGCGGTGGCCCAGTAGACGTGCTCGGGCGTGACGACCATGCCGCGGACCCGCGCCAGGTCGAGGTCGGCGTTGGAGCCCGCGGCGACGAAGCGCTGGGCGCCGACGACGCCGCTCTGGGGCGTGAAGTAGCGGTAGAACAGCCGGTCGTCGTCGGAGCGCGTGAAGTAGATCCGGCCCTCGTCGAAGAACATCGAGGTCGCCAGGCGCAGGTCGGCGCGCCACTGCTCGATCGGGACGAGCGCGTCGGCGGTCGCGACCGGGACGCTGCGGCCCCACTCGGTGCCGTTGAAGGCCTGTCGGTCAAAGGTGCCGTCGGCGTGCCCGGCGTAGAGGACGCCGTTGACCATGAACGCGCCGGTCACGGTGCGCCAGTCGACGGGGCCGGCGGGCAGCCCGCGGGCGGCGCTGGGGAGCTCGCCGGGCGTGAGGTAGCGCCGGGTGGCGGTGCCGCCGGTGCCGACGGAGTAGAGGTCGTTGGGCAGCACGGTCGTGCGGACGGCCGGGACGGCCAGGCCGCCGGACGGCAGCAGCGCGATGCGGGCGCGGTACTGGTAGTCGCCGATGCGGTCGGTGTCGGAGGCGACCCAGAGGCCGGTGGGCGTGACGAGGAAGTCGAAGAGGCCGACGCCCTTGGTGCGCCCGGGGTTCCAGCTCAGCGGCAGGCCGTTGAGGGGGTCGAGGGCCGCGATGCCCTCGCGGGCGACGGCGCCCTGGCCGGCGCGGTTGCCGGCGTAGGGGTTGTTCCACCAGCGGCCGTGGCCGCCGACGTAGACGACGGCCTCGGTCGCCTCGACGGCGTACGTCGTGTCGCCGCCGGTGTAGTCGACCCACGACGGCTCCACGTCGGCGCCGGTGGCGTCGGACTCGAAGCGGGCGACGGTGTCGCAGGGGCCGGTGCTGCCGCCGTAGGCGCCGGTGGTGCTGACGACGAACCAGCGGCCGCTCGGCGAGAAGTCGACGTCACGCAGGTAGGTGTCGTAGGCGGCCGAGCACTGCGTCGCGTAGAAGCCGGTGCGCAGGGCGCCCGGCGCGGCGGCGAGGCCGGTGAGGTCGAGGGAGAACAGCTGCTGGGCGGTCGCGCCGGCCAGGGCCGAGAAGTTGCCGACGGCGACGAGCCGGCGGCCGTCGGGGCTGGCGTCGAGCTTGATGACCTGGGTGACGCCGTCGCCGCGGTGGGTGCCGCTGACGGCCAGCGACATGTAGGCGGTGCGTGCCCCGGTGGCCGGGTCGAGGGTGGCGAGCGCGCGCTGGGCCCGGCCACCGACGTGGGTGAACGCGCCGCCGATCCACAGCCGGCCGCCGCGCAGCACGGCGTCCTTGACCTCGCCGTTGACCGCGCCGGCGTCGAACGACGGCACGACCGCGCCGTCGGAGACGCGGATCCGTGCGACCCGTTGGCGGGCCACGCCGCCGATGCGGGTGAAGGCGCCCACGACGTAGACGGTGCTGCCGTCGCCCGAGGGCACGATCGTGCGGATGGTGCCGTTGGGCTCGGGCAGGAAGCCCGGGCGCAGCTTGCCGGTCTCGCGGTCGAAGGCGAGCAGCCGGTTGCGGGTCTTGACCGCGGTGTCGCCGGCGTTGTCGCGCGCCTGGCTGAACGTGCCGCCGAGCAGCATCGTGTCGCCGACCTGGGCCACCGCGAAGACCCGACCGTCGAGGACGTGGGGGGTGCCGGAGGCGGCGACCTCGGAGACGAGCGTGCCGCCGGGGGAGTCGGCGAGGGCCGGGGCGGGGACCGAGGCCACGGTGGTCGCGACGAGGGACCCGACCAGTCCACCGAGCACGAGCAGCACGGACCGACGCATGGAATCCCCCAAGTACCGGGACCCGGCCGGTCCCGTCGTGCGAACGCTAGGAGGCAGGGGGGTGCCGGAACCGTCCGCGAGGGCGACTTCCCCCATTGTGGTGACGGTTTCCGCACGCTTCCCCGGTTGGCTGGAGCCATGCCGTCCGCTGCCCCGACGACAGGCCGGGTCGCGGGACGGCCAGCGGTGTGGCCCCTGGCCGCGCTGCTGCTCGGACTGCCCGTCTGGTGGGCGCTCGGACTCGACTCGTTCGTGCCGCTGGTGCTGGCCGTGCCCATGGCCGCCCAGCTGCTGCGACGCCGTCCCCGGGTGCTGCCGCACGGCTTCGCCTGGTGGGTGTTGTTCCTCGTCTGGGTCGCCCTCGGGGTGCTCGTGCTGTGGGCCGACGCGCCCGGCGCGGCCGACGGCGGCGGGTTCTCGCGGCTGCTGGTCTTCTGCTTCCGCGCCGCCTGGTACGCCGCCTGCACGGTCGTCGCGCTGTGGGTGGCCAACACCGCGCGCGAGAGCCTGCCCGACGAGCTCGTGCGCCGCCTGCTGGCCTGGGTCTTCGTGATCGCCACCGCCGGCGGCCTGCTCGGCCTGGTCGCACCCGAGCTCGAGTGGCGCTCGCTGGCCGAGGTGCTGCTGCCCGGCCGGCTCGCCTCCAACCCGTTCGTCGCCACGCTCGTCCACCCCAGCGTCGCCGAGGTGCAGGACGTCCTCGGCCGCCCGGAGGCCCGGCCCAAGGCGCCGTTCACCTACACCAACACCTGGGGCGCCTGCCTGTCCCTCGGCCTGGTCGCCCTGCTCGCCCTCGACCTGCGCACCGGACGGTGGTCGCGCGCGCTGCGGGCCGGCCGCGTCGTCGTCGTCCTGCTCGCCGCGGCGCCGGTCGTCTACTCGCTCAACCGCGGCCTGTGGCTCTCGCTGGTCGTCGGCGCCCTCGCGGTCGCCGCCCTGGCCGTCGTACGCCGGCGGCGCACGGCGGTCGCGCCGGCGCGGCTCGTCACGGGTGCGGCGGCGGTGGCGACGGTCGTCGTCCTGCTCGGCGGGCTGCTCGGGCCGCTGGTCGCCGACCGGCTCGACCACCCGCACAGCAACGACCGGCGCACCCAGCTCGCGGTGGCCACGACGGAGTCGGTCAGCACCGGCTCGCCCGTGGTCGGCTTCGGCGGTCCGCGCAGCGTCCAGGGCAGCTTCTCCTCGATCGCCGGCGCCGACTCGCCCGACTGCCCGGCGTGCGCGCCACCGCCGCTCGGCACCCAGGGGCTCGGCTGGATGGTGCTGTTCTCGCAGGGCTGGCCCGGCCTGGTGTTCTTCCTCGGCTTCCTGCTCGCGGCGTTCTCGCGCTCGTGGCGCTGCCGCACCCGCAACGAGACGATGGCGGCCTTCATGCTCGGGTTCCTCGCCCTGCAGCTGGCGGTCTACGACACCCTCGGCCTGCCGCTGCTGCTCGTCATGGTGGCCGTCGGCCTGGTCGCGCGCGAGCAGGCCGGCTCGCGACCGGCCACTCGGGCTCCCGGCGTCCTGCGCACGGTCGGGCCCGCGCGGGTCGCCGCCGTCGTCGCGGTGCCGTGCGTCCTGGGGGTGGCGATCGGGGCGGCCTGGGCCGGCTCCGGCGACGCCCGCTGGGAGGACACCCGCGCCGTGCTCGCGCCGGCCCGCGCCCAGCCCACGACGTCGATCGACACCGCCGCCGGGCTGCTGCTCTCGACCGAGACGCTGGCCCGCGCCGCCGACGTCTCCGACACCGCGCCCGGCACCCTGCGCTCGACCACCACGGTCGCCGCCCGACCCGGTACGACGGTCCTCGAGGTCACCGCCACGGCCGGCGACCCGGCCACGGCCGCCCTCCGAGCGGAGGCCGTCGCCGACGCCTACCTCGCCGCCGGCCCGCCGCGGGGCTACGTCGTCGACCCCGGGCAGCCGCAGCCGGTCGCGCGCCCCTGGGCGGTCGCCACCGCGTCGGGCCTCGGCCTCGGACTCCTCGCCGGGCTCGCCGGCGTCGCCCTGCTGCGCCGCCTCCCTGTCCGGCGGCTGCGATGAGCGCACCCGAGACCCCGCCGGTCGACGTGGTCATCGCCACCCACCGCCGGCCGCAGATGGTGCGCGAGGCGATCGACGCCGTACGCCGCCAGACGTACGCCGGCCCCGTGCGCGTGCTCGTCGTCCACGACCGGTGCGAGCCGGACGCGTCGCTTGCTTCGGTCGACGGGCCGCCGGACCGGTGCGTCGAGGTGCTCGCCAACACCCGGACCCCCGGCCTCGCGGGCTCGCGCAACACCGGCATCGCCGCCGGCAGCGCGCCGCTGGTCGCCTTCTGCGACGACGACGACCTGTGGCACCCCGACAAGCTCGAGCGGCAGGTCGACGTCCTGCTGCGCCGTGGCTGGACGACCTCGGTGACCGGCATCGTCGTCGACCACCAGGGCCGCAGCACCGTGCGGGTGCCGACCTGGGAGGACGTCTCGGTCGAGCACCTGCTGCGGCACCGGGTGATGGCTGCGCACCCCTCGACGGTGCTCGTGCGCCGTGACGCCCTGGAGCGGATCGGGCCGGTCGACGAGGACATCCCCGGCAGCTTCGGCGAGGACTACGACTGGATCCTGCGGGCCGCGGCCGACGAGGGCGGCGTCGAGGTCCTCTCGCAGCCGCTGGTCACCGTGCGGTGGGGCGGCTCGCAGTTCGCGCGCGACTGGGACACGATCGTCGCCGCCCTCGACTACCTGCTCGCCAAGCACCCCGGCTTCCACGAGGACCCGCGTGCCCTGGCCCGGGTCCGCGGCCAGCAGGCCTTCGCCCTGGCCGCCCTCGGCGAGCGCCGGGCCGCCCTGCGCCTGGTCGGCGACACGCTGCGCTCCTCGCGTCGCGAGCGCCGGGCCTACGTCGCCGGGGCCGTCGCCCTCGGGCTGCCGGCCGGGCGCGTCCTCGACGCCGCCAACCGGCTCGGCCGCGGCATCTGAGCAGCGCTCAGGCCTGGACGCCGAGCCGGCTGCACAGCACGCTCAGCAGGCAGGTCGCGCGGATGTCGACGTGCTCGGCGCCGACCTCGTCGGCCATCGACAGGTAGCGCACGATCACGGCCACCAGGTAGAGCTCGGCCAGCAGCGACGCGGTGGAGTCGGTGACCCGGGGCAGGGCCGCGGCGACGGTCGCGTGGCGGGTGCCGTGGCGGCTGGTGGCGACGTTGACCTCGTAGTGGAAGCGGTCCATGCCCGCGGGCACGCCGGTCTCGAAGCGCTCCCAGTCCCACAGCCGCACTTGGCCGCGGCCCACGGCCATGTTCCAGGGGGTCCAGTCGCCGTGCCACGCTCCGACATGGAGCGGACGTCGTCCGGCCCGGACGGCGAGCGCGTCGAGGCAGGTCTCGAGCAGCGCGCGCCGGTCGGGGTCGGTGACCAGCTCGGCGCCGGCGCGCTGCCGGCCCCACCACGGGATCCGGGCGAGGACCTCGACGCCGCCGTCGAAGGCAGTGGCCAGCTCGTCCATGGCCGCAAGCGGCGGGTGCCGCACGTCGCGGCGCGCCTGGTCGGAGCCGGCCGGCAGCGCCGAGACGACCAGGACGACCATGCCGCGCCAGGTGCTCTCGTCGATGACCGTCGGCGCGACGAGCTGGTGCCAGTCGCGGGTCGCCACGCGTCGCAGGGCGGCGCCCTCGGCGCTCACGTCGGCGATGGCGCGGAGGGAGTCGCCGATCTTGGCGAAGCCGAGCACGTCGCCGCGCTCGTCGAAGAGCTGGAGCACCGGCTTGCGGTTGACCCGCGGGGTGCCGATGCCCATGCTCGCGAAGACTTCGCGGCCGAGCCGGGCGCCGAGGTGGCTGAGCAGGGAGTCACCGTCGGCGCCGTGGACGACCACGCGGTCCTGCAGGACCGTCCGGCTGACCCGGGTCGCGGCCGCCGCGGAGCCGCGCGCGAGCACGTCGCGGTAGGACGACATCGCGCTGTAGCGGCGCAGCGAGCGCGCGGCCGCCTTCCCGGGCACCAGGGGCACGACGAGCCGCGGGTCGGCGAAGCCGGGGACGACGGCGTACGAGACGACCGACGGGTCGCCGAGCGGAGCGCGGTCGCCGATGCGGATCTCGCCGTCGGGGTAGAGGGCGGCCAGGGTGTCGACGAGGGTGACCAGTGCGAGTGCGCTGTCGGGCGCGGACTGCAACGGACTGCTCACCTCGGCCACCGTACGCAGGCGAACAGGTGGCGCCCGTAGTTGCCTGCGTAGTGGCCGACGCCGTCGCTGTCGGGGCCGAGGTCGATGACCTCGTCGAACGTGGTGTTGTCGAGCAGGAACTGGCGCACGTGCTCGTCGTCCCACTCGCCGAGCGTGTCGCGGAACCACTCCTCGTGGGCCTGGCCGGTGTCGAGGAACAGCACGCTGCGGGTGCTGCGGTCGAGCAGCTGCACGAACTCGATGCCGCCGTCGGTGCCCCGGTCGCGCAGCACGTGGTGGAGCAGGCTGAAGCAGGAGACGACGTCGTGGCGGCGGTCGTGGGTCATCAAGTAGGTGCGGGCGTCGCCGGTGGTCACGCAGGCCGGGTTGAGGCCGTAGACGGTCGCGCCGAGCAGGGAGCCGAGCTCGTCGCGCTCGACGCCGTGGACCTCGAAGCCCAGGTCGGCCATGTGGGACAGGAACCAGCCGTAGCAGCTGGCGACGTCGAGGTACGACGGCACCCGGCCGCCCTTCTCGCCCTGGTCGCCCGGCAGGCCGAGCGAGGCGAGCAGGTGGGTCATCCGCTCCAGCCGGTCGGTGCAGCGGCGCACGACGCGCCAGGACCGGTCGAGCTCGGGGGCCTGCACGGGCTGGTAGAGCTCGCGCTCGCCGCCGATCCACGACATCTCGTCGAGCACGTCCTGCAGCGGCGTGGTGACGGGCACGCGACGGATCCGGGCCTTGAGGCCGACGGCGCCGGAGGCGGCCCAGGCGGCGACGCGGTGGTGGCCGTCGACGACCTGGTAGCAGTCGGAGTCGCGGATCGGGGCCAGCAGGACGGGGGAGCCGGGGGCGCTGGCCAGCGGGCGCCGCGACCCGCGGCCGGTCGCCTGCTGCGCGGCGTCGTCACCGGCGCTCCACGCGAGGAACTGGCGGGCCTGGGCGACGATGCTGGCGTCGTCGGTGGCTCCGAAGTACTGCCCGGCGGTGGAGATGCCGGCCCGGGCCAGCTCGCCGTAGGAGGAGCGCAGGATCTGCTCGTCGCTGAGCTCGGTGAGGCCGGCCGCCCGGATCAGGGCGGCGTGAGGTCCGTCGACCACGCGCTGCGAGGGCCACAGCAGGTTGTCGGTGGCCTTGGCGAACTCGGCGGCCGTCATGCCGTTCTGCCCGCCGAGCAGCACCGAGCGCAGCGGGACCCACTGCATGCGGCGCCGCCACAGGAAGACGCGCGAGAGCCACAGGCGCACGGCGCTGGGCAGCGGCATGGCGGCGGCGGTGGCCAGCACCCAGGCTGGGGCGTCGCGGCGCCACTGGCGCAGCGTGCGCCTGGTGGTGCGCCGGGCCTCGCGGGCGATGGCACGCCACCGCTGCTGGGGTCGTACGACGTGGGTCACGGTGGCCATCAGGGCCTCCCCTCGGGTGCGCCGACGGTCGCAGGGACCCGGGCGGGCCGGGTCCTGACGGTGTCGATCTCGTCGGTGTGGTCGGTGGTGCGGTGCAGGTCGCGCCGGTCCGGGCGCTGGCGCCAGGACGGCGGGGCGCCGAGCAGCTCGGTGAGCTCGGCGTCGTGGGGCTCGTAGTGGCGCAGCAGGCGCCGGCGCAGCTCGTCGGGCACCGGTCGCGGGGTCCGGGCGTTGACGGCCTCGACGGCGTCGGGCACGACGACCGGGAGGCCGAGGTCCTGCTGGAGGCGGACGTACTCGCCGACCGGGTCGGCGAAGAAGCGGTCGGCGTCGACGACGTGGACCCGGTCGCGACCGAGCGCGTCGACGTAGCGACGGATCTGGGCGGCGTACTCGCCGCGCTGGAGGTAAGCGTGGTGGCGGTGGGCGTGACTGCGGTGTCCGGGGTCGCGGGCGAGGCGGTCGAGCTCGCCGGCGGTGCGCACGGGCTCGAGGGCCAGCGCCTCGGCGAGGCCCAGGGTCTCGAAGCCGCGGGCCAGCTCGTGGCCGTGGGCGGATCGGGCGCGCTCGACGGGGTCGCGCACCAGCACGACCACCTGGACGCCGGGCAGGTCGCGGGCGATCCGCTGGGCGGCGAGCGGGTGGCAGAGGTAGTAGCCGCTGACCTCGAAGGCGCGCTGGCGGCCGCCGGGGCGACGCAGCGGGAAGTGGGCGAGGTACCAGGCCCGGCCGCGGTCGTAGTGGTCGTCGAAGTAGCCGGTGCCCTTGCTCAGCGTCGGGCGCACCAGCGCGGGGTGCTCGGCCAGCAGCCGGAACAGCGTGGTGGTGCCGGAGCGCTGGGCGCCGACGACGAGGACCTCCGGCGTCATCCGGGCGCGGACCGTGGCGCGGCCCCACAGGTGGGTCAGCGAGCGAGCGGTGCTCTCGGCCCGGGCCGGCAGGACCCGGCGGGCGGCGCGGGTGACCCGGCGCGGCAGGGCTCCCGGGCGGAGCGCGCCGAGCAGCAGGTCGAGGCCGAGCCGGCGGCGCAGCAGCACCAGCGCGACGGCGTACGACGCCACGGCGACGCTCACCGCGGCGGCGACAGCGAGGGCGCTGGACTGGGCGCCGAGCGCGTGGGCGGCCAGCAGCGGGACGGCGAAGCACAGGGTCGGCACGGCGGCGACGAGCCAGCGGGCGTCGACGCCGGCGGCGGGGCCGAGGTCGCGGCGCACCTGGCGGGCGGTGAGCGTCGCGCGCACGACGATCGCGACTGCCCAGGCGGCGGCCGCGGCGGCGATGCCGTGGCGGGGCACGAGCACGAGGCAGAGGACGACGTCGATCGCGGCGGCGAGCAGGGTGATGGCCATGCTGGTGCGGCTGCGGCCCGACATCAGCAGGAGCGTGTCGACCGGGCCGCAGGCGACCGACAGCATCATCGCGACGGCCAGGGTGACGACGACGACCACGCCCTCGCCCGTCACGTATGCCGACCCGAAGACCCCGAGGTAGGCCTGCGGCAGGCACGCCACGACCAGCAGCACGGGCCAGGCCAGCAGGACCGCGCCGGTGGTGCCGGCGCTGAAGACCGCGCGCAGGGTGGCCGGGTCGTCGGCGACGAGGATCGCGGTGAACCGCGGCTGCAGCACCTGGGTGATCGCGAGGTTGACCGCCTGGGCGGCGACGACGAAGCGGGTGGCCACGGCGTAGACGGCGGCCTGGGTGGCGCCGAGCAGGGCTGCGACCAGGACGATGTCGGCCTTCTGCATGACGGCCTGGGCGAAGCCGGCGACGCCACGCGGGGCGGTGAAGGAGCAGAACGCACGGCCGAGTCCGGGTGAGGCGGGTGTGGCGGGGGACGGGATCCGGGCGAGGACGGTGCGGCGCAGCACGACCCAGGCGGCGACGGCGGCGAGCGCGTGGACGGCGGCCCAGGCCGCACCGGCGGCGACGAGGCCGCCCCCGGTCAGGAGCACGGCGAGCACCAGCACCGGCTGCAGGCCGGTGCGGCCCAGCCGGTCGACGACGACCGTCGCCCCGACCCGGCCGACGCCGCGGGTGCCGGCGAGCAGGAGGTCGGTGGCCACCGCGCAGGGCAGCGCGACCAGCACGACGAGGAGCAGCGTGCGGCCGTGGTCGCCGAGGCCGAGCAGCGAGGCCAGCGGACCGGCGGCCGCCAGGCCGACGGCGGTGGCGAGCAGCGCGACGGCGAGCGG
>JAOPXU010000266.1 GCA_025964985.1 Nocardioides sp.
GCTTGACGAACGCGGCCAGGCCGAGCTCGCCGTCGGTGCCCTCGTAGCCGGTCATGAACTGCGCCGCACCACCGGTCATCGGCGGGAAGCCGATGCCCATGATCGAGCCGATGTTGGCCGCGGCGGCCGAGGTGATGACGCCCTCCTCGAAGCACTTGGCCGTCTCGAGGGCCTCGGCGAAGAGCATCCGGTCCTTCATGTCCTGGAACGGGATCTGCACCTCGGCCGGCGGGAACTCCGCAGCCAGGCCCGACCAGATCGAGCCGCGACCGCCGTCGGCGTACTCGAAGAAGCCGGCGCCCTTGAGGCGCGAGGGACGACCCAGGTCGATCATCTTCCTGACCACGGCGACGCCGGGGTGCTCGACGTAGGCCGTGCCGTCACGCTCGGCGGCGTCGCGCGAGGCCTTCTCGATCTTGGCCATCAGCTCCATGTTGAGCTCGTCGGTGAGCTGCAGGACGCCGACCGGGTAGCCGGCCTGGGTGGTGGCGCGCTCGATCGAGTAGGGGTGCGCCCCCTCGGCCAGCATCGCGAGACCCTCCATGACCTGGGTCCCGATCACGCGCGAGGTGTAGAAGCCGCGGCTGTCGTTGACGACGATCGGGGTCTTCTTGATCTGCTGCACCACGTCGTAGGCCTTGGCCAGGGCGGCGTCGGAGGTCTTCTCGCCCCGGATGATCTCGACCAGCGGCATCTTGTCGACGGGGCTGAAGAAGTGCAGGCCGATGAAGTCGGCCGGGCGGGCGACGCCCTCGGCCAGCTCGGTGATCGGCAGGGTGCTCGTGTTGGAGCACAGCAGGGCGTCGGGGTTGACGTGGTCGATGATCTCCGCGAACACCTGGTGCTTGAGCGACGGGTCCTCGAAGACGGCCTCGATGACGAGGTCGCAGCCGGCGAGGTCGGCGGCGTCGGCCGTCGCCGTGATCCGGGCGAGCAGCTCGTCGGACTTCTCCTGGGTGAGCTTGCCGCGGCTGACCGCCTTGGCGTTGAGCTTCTCGGAGTAGGCCTTGCCCTTCTCGGCGTTCTCGAGGGCGACGTCCTTGAGGACGACCTGCATGCCGGCGCGGGCGCAGGAGTAGGCGATGCCGGCGCCCATCATGCCGGCGCCGAGGACGCCGACCTTGGTGGCCTTCCAGGGCTCGATGCCCTGCGGGCGCAGGGCGCCGGAGTTGATCGCCTGCAGGTCGAAGAAGAACGCCTGGATCATGTTCTTCGAGCCCTGGTTGACGACCAGGTTGGTCAGGTAGCGCGACTCGATGCGGCTGGCGGTGTCGAAGTCGCGGCTGGCGCCCTCGACCGCGGCGCTGAGGATCGCGCGGGCGGCGGGGTAGACCGCACCCTTGGTCTGCTTGCGCAGCAGGGCCGGGAACGCCGGGAGGAAGCCGGCCAGGGCCGGCGACTTGGGCGAGCCACCGGGCATCTTGTAGCCGGGGGCGTCCCACGGGTTCTGGCTGGCCTCGGGGTTGGCCTTGATCCACGCCTTCGCGGCGGGGATGAGCTCGTCGCGGGTGGCGACGACCTCGTCGACCAGGCCCTTGGCCAGGGCGTCGGCGGGCTTGAACTGCTTGCCCTCGAGCAGCACGCTCATCAGGCCGTCCTGCAGGCCGAACTTGCGCACGACGCGGGTCACGCCGCCACCGCCGGGGAGCAGCCCGAGGCTGACCTCGGGGAGGCCGACGACGGCCTTGGGGTCGTCGACGACGATGCGGTGGTTGGTGGCCAGGGTGATCTCGTAGCCACCGCCCAGGGCCGCGCCGTTGATGGCAGCGACGACGGGCTTGGGCAGCTTCTCGAGGCGGCGCAGGGCTGCCTTGACGCGCTCGGCCAGCACGAACAGCTGCTCGGCGTCGTCCTTGGTCGCCTGGATCATGTTGCGCAGGTCGCCGCCGGCGAAGAAGGTCTTCTTCGCGCTGGCGACCACGACGCCGGCCACGGCGTCCGGGTCGGCGGCCAGCTCGTCGTACAGCTTCTCGACGGCGGAGGCCATCGAGTCGATGTAGAGCTGGTTCATGGTGTTGGCCGACTGGTTCGGGTCGTCCAGGGTGAGGGTGACGATGCCGTCGGCGTCCTTCTCGTAGCGGACGGCGGTCTCGGTCGCGGTGGTGCTCATGTCTTCGTGGGTGTCCTTGTCCTGGGTCCGGGCGATCAGACGAGCTCGACGATGGTGGCGATGCCCATGCCGCCGCCGACGCAGAGCGTGGCGAGGCCGCGCTTCTGGTCGCGGCGGGCGAGCTCGTCGATGAGCGTGCCGAGGATCATCGCGCCGGTGGCACCGAGCGGGTGGCCCATGGCGATGGAGCCGCCGTTGACGTTGGTGATCTCGTCGGTGATGCCCATGTCGCGCATGAAGCGCATGGCGACGGCGGCGAACGCCTCGTTGATCTCGAAGAGGTCGATGTCCTTGACCTCGAGGCCGGCCTTGGCCAGCGCCTTGCGGGCGGCGGGGGCCGGGCCGGTGAGCATGATCGTCGGGTCGGCGCCGCTGACGGCCATCGACACGATGCGGGCGCGCGGCGTGAGGCCGAGCTCGTGGCCGATCTCCTCGGTGCCGATCGCCATCAGGGCGGCGCCGTCGACGATGCCCGAGGAGTTGCCGGCGTGGTGGACGTGGTTGATCTTCTCGACCCAGTGGTACTTCTCGAGCGCGACGTCGTCGAAGCCGGCGTCCTGGCCGATCTGCGCGAAGCTCGGCTTGAGGCCGGCGAGGCCCTCGACGCTCGTGTCGGGGCGGATCAGCTCGTCGTGGTCGAGCACGGTGATGCCGTTGATGTCCTTGACGGGCACGACGGAGCCGGAGAAGTAGCCGTTGGCCCACGCCTTGGCGGCGCGGTGGTTGGACTCGGCGGCGAACGCGTCGACGTCCTCGCGGTTCCAGCCCTCGATGGTGGCGATGAGGTCGGCGCCGATGCCCTGGGGCACGAAGCCGGCCTTGAACGCGGTGGCGGGGTCCTGGGCCCACGCGCCGCCGTCGGAGCCCATGGGCGCGTTGCTCATGGACTCGACGCCGCCGGCGAGGATGAGGTCCTCCATGCCGCCGCGGATGCGACCGGCCGCCTGGTTGACGGCCTCGAGGCCCGAGGCGCAGAAGCGGTTGAGCTGCACACCGGCGACGGTGTCGGGGTAGCCCGCGGCCAGCGCGGCGGTCTTGGCGATGTCGCCACCCTGCTCGCCGACCGGCGTCACGACGCCGAGGACGACGTCGTCGACGCGGTGCGGGTCGAGGGTGGGGTTGCGCCGCTTGACCTCGTCGAGGAGCCCGACGATGAGGTCGATCGGCTTCACCTCGTGGAGGGAACCGGCCGCCTTGCCCTTGCCGCGCGGGGTGCGCAGGTGGTCGTACACGAATGCTTCAGCCATGGCCGTCCTCAGATCGAGTGGTGTTCGGGTGGAGCCGCGCCGGAGGGGCGCTTGCTCCCTGCGATTGTGACACCAATACTGTCACTGTCGTCAAGCGAACCGAGCGACGTCCGCCGAGTGAGGAGGGTCACGCCGTGGTCCAGCCAGCGATCCACCCCGCGTCCGCGGCCGCCGACGGGCTGATGACGCTCGACCAGCTCTGCGCCCGGGTCGGCCTCTCGGTGCGCAACGTCCGCTTCTACACCTCCCGCGGCCTCGTGCCGCCGC
The DNA here is from genome assembly GCA_025964985.1 of Nocardioides sp. GTDB lineage: Bacteria > Actinomycetota > Actinomycetes > Propionibacteriales > Nocardioidaceae > Nocardioides. Next base: position 3,625 of record JAOPXU010000266.1, read on the forward strand.
CGATGCGGCGCGGCCGCTCGGGCTACTACTCCGCCGACCACGTCGCGCGCCTCGAGCTGGTCCAGGAGCTGCAGGCCCACGGGTTCACGCTGTCCGCGATCGAGCGCTACGTCTCCGGCCTGCCCGACGACGCCGAGCCCGAGGACATCGCGCTCGCCCGCACGATGCTCGCCCCGTGGCAGTCCGACCTGCCGGTCGAGATGGCCCGGGGCGAGCTCGACAAGCGCGCCGGCCGTTCGCTCACCGACGAGGACGTCGCCACGCTGGTGGCGCTCGGCATCGTGCGCCAGCGCGGCGACCGGCTGCTCGTGGCCCGCACCCAGCTCGGTATCGGCGTGCAGCTGCTCGAGCTCGGCTTCCCGCGCGAGGTGGCCGAGGCGGCCCGCGCCGTCTACCTCACCCACGGCCGCGAGATGGCCGAGGAGCTGCACCAGGTCATCGCCGAGAAGCTCGCCCCGCGCTACGGCGCCGACGAGTCCGAGCGCTTCCAGGAGGTCATGGAGCGCCTCAAGCCGCTGTCGGTCGGTGGCCTCGTGACGGCCTACGAGAACGCCGTGGCGAAGGCCGCCCGCGGGGCCGTGCGCCGGGGCTGAGCCCCGCCAGGACCGTCAGGGCAGCACGGCCCGGACGCGCTCGCTGAGCCAGCGCTGCACCTCGAGCGCGGTGTCGACGACCGGGTCGGCCGGGTCGGACCCGCCGAGCACGCGGACCTCCCACACGCCGTACCAGGCGACGTAGAGGCCGACGACGAGGAGCAGGACGCCGGTCGCGCGCGGCAGCCACCGGCCGGCACGGCGCAGACCACCGAGGAACGACTGGGACGACACGGCGACCGCCACCGCCGCCACACCGACCACCGCGCCCATGCCGGCGGCGTACGTGGCGAAGAGGGCGAGGCCGTCACCGACCTCGTCACCGCGCAGGCTGGTGACGACGATGGCGAGGAACGGGCCGACGGTGCAGGTCAGGGAGGCGACGGCGTAGACGACGCCGTAGCCGAAGGTGGCCGCGGCGCCGTGGCCCTCGGCACGGCGCAGGTGCAGGACCGGCAGCCGCAGGTCGCGCCCCAGGACGAGGACGACGCCGAGCGCGGCGAGCAGGGCGCCGGTCACGGCGGTGACGTAGGGCAGGTACTCCTGGACGCCCGAGGCGACGGGCTGGACGAGCAGCCCGAAGGCGCCGAACACGAGCACGAAGCCGGCCGTCATCAGCAGCGTGGCGACGAGCGCGCGGCCGACGGCGGTCACGGTGCGGCCGCCGGGCTGCTGGCCGGCGACCACGAGCGCGAGGTAGCCGGGCAGGAGGGCGAAGCCGCACGGGTTGAGGGCGGCGAGGGCGCCCGCGGAGAACGCGAGGGTCAGGGCGGCGGAGTCCATCGCAGAACGCCGCCGCTCGGCTCAGCCGGCCAGGTCGGCGACGGTGCCGGCGAGCTCGTCGTCGTCGGCGTAGCCGGTGCGCAGCACCTCGCCGCCGTCGGCGTCGAGCACCACGAACGACGACTGCTCGGCGATGCCGAAGCGCTGGTAGAGCTCGCCCTCGGGGTCGCTCAGGTGGGTCGGACCGGGGACGTCGCCGGCGAAGGACTCGATGTCGCCGGCGTCGGACAGCGAGCCGACACCGAGGAAGGCGACGTCGTCGCCGAAGTCGTCGACGAGCCGGCTGACCTCGGGGGCCTGGCTCTTGCACACCGCGCACCACGGCGCCCAGAACCACAGGACGACCGGGCGGCCCGCGACGGAGGCGCCGTCGAAGGTCTCACCCGACACCGTCGTGGCCTCGAACTGCAGCGCCTCGGGCACGGGGGCGCTGGTCCCGGCCGGCGTCCCGGTGGGCGCGGTCGACGTCGTTAGCTCGGCGGCCGGGCTGCTCGGGCTGGTCGGGCTGCTCGGGCTCGACACGGGGGCGTCGGCGGCCGGCTCGGGTTCGCTGCCGCAGCCGACGAGCACCAGGGCGCTGACGAGGACGGCGGCCGCCCGGCGCGGGGTCGATCGGGTCATCGGGATCTCCTCGGGACACGGGGGCTGGTCCGAGCATGCCGGACCGGTGGGCGGCGCGCGTCCGGAGACGCAGCACGCCGGCCCGTCCTGGCGAGAGGACGGACCGGCGTGGGTCAGGGTTGCTGCGTGCGGTCAGCGACGACCGGAGAACGACGCAGCCGAGTGGCTGCCACCGGAGGACGCAGCCGCGGTGCGCGGGGCGCCGCCGCGACGACCGCCGCCGTTGCCGCCGCCACCGGTGCGGGCGGGCTTGCCGGCGG
>JAOPXU010000274.1 GCA_025964985.1 Nocardioides sp.
CCGCCCGACGTGCCGGGCCACGGCCGGATGTGGTCACACCTCGCGAGCGACACCTCCTACGAGGAGCTGCACGAGTTCGCGCGCGTGCTCGGGATCCCCGAGCGCGGCTTCGACCGCGACCACTACGACGTGCCGTCGGAGTGGTACGACCAGGTCGTCGCGCTGGGCGCGGAGCCGGTCACCTCGCGCGAGCTGGTCCGCCGCCTGATCGCCGCCGGCCTACGACGCCGCAAGCCGCGTTAGCTCCGCCTCGACGTTGGCCCGGGCGGGGGCCTCCCAGGTCTCGCGGGCGTAGGAGGTGTGGAACAGGTGGGGCTTGGACAGCAGGTCGCGCAGCACCGCCGCCCGCCCCTCGACGAACACGTCGTCGGGCACGTGGGCGTAGTCGACCCGCACCGCCGCGACGTACGTCGCGTAGCGGGTCGTGTCGGCGGCCATGATGCCGAGGTCGGCGTCGTACAGCGCGCAGCCGGCCGGGTCGTCGGCCTCGGGGCGGTGCGACTCGTTGAGTCTTACCACCCGCGCGACCTCGCGCACGATCGCGTCGTCGACCAGGCCCGGCAGGTCCGCCTCGGCCCAGGCGGCCGAGCGCTCCTCGGCGTCGCGCTCGCCGTCGTAGACCGCGTCGTGGAACCACGCCGCGAGCCGCACCGGCAGGTGGTCGAACGGGACCCCGGCGGTGGCGAGCTCGTCGACGCGGGCCAGCACCTCGGTCAGGTGGACCGTGTCGTGGTAGCCGCGGGTCGGGTCGGCGTAGGCGGCCAGCACCTCGTCGCGGACGTCGTCGCCGAGCTCGAGGGGCCAGGACGGTGGACCGGCAGGTGGAGGCACCGCCCTATTGAAACCCAGGCCGGGGTCAGACCCGGGTCGAGGGCAGCTTCATGCCGGCGACGGCGGGCGTGCGGGCGGTCCACACGGCGCCGCGCCCGGCGACCGGGAGCACGATGTCGCCGAGGTCGTGGCGCACGCCGGTGAGCACGCAGACGTCGGCGACGGCGGCGCGGGTGACGTGCAGCGTCTCGGGTCCGGACGTGGCGACGATGGTCAGGCCGTTGGTCGAGGTGAGGCCGCGGCCCAGGGCGAAGCGGCCGTGCTCGTCGGTGCGCACACGCTCGACCTCGACGCCGTCCCCGTCGAGCAGGGCGACGACGGCGGCGTACTGGAAGCCCTGGCGCGAGCCGGCCTGCAGCACCCGGCCGGTCAGGGCGGCGCCCACCGGGACGACGGCCTGGACGGTGGTGAGCGCGCCCGGCTCGACGACGACGTCGAGGTGGGTGCCGCGGTGCCCGACCGACGGCGGTACGACGACCCGCACCGGCCCGGGACGCAGGTCGCGGACGTCGGCCAGGCCGCTGCGGACGGTGGCGACGACGGTGCGGCCGGTCGTGTCGGTGACGTGGACCTCGGGGGCCAGCACCGGACGGCGGTCGGTGCCGCGCACGTCGACGAGGAGCTGGCTGGTCAGGGTCTGCAGCGGCAGGTCGACCTCGGCGGCAGCACCCGGGGCGACGCGTACGTCGACCGGTGCGGAGACGAGGACCCGGCGGTTGTCGTGGGCGACGGCGGTCCAGGAGCCGGGGCGCAGGCCGGCGAGCACGGCACGTCCGCGGCCGTCGGCGACGGCCTCGAGCCGCTCGCCGTCGGTGTGGACGAGGCCGAGGCGCGACCAGGCGGCCGTCCGCACGCGGACGACGCCGCCACGGGTCAGGGTGGCGGTGGCCCGGACGAGCTCCCCGTCGGTGACGGTGACCGCGAGGTCGGCCGGGGCGTGGCGGGCGGGGTCGTGCAGCGAGCGCTCGTCGCTGACGGCGAGGTCGTAGTCGCCGGCGTGCAGGACGATCGCGACCCGCAGGTCGCGGAGCCGGCGGCGCGCGACGACGCGGCCGGCGGCGTCACGGACGACGAGGAGCAGCACGGACGGCGTGGGCGCGTCGAGGCGCAGCACGAGGGTGCCGGCTGCCGTCCGCGTCGAGTCCATGGGAGCGAACCTAGGAAGGCTGCCTCAAGGGAACATCGGCCGACAGGTCAAGATCGCCTCAAGGCCTGACCATGACGGACTAGCCCTCGACCGCCGGAACGGGTGGGGCGGTCGGGACACCCGGCGCTCCGGGGGCCTCTGCGTGCGCCTCGGGCGGCGTCATCGCCCAGCGGATCGTGCCGGTGGCGGCCGTGCCCAGCACACGCACCACCGTGCGCTCGGTGACGGGCAGCCAGGGCAGTCGCAGCGGCAGCCGCGTCCACGCCGGCATCAGCCCGACGGCGGCGGCGACCAGCACGCCGTAGGGCGCCCGCGCGGGCAGCGGCAGCGGCGGTCGGAAGAGCAGGAACCGGACGGCCTCGCGGGCCTCGGGCGTGCCGCGCAGCTCGGGGCGGAAGGCCGCCATCGCCTCGTCGAGCTCGGCCTCGGTCGTGGGCACGCCCGTCGCGCCGAGGCGGGTGGCGACCTCGCCGGCCTGGGCGACGTAGGTGTCGCGACCGGCCTGGTCGAGCGCGTTCTTGCCGTAGACGGTGTAGGCGCGCAGGAAGCTGTCGACCTCGGCGACGTGGACCCAGCGCAGCAGGTGCGGGTCGGAGGCGGCGTACGTCGACCCGTCGGGCATGGTGCCGGTGACCCGGCGGTGGATGGCCCGCACGATGTCGACGGTGCGCTGGGCGTCCTCGGCGGTGCCGAAGGTGGTGGTCGCCAGGAACTCGCTGGTGCGGTGCAGGCGGCCCCACATGTCGCCGCGGAAGCCGGAGTGCTCGTGGACGGCGAGCATCGCGGCGGGGTGGAGGGTCTGCACGAGCAGCGCGCGGATGCCGCCGACGAACATCGAGGCGTCGCCGTGGACGACGGTGATCGGGCTGCCGGGCTCGAACCACCGCGGCCCGTCGCTGTAGTGGATCCGGTCGCGCTTGGCGGGACCCTCCGGCCCGGCGACGCGCTCGAACAGCATCTCGCCCAGGCGACCACGTACGCCGTTCAGCACTCCGACCACGTCCTCGAGCCTACGGACCCCCACCTCACCCTCCTGGTCGCCGGAGGGGGCGCGAGCGGTCAGGCGTCGAAGCAGCGCAGCCAGATGGTGTGCTCGGAGGCGGCCAGGGCCTGGGCGACGTCGGGGGAGACGGGCTCGGCGACGTCGGTGACGACGTAGCCCTGCTCGCCGCGGGTGGCGAGGTACTGCGCGGTGACGTTGACGCCCTGCTCGGCGAGCCGGGCGTTGAGCTCGGCCAGGACGCCCGGCACGTTGACGTGCAGGAAGGCGATGCGCGACCCGGCCGTCAGCTGCGGGGCCAGCACGGCGGGCAGGTCGACCGACAGCTCGGTGCGGCCCTCGTGCACGAACGCCGCGAGCTTGCCGGCCACGAACCAGCCGATCTCCTCCTGCGCCTCCTGCGTCGAGCCGCCGACGTGCGGGGTGAGGATGACGTTGTCGAGCCCGCGCAGCGGCGACTCGAACTCGTCGCCCTGGACCTTGGGCTCGATCGGGAAGACGTCGAGGGCGGCGCCGGCGATGTGGCCGGACAGGATGTGCTCGCGCAGCGACTCGGTGTCGACGACCAGGCCGCGGGCGGCGTTGATGAACATCGAGCGCGGCTTCATCTTCGCGAACTGCTCGGCGCCGAAGAACCCGGCGTTGCCCGGGCGGCCGTCGACGTGCAGCGAGACGACGTCGGCCTCGGCGAGCAGCTCGTCGAGGGAGTGCATGCGACGCGCGTTGCCGTGGGCCAGCCGGTCGGCGGTGTCGAAGAAGATGACGCGCAGGCCCAGCGCCTCGGCGAGGTTGGACAGCTGGGTGCCGATGTTGCCGTAGCCGACGATGCCGAGCGTGCGCCCGCGGATCTCGTGGCTGCCCTTGGCCGACTTGTCCCAGACGCCGGCGTGCATCTTCTCGGTCTTCTCGGTCAGGCGGCGGGCCAGCGCGATGATCTCGCCGATGACGAGCTCGACCACGCTGCGGGTGTTGGAGTAGGGCGCGTTGAAGACCGCGACGCCGCGCTCGGCGGCGGTGGCCAGGTCGACCTGGTTGGTGCCGATGCAGAAGCAGCCGATGGCCAGCAGGTCCGGGGCGTTCTCGATGACCTTGGCGGTGACGGTGGTGTTGGAGCGGATGCCGAGCAGCGCCACCCCGGGCAGGGC
>JAOPXU010000277.1 GCA_025964985.1 Nocardioides sp.
CCCGCGGCACCGAGGTCGACTACGCGATCCACCCGGTCGCCGGCCGGATGCCCGGCCACATGAACGTCCTGCTCGCCGAGGCCCAGGTGCCCTACGAGCAGCTCAAGGAGATGGACGACATCAACGGCGAGTTCCGCCAGACCGACGTCGTCCTGGTCGTCGGCGCCAACGACGTCGTCAACCCCGCCGCCCGCACCACGCCCTCGGCGCCGATCTACGGCATGCCGATCCTCGACGTCGACGAGGCGCGCCAGGTCATCTTCCTCAAGCGCTCGATGCGCCCGGGGTTCGCCGGCATCGAGAACGAGCTGCTCTTCGACGCCAAGACGACGCTGCTCTTCGGCGACGCCAAGGACTCCCTCGGCAAGCTGCTGGCCGCGGTCAAGGGCTTGTAGGCCCCAGGACTCCCGTTCACCCCTGGGTGCGGAACACCACGGGGGTCGGGGGCGTTGGCCCGACATGACCAACACTCCGGACAAGATCGTCTACACCGCCCGCGCCACCGTCACCGGTGGTCGCGCCGGACACGCCCGTTCCGAGGACGGCGTGCTCGACCTCGACCTGACGGCCCCGAAGGAGACCGGCGGTCCCGGCACCGGCACCAACCCCGAGCAGCTCTTCGCCGTCGGCTACGGCGCCTGCTTCCAGGGTGCGCTCGGCCTGGTCGCCAAGAAGGCCGGCGTCGACGCCTCGAAGTCGGTCGTCGACATCGCCGTCGGGTTCGGCCCGGAGGGCGACTCGTTCGCCATCACCGCCGACATCACCGCCACCATCCCCGGCGTCGACGACGCCCAGGCCCAGGAGCTCGTCGAGGCCGCCCACCAGGTGTGCCCCTACTCCAAGGCCACCCGCGGCAACGTGCCCGTGACCGTGACCGGCAAGGGCGCCTGACCCTTCCCCCGTACGACGCCCGCCCCCGCAGAGCCTCGGCTCCTGCGGGGGCGGTCTGCGTCAGGCGTCGGCGCGCGAGGCCAGCGCCTCCTTGAAGCCGATCCGGCGTCCGGTGCGCAGCAGCGTCCGTTCGTAGATCCGCGTGGCCAGCCCGATCAGCAGCACCGCCGCGACCAGCGTGGTGGTGATCGCGACCCCGAGCTGCCACAGCGGCACGTCGCCCTTGGCCAGGCGCGAGGGCATCATCATCGTCGAGACGATCGGCAGCATCGAGACGACCGTCTGCACCTGCTCGCCGGCGGTCACCGCCAGGATGTACGGCGCGAACAGGATCATCTGCAGCGGCGCCGTGGTGGCGCTGAGGTCCTGCTGGCGCGAGGCCAGCGAGCCGGCGACCGACCACAGGCAGGCCAGGGCGACGAAGCCGAGCACGAAGAACACGACGTACCAGGCGATGGCCGGGCCGAGCACCGTCAGTCCGTCACCGCTGCCGGTCAGGGCCAGTGCGGCGGCCCCCGCCGCGGCCAGCACGAGCGTCTGCCCGATGGCCAGGACGCTGGTGCCGGCGACCTTGCCCCACAGCAGCGCCCGGATCGGTACGGCGGCCGCGAGGATCTCGACCACGCGGCTCTCCTTCTCCTGCGTGACCGACGCGGCGATCTGCATGCCGAAGCCGAGCGCGAGCAGGTAGAAGAGCAGCACGAACACGAACGACGCCACCTCGCGCAGCGCGACGTTGTCGGCGTCGGGGTCCAGCGACCGCTCGGTGACCGCCGTGCCGGCGGCGAGACCTGCGAGGTCGACGCCCTGGGCCTCGGCGTTGGCCTGGGTGACCTGCGCGGAGACGGCCGCGCGGAGCACCTCGGCCACGACGGCGTCCACCTCGTCCTCGCCGACGATCTCGTAGCCCGAGCCGTCCGCGAGCGGCAGCAGCGCGGCGTCGACGTCGCCGTCGCGCAGGGCCTCCTCGGCGGCGTCGGCGTCGGCGTACTCGTCCGCCTCCAGCGAGGTGTTCTCGCTGATCGTGCCGGCGAGCTCGCTGCCGGCCTCGACCGCACTGGCGCCGGTGGCGTCGACGTAGGCGACGTCGTGGGTCTGCTCGCGGCCGGACAGGGCCTGGGAGATGACGATCATCGCGACCAGTCCGACGACGAGCAGGACGCCGGAGACGAGGAACGACTTGCTGCGCACCTGCGTGCTGATCTCGCGCTGGGCGACGACCCGCCACAGGCTGGTGGGCGTGCTGCTCATCGGGTGACCTCCCGGAAGATCTCGGACAGGGGCTGGCGGACGCGGGCGACCTCGACGACCGGCCCGTGGGCGACCGCGGCGCTGACCAGCTCGCTGGCGGGCATGCCGGCGAGCGTCACGAGCGCCGTGCTGCCGTCGACGTCGACGACCTCGAGACCCCGCACGTCGCGCAGCCAGGCGGCGTCGCCGCCGTCGAGGACGACGCGGTAGCGCTCAGCCCCACGGCCACGCAGCTCGCTCACGCTGCCGGCGGCGACCAGGCGCCCGCCGGCCAGGACGACGAGGTCGTCGCAGAGCCGCTCGACCAGGTCGAGCTGGTGGCTGGAGAACAGCAGTGGCAGGTCGCCGGCCTCAGCACGCAGCAGGTCGACCATCGAGTCGACGGCGAGCGGGTCGAGGCCGCTGAACGGCTCGTCGAGGACGAGCGCGGCTGGCCGGTGCACCAGCGCCGCCGCGATCTGCACGCGCTGCTGGTTGCCCAGCGAGAGCTCGTCGAGCAGGTCGGCGGAGCGGTCGGTGAGGCCGAAGTGGCCGAGCAGGTGGTCGGTGCGCGCGCGGGCGTCGGCGGTCGAGAGCCCGTGGAGCCGGGCGAAGAAGACGAGCTGGTCGCGCAGCTTCATCCGTGGGTAGAGGCCGCGCTCCTCGGGCATGTAGCCGAAGGTGCGGCGCACCTCAGCGGTGATCGGGGCGCCCTTCCACCGCACCTCGCCGGACGTCGCCCCGAGGACGCCCATGAGGATCCGCATCGTGGTGGTCTTGCCCGCACCGTTGGCGCCGACGAAGCCGGTGATCCGTCCCGGGCTGACCGAGAAAGTGACCTCATCGAGGACGGTGGTGGAGCCGAAGACCCTGGTCAGTGCCTGTGCTTCGAGCATGGGGGGACGCTACGGCCCCGAGATGTACCCCCGGGGGTACGGGTCAGCCGGCGACGCCGTAGAGCCGGTCGCCCGCGTCGCCGAGCCCGGGCACGATGTAGCCCTTCTCGTTGAGGCGCTCGTCCATCGCAGCGGTCACGACGGTGACCGGGACGTCGAGGCCCTCGAGCTCGCGCTCGAGGTTGGCGCAGCCCTCGGGGGCGGCCAGCAGGCAGACGCAGGTGATGTGGTCGGCGCCGCGGTCGGTGAGGAACCGGATCGCCGCCGCCAGGGTGCCGCCGGTCGCGAGCATCGGGTCGAGCACGTAGCACTGGCGACCGGACAGGTCGTCGGGCAGCCGCTCGGCGTACGTCGAGGCGAGCAGGGTCTCCTCGTTGCGCACCATGCCCAGGAAGCCGACCTCGGCCGTCGGCAGCAGCCGCATCATCCCGTCGAGCATGCCCAGCCCGGCCCGCAGGATCGGTACGACGAGCGGCTTGGGGGTCGCGAGCTTGGTGCCGGTCATCGGCGCGACCGGCGTCATGATCTCGTCGGGCTCGACGCGCACCTCGCGCGTTGCCTCGTAGGCGAGCAGCGTGACGAGCTCGTCGGCCAGCCGGCGGAAGGTGGGGGAGTCGGTCTGCTGGTCGCGCAGCACGGTGAGCTTGTGGGCCACGAGCGGGTGGTCGACGACGTGGGTGCGCATGCGCAGCACCCTAGTGCGCGCCCGGGATCGGACCGATCTCGGCGGCGGAGCCCGAAATCTCTTGACCGCGCGCGGGGTGCGCGTGCGACGCTGGCTGCATGGCCGAGACGCTCGATGCCGTCGACTTCGCCGTGGCCGCCTTTCGCGACGACGGCAGCTGGGTCGTCCAGGAGCTCGCGCACGACCTCGAGGCCGACGTCGACTCGCTCGCCGGGGCGCTGCGCCGCTTCGCCGGCGACGAGGGCGCGATGGCGATGGTCGGCCTCGACGACGACTTCTTCGTCATCGTCCGGGTCTCCGGCTCGCTGACCCGGGTGCTCCTCTCCGACGTCGGCGCCGTCGACGACTGGGAGCTCGCCGAGTCGGCCGTGGAGTTCCTCGGCCTGCCCTACCCCGAGGACGACGACGACGAGGTGGCCGGCGACCTCGACCTGCTCGGCGACCTCGGCCTGCCGGCCCTCGAGCTCGGCCTCATGCTCGACGACGTCGACGCCTACCCCGAGGAGCTGCTGTCCGACATCGCTCGCCGGGTCGGCTTCGGCGAGCTCTTCGACGACGCGGTGGGTCTGACCTCTGCGTGACATGCGGGACGCCCCCGACCGACGGTGGCACGAGCCGATGCGCGCTGCCCTCTCCGAGGCGCGGGCGGCCCTGACGACCGGCGACGTGCCGATCGGCGCCGTCGTCCTCGACGAGGACCGCTCGGTCATCGGCTGGGGCCGCAACGTCCGCGAGGCCCACCAGGACCCCGCCGGCCACGCCGAGATCATCGCCCTGCGCGACGCCGCCCGCGTGCGCGGCGAGTGGCGCCTCGAGGGCTGCACCCTCGTCGTCACCCTCGAGCCCTGCACCATGTGCGCCGGCGCCGCCGTGCTGTCCCGGGTCGCCCGCGTCGTCTTCGGCGCCCACGACGACAAGGCGGGCGCCGTCGGGTCGCTCTGGGACGTCGTACGCGACCGGCGGCTCAACCACCGCCCCGAGGTCATCAAGGGCGTCCTGGCCGCCGAGTCGCGGGTCCTGCTCGCCGACTTCTTCCGCGAGCAGCGCTCCGAGTAGTCCCGGGTACGCCGACACCAGGTCAGGGTCCGGAGCCCCCCAGCACCCTGACCTGGTGACGGACTACCCCGCCCAACCCGATTTCCCCGCCCTCGCGCGGCTCTAGTAGCCTCGCCCGCGGTGGCGTGTCCGAGCGGCCGAAGGTGCATCACTCGAAATGATGTGTGGGGTCAAACCCACCGTGGGTTCAAATCCCACCGCCACCGCCAGGGGGTCCCGACGAAAGTCAGGCCCCCAACCGACGAAAGTCACAGGGAGTCGTCTCAGGCCCGAGAAATCGGGATCCGGGGGCGACTTTCTGCTTTCCGAGGACAGATCGGGCCGGTTCGGGACACCGCGACGGTCGGCGGCTGGACCGGATTGGTCCTGAAATGACTGAACGCCCTGTCTCAGCGGTCGCTGAGTTCAGGGCGTTGGGTTTGCTGCTGGTGTGGTGTCAGGTGGCCTCCCGGCTCAGGCGGCTTCGGCCAGGTCGGGGATGGGTGGTGCGCCGGGTAGCGCGGTGCCGGGTGGTGCTCCGGTCGGGCCGTGCTCACCGGTGCGCTCACGGCGCGGCACGTAGAGGTGTCCCTCGTTGTCGGTGACAGCGTTCTTGATGAACGTGATGATGCGCTGGGTGGCGGTCTCGGCCAGAAGGAACGCGGTGAAGACCTGCATGGCAGCCCAGCCGCGAACGCGGCGGCGTCCAGGGTTGGCGAGGGCGATCTTTGCTTCGTCTTTTGCGGTGCCGTGGACACCTTCGGTGCCCTGACGGAGCCGGTTGTAGGTGCTGATCTGCTTGGGGGACGCGAACGACATCGACTGGCGGAACTTTGCGCCGTCTTCGATGGTGACGGTGACGGTCTCTTGGGTGCAGACCTTGGGGGCGTGGCCGTTGGTGAGCACCTTGGTGTGCTGGATGGTGCGCCGCAGGTCGACGACGGTTCCGTCGGCCTGGCGGATGGGGCGCGGCGTCTTCGACTTGGGCTTGAGTGCACAGATCGCTGTCGGGTTCGCTCCGGCGGCAGGACAGGTGAGCCGTTCCTTGATGTCGGCGGTGCCGTTGGCGGGGTCACCGGTCTTGGTCGTGTCCTTAGTTCGCATCTTGTACTCAAGGCGAGCCTTGACGCGCTCGTTGATCTCGCGGTGCTTGGCGTGACGTTCGTCGTCGTCGGTGATGTCTTTGAGGAGTGCGTAGTCCTTGACGGCGTCAATGAGGTGGTCGGGGATACAGGGGGCGACGTAGGTGCCTTCAAGCATCTTCATGCCGGAGGCGTGCGAGCCCTGGACACCCAACTGATTGACGCCATAGCCGAGGACGAGGTCGAACCCGGCCCGGCGGGCGGGAATCTGGTACTTCGCTGCGGCCTGGTTGGTGTAGAGGATGTCGCCTGCGACGGGGCCGGGCTGGTGACCCCGGTGCAGGATGTTCGCGAACGTGGACAGGGCGGCTCCGGCGGGAGCGACGCCAGGGACGCCGGTGTTGAACGCGAAGGGAATGTGGGGGGCGTAGAGCCGGTCGGCGTGGGAGATGTCGGCCAGGGTGAGCAGGTGCGCTTCCCGTCCAGAGATGTACTTGCTGGAGGTGCGCTTGAACTTAAGGTCGCGGGTGGTTGGCTCCTGGCCGCGCGGCACATCCTGGGGGTCGCGGTGGTCGCCTTCGCGGACGTACCAACCGGTGTCGGGGTCAGAGGATGCGGTCTCGCTGTCGATGCCGCGTCCTCGTGCAAACGCTTCGATGACGGTGGCGTCGATGGCGTAGGCGTGGCCCTTGGCGGCGAGCCGGTCGCGCACGGACTGGGGGAGTTGCTGGTAGGCGGCTTCGAGCAACTGGTTGCCGAACCAGTCCAAGGCAGCGGAGCGTTCCTGCTGGTCGGCGATGGACAAGTCCTTCTTCAGGATCGCCATCTCGTCCCAGGACCGCTTGCGGTTCTTCGGCATGGTGGAGGGGTCAATGGAGTCGAGGATGCGGTGGAACGCCCGACGGACCGAGGCGTCGGCGGCTTCCTCCCACCGGTTCTGGTCCGCGACGTTGGCTGGGCGGGTCGGGAACTTGATGTCGAGCATGGCCCGCATGGTCGGCGAGAGCCGTTCCAGCAAGGTTTCGCGGATGACGGTGAGAAGCAGCGGACCTCCGTCGGCGACGGTGAGGTGCATCGCCATCAAGATGGCGAGGTTGCTGATCTTCGCGGGGCGTCCCTTCTTGATCTTGCGGGCGTCACGGCGGGTGGTGATGAACCCGGCGGTGCCGGAGTGCTCGATGAAATCGATCGACGCTTCAACTCGACGGTCGGGGAAGTTGGCCTTCGACCTGTCCGGGTGCGTCAGGGTGATGGTCGGGTCGACACGCTCGGGGTAGTGGCTCCGGATGACGTCCATGCCGGGGATGGGGAGTTCCTGGCGAGTGTCGCGGGCGGTGCGCGCCTTGCCCTCAACCGGCTCCGGCTGCACTTTCGCCTTCGGACCACGCTGAGCCTTGAGCCCCATCGGCAGAGGAGTTTGGCTGTTGCGCTTACCGCCGCGAGGACCTTTCGGGCCGGGGCGGCTCACAGGTCACCGTCCACGAACTCGCCGACGAACGCATCGTCTTCGGTGTCGTCGTAGGCGGACCGCACGGGCTCGATCGCGACCCCACGACCGCGCAGCCACGTCGCACGCTCAGCAGCGGTCACGGTCGGGAGGTAGACCAGGAACGCCTTGAGGGCCTCGATCGACTCCAACCCAGCCGCGTCCAGCAGCATCGGCACCGGGACGCCCTCGGCGAGACGCTGAGTCAGCCACGTGTTGCGCAGCGACCGAACCGAGAACCACGCCAGCGGCGGATGCGCGTGTTCGGTGTAAGCCAGCGCGGTCTGCAACGCGCGAGCCGTCGTTGGCTCGGTACGCCACGGGCTGATCAGCGGACGACCCGGCTCGGCGTTCTCGACCAGCGTCAGGAGCCGGTCCTCCCACACCCGGTCACACGTCACGACCCGAACACCCCGGTCAGCGACGACCGTGACGTGCACACCGTGCTCGTCGCGGACCACGGACTCGGGCGTGATCGCACCCTGCTCGGCTGAGCGGAGACCGCAGCCGAGGCCCAGGACGAGGATCCCGAGGGTCCGGTCGCGGCGGGTCGCGGGTCGCAGGCCCTGGGCCCACACCCACAAGGTCGCGATCTCGCCTGGGGTGTGGGGGTCGGTCGCCTCACCAGAGACCAGCGGACGGGTAATCGTCGGCTCGACAGGGCCGGTTGTCAGGGCGGTGGCGATGAGGTCGAGACGGCACCGGTAGTTACGGCGCGACGTGTCGAGCAGGTCGTTGGTGCCGAGGTTTAGGAACCGGTTGCGGGTCGACTGTGACAGCAGGTGCTCACGGTTCAGCGGCTCGGCGTTGAACATCGCCCACCGCACCAGTCCGCCGACTGCCATCAGGCTGGTGTTGACCCAACCCCGTGCCACCGGCTGCGGCGCAATGACGAGAGCGTCGAGGACGATGGTCTGCACGAGGAGACGCATCTCGTCTGTGAAGACCGGCTGGGTGCCCTTGTAGGTCGCGATCCGGCTCTTCGCCATCTCGAACGCCGTCTCAGCGTCGGGGTGGAACGGCACCCCACGTCGCGCCATCAGAAGCCACCAGTCAGGACGCGGCAGCGGATGGGGGCAACGACGACGGTTGGGGCACTCGTGCTGCGCCCACCACAGCGAGGGCCAGTCAAGGCCCAGTCCGTCAGGTTCTTCGACGCTGAGAGCCGCGTCAGTACCGCCTGCGCTTTCGGCGTCGGCTGGCCGGTGAGCGATGCCAGCGTGATCGGGGCCTGGTGCCGGTGGTTGCGATAGAGGTCGAGGGGCAGGTCCTGAGTTCCAGCGGTGACGTCCGTGGTCACCGCGCCGGTCAGGCTGGTCGAGTTGTTCGGGTACGTCGGGGTCGACGAGCCGCAGAGTGCGGCCCGCCCGAGGTTGGTCGGGCATGTGTAGTTCTCCTGGGTGACAACCGGAACCCAGGAACGCCTCGTGTTAGGGCACAGACGCAGCCGGGTCACAGATTGGGCGGAGGCCGTGGTCGGCCCCGCCTCTGTGACAGCGGCTACGAGAATGCATGACGCCGTCCTAACACATCCACCGGACAGAACGCGAACAAACGTTCGAAGAACGCCGATCTGGTCCAAACCGGTAATGAGGGCGAATACGACTGTCGTCGCCAGTCGGTCGGTGCTGCAGGGGAGGTGGGTAAGCGCGGTGCGCGCCGTGTTCGAAGGGGTGCTCATGACGCCGAGACTGGTCGAGTTCCGGCGGCGTTTTAAGTTGGAGAAATCGGCCCCGTCCGCATTGGACGGGGAGGAATCTGACCCGGCGTATTTTGCCGGGTAGACAGGCGCAGACGGGTTCGGCTAGGGGTGTGCGGGGGCTCCGCAGGAGTCCGGGAAGTCCCAGAACTTGGGGCGCGGCATCGTCCCCTCGGCCACGTCAATCATCGTTCGTATGGCTTCTTCGCCGGGCATCGCACCGGGCAGCATCACCATCAGCGTGGCGATGTCTTGAGCAGTCAGCGTCGTTCGCCCACACAGGCGGGCGTTCCACATTCGTGACGCGTCCGAGCGCATGTCACGGCGGGCCAAGTCCTCCTGGACGACGCCCTTGAGGTTCTTGAACCCCCGAACCGACAGCACGATCGCGTTCTGCATGACCGCAGCACGAAACTTCGACACCGCAACCGGATCTCCGGTGGTGGGCGGCATCCAGACCCGTTCGGTGGCGTCGAGTCGTCCGAACGATTCGCGAGGGGTGCACCAGTCGCGGGGTTGGGATGCCACAACCCGAACCCTATGAGTTGACGGCATGGATACCTTGCCCATTCCGGATTCGTCACGCGCAGCCGGAGCAACCCTCCAGCCGCAGCCCCATGGAAGTTGACCCGCATGAGCAGCCAGGACCTCGACCGCGCCGAGCGGCTACGCCGCGTGCGCATCGACGAAGCCGACTTCGATGCCCTCGAACAACTCTGGAACGGTCGTCTCATCTACTTCATCCAAGACCAACGCACCGCCAGCCTTGCCTCCTGGGGATACAGCGCCCTGGACTCCGGTGTTCGTCTTCACCGTCCAGTCGCTCCTGCGCCCGAACAAGGACGACCAGCGCCGCGCGCACAAGGCTCACGAGACGCTCGGGCAGGCGCTCTACGACTACCTCGCCGCAGCAGACGACCTTGTCGTCATCGCTGACGAGCACCACATCTATTACTCCGGGTCAGCGAAGAAGTTCCAGGCTGCCATTGACGACATGAAGCCCGCCGCGATGATTGGCCTCACCGCGACGCCCCACCCCAGCACGCCCGAGGCGAAGATCATCTTCCGCTACCGACTCTCGGAGGCAATCGCGGACGGGTACGTCAAGATCCCCGTATTGGTGTCGCGCCAGGACGGCATCAAAAGTGACGCGCGGACCCAGTTGGCGGACGGGCTGACGCTGC
>JAOPXU010000041.1 GCA_025964985.1 Nocardioides sp.
GCCACGTCATAGACGGGTGCGATGAAGCGGCGATTCACCACATGGGCGGCGGCGATCAGCACGCCACAACCGAAGGTCACAGACAGCAGAAGACTGACCACGGTTGCAGTCTTGCTGCTCCACCTCGTGGCCATCGCAACGGCCAGGTCCCGACTCGGGGCACCGGTGAGGCCATCTCGAGCCCATCTCGAGCCCATCTCGAGCCACGCGAGCGTCGGGTCGCCTGATCGTGGTGGACCCGTGCCGGGCCACCGACACGCGCCGTGGAGACTGTTCCTCCGTCAGATCACGGGTCTGTCGCCAGTGCCGGATGCAGCAGTTCGCCGGTTGCGACGGACAGAGCCCACACCTCTGGAGACCTGGATGCCCTGGACCTCAGCCGTCGCTCGTCGATCCGCCAAGCAAGCAGC
This sequence comes from Nocardioides sp., assembly GCA_025964985.1. Classification (GTDB taxonomy): domain Bacteria; phylum Actinomycetota; class Actinomycetes; order Propionibacteriales; family Nocardioidaceae; genus Nocardioides. The sequence continues at coordinate 411 of JAOPXU010000041.1, forward strand.
GCGCCGTTGCGTGACGGCGTCGAGTCACCGAGTCACCATCCCACGAGCGATGAGGCAGATCGCCAGCCACCCCGAGGACGTGGCCGCATACAGCTCGGTCGTGGACCGGTTCCGACAGTTGACGGGCATGACGTGGCCGAACGGTCGGTGCTGCAACGAGGTCCGCGACGGAGTGCCGAAGTGCTGCTACCTGGTGGTGGACGGCGAAGACCTCCTCTACACCGCCCGCGAGGTCGCAATCCTCGTGACCGCCGGTCTGATGCCGGTGGAAGGCTTCGTCGCCCTGCCGCGGTACGCGGGGCGGGTACTCACGCTTGACCGTTCGTGGTGGACGCCGACCCTCCTGCAGGAGTCTTTGTGGCGAGGTGCGATCGCCGAGACCGTGGAGAGCGCCGCCCACCCCACTCGTCCGGTTCTGATCGGCGGTCAGGTGGTGGGGGTCTCGGTGGTGGAGGATTGCAACACCAGGGTCGCGCTGCAGCACTACCGCAGCCACCTGGTCACCTTGCGCGAGCTGTGGCAGGGAGTGGTCGACCTGACCGGGACCAAGCCGTACTACGGGACCAGACCCTCGTCCCACCTCGTGCTGGTCTGACGGCGGGCATGGTGAGCGCGGTCGTCAAGGCGACCTCAGTGCTTCGAACGATCCACGTCAGGTAGCGGTCGAGCCGTAGGGGCGGACCGCGGCAGGCGACGGCGGAGCTCGGCGCACCGGACAAAGGTGCTGACCGCGGCGACCGCGACACGGCGTCCGCTCATGACGTCGAGGGTCGGATAGCTGCCTGTCGTCCAGCGCCGCTTGTACTCCGCGTCGCCCAGCAGGAGGTCGATCCGCGAGACACCGCGCCCGGCCGCGAGCAACAGCCCGGCGCGCAGAAGCAGGTGCCCAGGTGACACGGAGGCGGCCGTCGGCTCGAAGCGCCCCACCCACCAGCTCCAGGTGGTGGGAGTGGTCAAGACGATGTCGAAACAGACCGGGTGATCGTCCGCGCACCCTGTGATCACCAAGGCCTCACCGCGGGCCACGGCGCGGGTCACGAAGTCGGCGGTGAACTCCCCCGTGCGGCCCTGCATGAGGTGCTGACGAGGGTGCGCCTCCTCTGCGGCGTCGTAGACCTGCTGCACAGGCCCACGGAGCCGGTCCCACGAAGCAGGGTCGTCGGCGACCTCGACCCGCCAGGACACCCCCGCGGCGGCCATGCGGCGCTCGGCGGAGCTCAGGGCCGGCGGATGCGCCGGTAGCGGGGTCCGGCCAGCACGGCCTCCGGCACCAGGCCGTCGATCTCCAGGAAGGGGCAGGAGTCGCTGGAGGAGACGGCCGTCCGCAACCCCGGCCTGTCGGCGAGCTCGACGAGCCCCGAGCCCGTGCCGGAGCAATCCAGCAGCTGGAGCACGCGCCGCGGTGAGTCGAGGCTTGCCCACAAGGCGGTCGCCGCGCCCGGGACCCCGGGGCGGACGAGCACCTCGGCCACGGTGCCGAGGCCGTGGCCGAGCCACCGGGCGACGGTGAGGGGGCCGAGCCGGCGCTCGTGGAGAGGGGCCAGGGCGATCAGGCGTCCTTCCTGACGCACCGTCGCGATGAGCAGCCGGCCGCGGCCGAGGGTGCGCCACCACGCCAGGGCGTAGGTCGGACGCGCGAACGGCCCCGCACCGCAGTCGAGGGCGAGCTCGTCCCACTCCTCGACGAGGGACTCGGCGACGCCGGCCTCTGCGACGATCTCGATCTCGAATGCTCGCAAGCGGTGGGGCACGCCCATGGAACACACCTCCTGTGGGCGGGGAGCCTACGACGACCCGGGCCACTCAGGGAGCGCTTCGCTCCCGGCTGGTCGCGGGGCGTGCCGGTGAGCACAGCCGGATCCACCACTTGGACGACTTTCGTCCGTGAGTTAGGTGAGGCTAACCTGTCCTGCGTGTCCGTCGAGCTGCCGTCGCTGTCCGGAGTCGACCTGACCTTGGGCTACCGCGACACCACCGTCGTGCACGAAGCGTCGGTGGCGTTGCGCGCCGGGGCGGTCACCGCGCTGATCGGCCCGAACGGCAGCGGCAAGTCGACGCTGCTGCGCGCCCTGGCCCGGCTGCACCGCGTCGACGACGGCCAGATCACCCTCGACGACGGGTCCTCGGCGCTCGATCTCGACGCTCGCGCCTTCGCCCGCCGAGTCACCATGCTCGGGCAGGCGCGTCCGCACCCGTCGGGGCTGACCGTGCGCGACGTCGTCACCTTCGGGCGCCATCCCTACCGCCGACGCTTCGGCGGCCTGTCCGACGCCGACCGCCTGGCCATCGGATGGGCGCTCGAGGTCACGGGCACCACGCCGATGCAGGACCGCGCGGTCGATGAGCTGTCCGGCGGAGAGCTGCAGCGGGTCTGGCTCGCGACCTGCCTGGCGCAGGAGACCGGCGTCCTGCTCCTCGACGAGCCCACGAACCACCTCGACCTGCGCTACCAGGTCGAGATCCTCGACCTCGTCCGTGACCTCGCCGACGACCACCGGGTAGCCGTGGGCGTCGTGCTGCACGACCTGAACCAGGCGTCGGCGGTCGCCGACGTGGTCGTGCTGCTGCACCGCGGACGCGTGCGCGCCGCCGGCCCGCCTGTCGAGGTGTTCACCGGTGGGCTGCTCAGCGACGTCTACGGACTGAGCATCGAGACCGTCGTCGACCCCGGCACCGGGGTCGTCCGTGCCGACCCGCGTGGTCGTCACCACCTCACCAGGAAGAGCAGGAAGACCACATGAACCGACCCGTCCCCGCCACCCGGCTCGCGACCGCCCTCGGCGCGGCTGCCCTGCTCGCCCTCACGGCCTGCGGCAGCACCGAGGAGAGCAGCAGCGAACGCGAGGAGGCACAGACATCGGAGGCCGCGGCTGAGAACGCCGGACCGATCACCCTGACCGACGCCGACGGCCGCACGGTCGAGCTGCCCGGCCCGGCCGAGGACGTCGTCGTCACCGAGTGGCAGATGACCGAGGCCGTTCTCACGCTCGGCGTGACCCCCGTCGGCGTGGCCGACCCGGCGGGCTACAACACCTGGGACTCTGCCGTCGCGCTCGAGGGTGGCGACGACCTCGACGTCGGGATGCGTGGCTCGGTCAACAAGCAGGCCGTCCTGGCCAAGGACCCTGACCTGATCGTCGTCGAGCAGGGCGCCGACCTGGCCATCTTCGAAGACACCGGCATCCCGGTGCTGGTGACCGCCGGCGCCGACGCCGAGGACCCGATCGCCCAGATGGAGGAGACGTTCACCCTCATCGCCCAGGCCCTGGGCAAGGAGGACGAGGCGACCGCCGTGCTCGAGGAGTTCGACGCCGCACTCACCGAGGCCGAGACCGCGGTCGCGGAGGCGGCCCCCGAGACGACGCGATTCGTCTACGCCGACGCCTACGTCGTGGGGTCCACGCTGTCGATCCGTCCGTTCGGCCAGGGCTCCTTCATGGGGGAGCTCGGTGAGGCGATCGGTCTGCAGAACGCCTGGAAGGGCGAGGTCGACCCGGTCTACGGCCTTGGACAGACCGACGTCGAAGGGCTCACCGCTGTCGCGGACGCGGAGCTCTTCTACACCGGCACCGAATCGGCGGAGTGGCTCGAGGCTCTGGAGTCGAATCGTCTGTGGAGCGGCTCGGACTTCGTCACCCAGGACCGGGTGACCGCCTTCCCCGAGGGCATCTGGACCTTCGGCGGGCCGCGCTCGGGCGAGCAGATCCTCGACGCCTACGTGGAGGCCGTGTCCTGACCGAGACCCTGCGCCGCCCGGACGCCGATGCCTCGATGGTCGAGGACGTCGGCGTCCGCGGCGTGCTCGGAGCCGCCGCCGCACTGACCCTCGGCGCCGTGGCGCTGGTGGGTGTCGTCTCCTGGCACCTGACCCAAGGCACGACCGGGGTCGGCGCCGGCGACCTGGTCGACGTCGTCCTGGGGCGAGCCCCCGACGCCACGATCGACGTCCTGGTCGACTCGCGGCTGCCACGCATGCTCGCCGGCCTCGTGGTCGGGGTCGCGCTCGGCGTGGCCGGAGCGGTCTTCCAGTCGCTGGCACGCAACGCCCTCGCGTCCCCCGACACCCTGGCCGTCAACGCCGGCGCCGTCGCCGCCGTGACGACCGTGGCGGCGTTCGGGGTCTCGGTGCCGTTCGTCGGCAACACGTTCGTCGCGTTCGCCGGGGCACTGGTGGCGGCCGGTCTCGTGCTGCTGCTCGCCGGCGGCGGCGCTGCGTCGACGACTCGGCTCATCCTCGCCGGCTCGGCGCTGGCGCTGGCGCTCGACGCCGTGGGCGCGGCGATGCTCCTGCTCTTCGACCAGGAGACCACGGGCCTGTTCGCCTGGGGTCGCGGCACCCTGTCGCAGACCGGGCTCGACGGCGTGAGGTCGATGGGCCCGGTCGTCGCCGCGACCGTCCTGTTCACCCTGGTGCTGGCCCGCCGCCTCGACCTGCTCAGCCTCGGGGACGACAGCGCCTCCAGCCTCGGAGTGCCCGTGCTGCGCACGCGCGTGGTCGGCACCGTGCTCGCGGTTCTGCTCTGCGCCTGTGCAGTCAACCTCGCAGGCCCGATCGGCTTCATCGGGCTCGCGGCGCCCGCACTGACCCGCCTGACAGCGCGAGTCGTGCCGTCAGTGTCGCGCCACCTCGTCCTGCTGCCGCTGGCCGGGCTCGTCGGCGCGGTGCTCGTCCTCCTCACCGACGCCACGCTGCGCACGCTCCTGGGCGCCGAGGAGTCGCTGCGCGTACCCACCGGTGTGTCCACCACCATGGTCGGCGCCGTCGCCCTGGTCGTGCTCGCACGCCAGGCCCGTGATGCCGGGCCCACGCGGCGCCCCGCCTCCGCCCGCCCCGGAGCACTGCGCGGCCGCACGCGCTACCTGCTCGTGCTCACGGTCCTCATCGTCCTGGCAGCGACCGCGACGCTCGTGGGCATGCTCGGCGGCTACACCTGGTTCCTCACCGGTGACATCGTCAACTGGCTGCGCGGCGACGCCGTGCCCGTCGTGCGCCTCGGGCTCGACGAGCGAGCACCGCGCGTCGTCGCCGCACTGCTGGCCGGTGCCGCCCTGGCCCTGGCCGGCACGACGACGCAGGCCGTCTGCCGCAACCCCCTGGCCGAGCCGAGCATCCTCGGCGTCACCGGCGGGGCGGGAGCCGGCGCCGTCGTCGTCGTCACCACCGTCGACTCCCCCAGCACCGCCCTCGTCGCACTCGCCGCCGGCATCGGTGCCCTCGTTGCGATGGTGCTCGTCTACGCCGTCACCTGGCGCGGCGGCCTCGACCCCGACCGCCTGGTGCTCGTCGGCATCGGTGTCGCGGCCTTCGGTGGCGCGCTCGTGGGGCTGTTGCTGGTGTGGTCCGACCCGTTCAACACCCCCGCGCTCTACACCTGGCTGTCCGGTTCGACCTACGGCCGTGACTGGGGACAGGTTGTTCCCGTCGCGGCAGCACTCCTGGTCACCGTGCCGTCGGCCTTCCTGCTGCACCGCGAGCTCGACCTGATCGCTCTCGACGACGAGACCCCGCGACTGGTGGGTGTCCGGCTCGAGCCCCTCCGGGTCGTGGCGCTCGCGGTGGCTGCCGTGCTCGCCGCCACCGCGGTGGCCGCGGTCGGCACCGTCGCGTTCGTCGGTCTGGTCGCCCCGCACGCCGCTCGGGCGTTGGTCGCCGGACGCCACCTACGAGTGCTGCCCATCGCGATGCTGCTCGGCGCCATCCTGCTCAGCGTCGCCGACACCGTCGGCCGCACCGTCATCGTGCCGGCCGAGATGCCCGCCGGACTCGTCGTGGCCGTCGTCGGGGCGCCGTACTTCCTCTGGCTGCTCTACCGCTCACGCGTCTGACCGACACGTGAGCGGATGCCCTGCCGCGGGGTGACCCTCCGACCACTCGAGAGACGCAGTTCCACGGTCCTCGGCGGCCCGAGCGGTCCGCACACAGTCCGCAGCAGGATCGTCCTGAACCCTCACGGGCCCGCAACGAGCCCGGACCGTCGCCTCCGGAGCGACCGCGTCTCCGCAGGTGAGAGGCGCTCCGTCGCTCGGCATCGGCACCCACCGGCGATCGACACTCCGCCCGGTCGGCCTGGTGAGTCCTCTGCTCCGACCGACCGGGCTACCACCCCTCAGGCCAGAACCCTCGGACACGCCGGTCGTGCAGCCCGCCCCTGCGGGTGCGGCGGGTCCCGTCGAGCGGCTCCTAGCGTGGGCACGTGGGACGCATCCGGGTCGGCATCTCGGGGTGGAGCTATCGCGCCTGGCGCGGCGACTTCTACCCCAGCGGGCTGCGCCAGAAGGACGAGCTGGCGTACGCCGCCGAGCGGCTCGGGACCATCGAGCTCAACGGCTCGTTCTACTCGCTGCAGCGCCCCACGTCGTACGCCGCCTGGCGCGCGGCCGTCCCGCCGGACGGGGTCATCGCGGTCAAGGGCAGCCGCTACGTCACGCACATGAAGAAGCTGCGCGACGTCGACACCGCGCTCGCCAACTTCTTCGCCTCCGGCGTCCTCGTCCTGGGCGACACGCTCGGCCCGGTGCTGTGGCAGCTGCCCGAGCGGCTGCACTTCGACGCCGAGCGGATGTCGTCGTTCTTCGACCTGCTCCCCCGCACCATGGACGAGATGGCCGCGCTGGCGGGACGCCACGACGCGAAGCTTGCCGAGGACCGCACGCACACGGCGCTGGCGACGGCCGGTGACCGGCCGGTGCGGCACGTGCTGGAGTTCCGGCACCGCAGCTTCTGCGAGCCGGAGGCGATCGAGCTGCTCCGCCACCACGACATCGGGTGCGTCATCGCCGACACCGCAGGACGCTGGCCGGAGGCCGACGTCGTGACCACCGACGTCGTCTACGCGCGGCTGCACGGCGACCGCGAGCTCTACGTCAGCGGCTACACGCCGGAGGCGCTCGACCGGTGGGCGGCGCGGTGCCAGGAGTGGGCGCAGGACGCGGAGGTCTACGTCTACTTCGACAACGACGCGAAGGGTCACGCGCCCTGGGACGCGCTGGCGCTGCAGGAGCGCGTCGGCCGGGTCAGCCGCCGGGCCTGAGGAGCTAGGGGGCCGCGGCGAGGTCGGTGCTGTCGGAGCCGGCGTCTGGGTCGTAGGCACAGACGTCGACGGGGTCCTCGGCGCGGCGCACCTTGGGCGCACCGGGCTTGCGCGGCGGCGGGTCGAGGGCGTTGGCGACCGTCTCGCGCACGTAGTCGTAGTCGGGGTCGCCGGAGTAGAACTGGTCGCTGGAGCGGAAGACGACCGAGCGGATCTTGCCCTCCTTGACCCGCAGCAGCAACGAGACGAAGTCGGAAGCGATCCTGCGCGGGATGTCGGTGTAGACGATCTCGGTGCCGGCCTCGACGATGTCGAGGTAGCGCGTCAGGAGCGTCTGCGGGTCGGCGGCCTCGATGATCGCGCTGATCGCGCAGCGCTGGCGGTCCATGCGCTGGTAGTCGTCGGAGCCGTAGCGGCCGCGGGCGAACCAGAGGGCGTTGAACCCGTCGAGGAGCTGGTCGGGGCCGGGCTCGAGGTAGCCGGTCGGCGGGATGCCGGCGCTGGTGTCGCCGTTGATGGCGACCCGCTCGTTGATGTTGACGGTGATGCCGCCGAGCGCATCGACGACGGTCTGGAATCCCTTGAGGTTGACGAGCAGGTAGTAGTCGACGGGGACGCCGAGGCTGCCCTCGACGGCCTGCTTGACCGCGTCGGCGCCCTCGTTGTCGCTCTCGCCGAGGACACCGGGGTGCAGCGCCGGGACCTGGCTGTAGATCGCGTTGAGCATGTCGAAGCCCGGGTCGCCCTGGTTGGTCCGGAAGCCGTCGGGGTAGAGGTCGTGCAGCGGGGTGCCCTCGGGGAACTCGGCGTACATCATGTTGCGCGGCAGGCTGAACATGACCGTCTTGCCGGTCTGGGTGTCGATGCTGGCGAGGATGACGCTGTCGGTGCGCACGCCCTCGCGACCCTCGCCGCCGTCGCCGCCGAGGAGCAGCACGTTGACCCGGTCCTGCCCGGCCCAGGGGTCCTCCTCGGTCACGCCGATCGGCGAGGTGGGGCTCTTGACGTCGTTCTGGAAGACCTCGTCGACGCCGCTGGCGGTCGCCATCGCGTACTGCGCGGCGCGCACGACGGGCGTGGCGCCGGCCAGGACGAGGGCGACGACGAGGACGTTGCCGAGCACGGTGTGGGAGCGCGGGCGCTCGCGCGGGCGCAGCAGGCGGTGGCTGGTCACCACGACGAAGGCCCAGACCAGCAGCCCCAGCCCCAGGCCGATCGCGGCGACCCGGACGGCGGTGGGGTTGAAGACGAAGTCGAGGGCGTTGTCGGTGCCGCGGCCGAAGTACCAGGCCAGGGCGCCGATCGTGCCGAGCCAGCCGAGCAGGACGACGGCACCGAGCCAGCGGCGTCCGGCGACCAGGTAGCCCGAGCCGGGCACCACCGCGCCGAGGGTGGTCAGGCCGAGGGTGCTCGCGAGGTTCTTGGCCCGACGCCGCGTGCGCCGGGCACGGGCGCCGCCGCGCACACCCCGCAGCCGCACCGGGAACCGCGAGGACCGCTCGGCGCGCCGGGTGCCGACGTGACGGTCGTCGGGGACCTCGAGCACCTCGTTCGCCATGTCGGTCCTGGTCGTCCCTCGTGTGGTGGATCGCGGGTGTGGGGGCGCGGGCACGCTCGCCGGCGCGGACCGGCGCCACAAAATAGCACCGGGAACCTGATCGGAGCGGCTCTTCGGCCGCGCTGCCGGCACCGGGTCAGCGGTCGCGGCGCGGGACCTCGTCGCGGGTGCGCGCACCGGAGCGGTCGAAGGCGTCGAGGGCACCGCGGTTGGCGACCACGGCCGCGGCCGGCGGCAGGAGGGCCGCCACGACGCTCATCACGACGGCAGCGGTCGTGCTCCACAGCCGCACGACGTTCCACGCCAGGACGATCAGCACCACGCACGTGCCCATCAGCACGAAGTAGGTTCGCCTGCGGGTGGCCTGGTCCACCCGTGCGACGCTACGCCGCCCCGGCGGGCCCCGACCCCACCCTGGAGACCGAATGGCCCTGGACCGCACCGTGCCCGCGCTGCCGGTCCGCTCCGTGGTCGCTGCCGCCGCGGCGTACGTCGACCGCCTGGGCTTCACCGTGGTGCACCTGGACCCGGAGGGCTTCGCGGTCGTGGCTCGCGACGCAGCCGAGGTGCACCTGTGGGAGGCCGGGGACACGGGTTGGCGACACCGCCCCGCGGCCGACCTGGCGGACTGCCCGGTGCGCACCGGGGCCGAGGACTTCCTGGCCGGCACCGCCAGCTGCCGGATCGCGTGCGGCGACGTCGCCGAGGTCGACGCCCTGCACGCCGAGCTGTCGGCGGCCGGGGTGCTGCACCCGACGGACCCGGGCGCGCCGGTCGACACCGACTTCGGGACCCGTGAGGTCGCGGCGCTCGACCTCGACGGCAACCTGCTGACGTTCTTCGTCCGCCGGTCGTGAACCGGCGGGGACGCGAGAAGGCCCGGACCGCATGCGGTCCGGGCCTCGCGTTGCTCCCCCGGTTGGACTCGAACCAACGACATCCTGATTAACAGTCAAGCGCTCTGCCAACTGAGCTACAGGGGATCGTGCGGGCCATACGTTAGCAAGCCGTGGGCCGCGGACGGAATCGGGATCCCCCGTGTCGCCGGCGCACGGCCAGCTCAGTCGAGCCCGACCTCGTCGCGGGCCGCGGTCAGCGCCTGGCCGGCCGCGATCCGGACGAACGGGTCGTCGGGGTCGACGCCCTCGTCGTACTCGTAGACCCAGGAGATGTCGCCGGCCACCCCCGGCGCGCGGCGGGCGATGACGCGCAGCCCGCGGCGGCCGTCGATCGGCACGTGGCGCTGGTAGACGACCGACGCGGTCACCCGCTCGCGGATCAGCTGGACGAGGCGACCGGGCTCGGCGACGTCGTAGACGTGCTCGGGGCGGGCTGCTCCCCACGAGCCGACCTCGCTGAGGCGCAGGGTGGTGGTGTCGCGGTCCCAGTCGGCGGCCTCGACCTGCTCCCACGGCACCCGCTCGGGGGCGTAGAACGCGTCGCGGGTGCCACCGATGAGGACGCCGTCGGTGGTCTCGGCCCAGGCGAGGAGCCGCTCCCCCGGCCCCACGGGCAGGTCGGGACGGCGCGGCAGGCCCCTCACGGCGGACCCGAGATGCGGTCGCGCAGCGTGCGGCGGTGCTGCTCGAGGGCGGCGAGCTCGCCGAACATCCGGTTGTAGTCGGCGGCCTGGTCGACCGGGTTGGTGCGCTGCAGGCGCGACTTGACGTCGGCGATGTGGCGCGCGGCGGTGAGCTCGAGGAGCTTGAAGACGTAGCGCGAGACGTAGGTGGCGTCGGGTGCCTTCATCAGCGGCTCGACCGCCAGCGCGCTGATCACCGACGAGACCGCCGGGTCGGTGGCACCCTCGCGCAACCGGCCCACCCAGGCCGGGTCGTCGGCGCCGGCCACGGTGCCGCCGGCGGCGGCGACCAGCTCCCACACGCCGCGGTAGGTCGGGTGGGTGAAGTCGTTGGCGCCGATGTCGGCGGTCGTGCGGCCGATGGCCATCGGGTGCTGCAGGACGAGCTTGAGGGTCTCGCGCTCGATCGAGAACCGCGGGTCGCGCAGGTCGGGCAGCGCCGAGCGGGGACGCGCGGCGGCCGGCTCGACCGGCGCGTCGCTGCGGCGGCCCGAGGCGCGGCGTACCTCGTTGCGGGCCTCGTCGACGTCGACGCCGACCATCGAGGCCAGCTCGCGGGCGAAGGCGTCGACCTTGGACTTGTCGCGCACGCTCGAGACCAGCTTGGCACCGGCGCGCATGGCGTCGACGCGGCCGTCGGCGCGGTCGAGGTCGAACTGGTCGACGACGTTGGTCAGCACGAAGCGGTAGAGCGGGACCCGGCGGGCGACCAGGTCGCGCACGGCGGCGTCGCCGTCGCGGATGCGCAGGTCGCAGGGGTCGAGGCCCTCGGGCTGGACGGCGACGTAGGTCTGGGAGACGAACTTCTGGTCGCCCTCGAACGCCTTGAGCGCGGCCTTCTGGCCGGCGGCGTCGCCGTCAAAGGTGAAGATCACCTCGCCGCGGAACTCGTCGTGGTCGTCGAGGAACCGGCGCAGCACGCGCGTGTGGTCCTCACCGAAGGCGGTGCCGCAGGAGGCGACGGCCGTGGTGACGCCCGCGAGGTGGCAGGCCATGACGTCGGTGTAGCCCTCGACGACGACGGCCTGCGACGTCTTGCCGATCGACGTGCGGGCCAGGTCGATGCCGTAGAGGACCTGGCTCTTGTTGTAGAGCGTGGTCTGGGGGGTGTTGAGGTACTTGGCCTCGATCTTGTCGTCGTCGAAGATGCGCCGGGCGCCGAAGCCGATCGTGGAGCCGCTGGGGTCGCGGATCGGCCAGAGCAGGCGCCCGCGGAACCGGTCGTAGGCCGAGCGGCCGACCGCCACGACGCCGGCCGCGACCGCCTCGTCCTGGCTGTAGCCGCGTCCGCGCAGGTGCTTCCACAGCGCCTCGCCCTCGCGCGGGGCGAAGCCCATGCCGAAGTGCTCGGCGGAGTCCTGGTCGAAGCCGCGCTCCTTGAGGAACTGGCGTCCGGCGACGCCCTCGGGACCGTGGAGGTGCTCGGCGTAGAACTCCTGGGCGGCACGGTTGACCTCGACGAGGCGCTGGCGCGGCGGGCCCTTGGGCCGGTCGGCGCGGTCGTCGCCGTCCTCGCGGCGCAGCACGATGCCTGCCTTGTCAGCCAGCCGCTCGATCGCCTCGGTGAACGAGAGCCCGTCGATCTTCATCAGGAAGGTGACGGCGTCGCCGCCCTCCTGGCAGCCGAAGCAGTGGAAGAAGCCGCGCTGGGGGTTGACGTTGAACGACGGGGACTTCTCGTCGTGGAAGGGGCACAGGCCCTTCATCGAGCCGCTGCCGGCGTTGCGGAGCGTCACGTAGTCGCCGATGACCTCGTCGATGCGGACCTTCTCGCGGACTGCTGCGATGTCCTCCTCGCGGATCCGGCCTGGCACGCCCCGATCCTACGGGCGGCCACCCCCGCTCAGTAGGCGCCCGTCGTCACGTTGTGCAGAACCTCACCGGTCGCCCACCGGTGCAGCTGGTCGCGGACCAACCGGTGGGCCCGCGGCCACATCGCGCTGGTCATCCCGCCGACGTGCGGGGTGACGAGGAGACCGGGTGCGTCCCACAACGGGTGCTCGCGCGGCAGGGGCTCGGGGTCGGCGACGTCGACGGCCGCGGTGATCCGGCCGGTGCGCAGCGCCGCGACCAGGTCGTCGGTCACCACGACCAGCCCGCGCGCGACGTTGACCAGCAGCGCACCGTCGGGCATCCGGGCCAGGAACGCCGCGTCGACGAGCCCGCGGGTCTCGTCGGTCAGGGGCACGGCGAGCACCACGACGTCGGCGTCGGGCAGGAGGTCCGGCAGGTCGGTGAAGGCGTGCACGTCGTCCTCGGCACGTGCCGTGCGGGCGACCCGGACGACCTCGACCTCGAACGGCCTGAGCCGCGCCTCGATGGCCTGCCCGACCGCCCCGTGGCCGACGAGGAGCACGCGGCGGTCGGCGAGCGAGGTACGCCAGCCGCCGGCCCACGAGTGGCGCTCCTGGGCGCGCACGGCGTCCGGGACGCCACGCAGCGAGGCGAGGACGAGCGTGAGGGCGAGCTCGGCGGTCGAGGCGTCGTGGATGCCGCGTCCGCTGCACAGGGTGACGCCGTCCGGCAGCCGGCCGCGCAGGTTGTCGACGCCTGCCGTCAGGGTCTGCACGACCTCGAGCGACGTCAGGTGCTCAACCACCTCGGCCACCTCGGGACCGAGCCGGTAGGGCGGCACCCAGAAGCGCACGTCGTACGCCGAGTCGGGCACGTCGCCGTCGACCGGGTCGACGACCTCGTAGCGCAGGGCCTCCGGCGGGTCGCCCAGCTCGGCCGGGTCGAACGGGAGCCAGACGAGGGGTGCGGGCACGGGGCGAGCCTACGGAGGGCTGGCGGTGGAGTGGTCTCGTGACGGTCGCGGGCGACCTCCTCGACCGACGTGTGGGTGTGCGGTCAGGTGTGGTGGAGGCGGGCGTGGCGGGCGACGGCGCTGGCGTCGGTGAGGGCGGCGACCTGGTCGACGACGACGCGCAGGCGGGCGGCGTCGTCGGGGGCGGCGCGCCAGTCGTCGGCGTACTGGCGGTCGAGGGCGTCGGGGCCGCGGTCGCAGAGGACGGCGACGAGGTCGGTCAGCAGCTCGCGCTGGTGCTCGAGGGCGGCGACGCGGTCGGCGGCCTGCATGACGTGGTGGGCGGCGATGCCCTTGAGGACAGCGATCTCGAGCAGCGTCTGCGCCGGCAGCACCAGGTCGGCGCGGTAGCGGACGAACGGGCCGTCGCCGGCCGCGAAGGTCGCCTGCTGGACGTCGCCGCAGAACCGGCCGATCAGGTCGCTGGTGAGGTTCTTCAGGGCGGCCAGGTGCCTCCGGCTGCCGTCGTACGACGCCGTCGGCCAGCTCGCGACCGAGCGCAGGCCCTCCAGCGCGAGGTCGAGGTCGGCGTCCCGGGCGTTGGGGAGGTACCAGTCGCGCAGCGTCGCCCACACCGCCGGCGGGTCGAGCGCGGTGAGGTCGAGGCGGCCGGCGACGACGCCGTCCTCGACGTCGTGGACGGAGTAGGCGACGTCGTCGGCGAGGTCCATGACCTGCGCCTCGAGGCAGCGGCGGCGGGCGGGCGCGTCGCCGCGCATCCAGTCGTAGACGGCGCGGTCGTCGCCGTAGACGCCGTACTTGAGGGCGTCGGGACCCTCGGGGGCGCGCTCCCACGGGTACTTGGTGCAGGCGTCGAGCGTGGCTCTCGTCAGGTTGAGGCCGACCGAGCGCCCGCCGTCGGGGCCGTCGTCAAAGGTCTTGGCCTCGAGGCGGGTGAGCAGCCGCAGCGTCTGGGCGTTGCCCTCGAACCCGCCGCACGCCTCGCTGACCGCGGCCAGCGCCCGCTCGCCGTTGTGGCCGAACGGCGGGTGGCCGAGGTCGTGGGCCAGGGCCGCGGTCTCGGCGATGTCGGGCTGGCTGCCCAGGGCACGGGACAGGTCGCGCGCGATCTGGGCGACCTCGAGGGAGTGGGTCAGCCGGTTGCGGACGAAGTCGTCGGACTGCGGCCCGACCACCTGGGTCTTGGCGGCCAGGCGACGCGACGAGGCCGCGTGGACCACCCGCGCCCGGTCGCGCTCGAACGCCGTGCGCACGGGTGCGTCGACCCGCTTGGGCGGCTCCTCGACGAGCCGCGCGCGGTCGACGTCGTCGTAGAGGTGCTCGGCGTCCATCGGGCTCACCCTAGGAGGCCGGTGGGCTCTGCCGATCGGCGAGGGTTCGGATCCCTCCACCGCTGCCGGTCAGCGCCTGCGGTCGGTCGTCGGTGGCGCCCACCCGGCGCGAGCCGTTCTCCCCCGCTGCGCTCCTCCGAGCCGTTCCCGCCGGGTGTGCGCCCTGCGCAGTGCGACATGTGTACGTCTCCACGTGCTGCCTCGTCGCTGCGCTCCTCGTCAGTACGTGGTGACGTGCACGTGGTCGTAGTGGTTGGCCGTGGTGGAGCCGCGATCCGACATCCCCCGCCAGCCCTCACCCGAGCGCTCCACGGACCAGATCTGCTGGGCGTAGATGATGTAGCTGACGCCGAGGTCGGCGTAGTACTCGCGCACGAAGTCGGCGACGGCCTGGCCCTCGGAGCCCGAGACCATGATGTCGATCGCGATGCCCTGGGCGTGCTCGCCGTCGCTGCGGAACGTGCCGTAGACGGAGATGCCGGGGAACGCGGCGCAGACGGCGGCGTGGACCTTCTTGATGTTCTCGCTGACGCCGGAGGGCACGGAGGTGCCGTTGCTGCACTCGCCGCCGAGGGCGGTGGGCTCCTCCGTGCTGAGGTAGCCGGCCGTGACCCAGCGGGTAGAGGTCTGCTCCCAGACGATCTCGACGCGGCCGTACATCTCGCGGCCGGTGACGAGCACCTGCTCGCCTGCCTCGACCTCGCCGAGGTTGGTGGCCTTCTCGCCGGGCTCGCTCCACAGGTTGAGCAGCGTGGTCGTCCAGAGCTCGGTGTCGGCGCCCGCGATCGCCTCGCGCGTCGCGGCGGGCGCCATCACCAGCTCGACCGGGGTGGGCCCGGCGGGCTCCGCCGGCTTCGCCGTGATCTCGGCCTTCGCCGGGGCGACCTTGGGCGTCGCCTGGATCCCGGCGCGGCTGCTCGAGCCGCGCGACAGGGTGGGGCGGCGGGTCACGACGCCGGCGAGGTCGGCGCCCGGGGCGGCGGTGTCGCCGACGACCGGGTCGGACGCGTGCGGGCCGGCCAGACCGACCGGGCTCACCTCGGCGGTGAGGACGCCGAGGGAGACGACACCGGCGGTGGCGACGACGGCGAGAGGGGCGGCCAGGGTGGTGGCGCGCAGCCGGAGGGCTCGGGCTCCGAAGAGCCGGCGGGCATTGGTCTCCCGCTTGTGGCGGTGCTGAGCCACAGCGCTGATCCTTTGCGGTAGAAGGCAGGACGGTGCCCGCCGGGGTGACGGCGGGCACGAGGACCGAGTGAAGCACAGTGCCGGTGGCCCCGCTGTATCTCTACCGGGCCGGTCGACGGTGGGATGGGTCACCTCGGTAAAAACCCCAGGTCAGCGCCCTGCGCCGTACCGGAGGAATGGGTGGACAGTCAGCCGCCGGTGGTCTCCGCAGCGTCCTCGCGCAGCACCCAGTCGGTCCCGTCGGTGTCGTCGAGCCACCCCTCGGGCAGCACGACCCGCTCGCGCGGGCTGCCCTGGCGACCGCGCGGGGTGCCGAGCGCGGAGAGCGGGAACGGCTCGTCGGGGTCGAGGTCGGCGAGCAGGACGTCGAGCTCGGCGAGGGTCGAGATCATGGCCAGCGAGCGGCGCATCTCGCCGCCGGCGGCGAAGCCCTTGAGGTACCAGGTGACGTGCTTGCGGAACTCCCGGCAGCCGCGGTCCTCCCCCATGTGCTCGGACAGCAGCTCGGCGTGGCGGCGCATCATCGTGGCGACCTCGCCCAGGGTCGGCAGCGTCTTGACGTCGTCGCCGGCGAAGGCGGCGGCGAGGTCGCGGAACAGCCACGGGCGCCCGAGGCAGCCGCGCCCCACGACGACACCGGCGGCACCGGTCTGCTCGACCATCCGCAGCGCGTCGGCGGCCTCCCAGATGTCACCGTTGCCGAGCACCGGCAGGTCGACGTGGTCGACCAGCGCCGCGATCGCGTCCCAGTCGGCCTGGCCGCTGTAGGCCTGCGCCACGGTGCGCCCGTGCAGGGCGATCGCCGCGCACCCCGACTCCTGCGCGATGCGGCCGGCGTCGAGGTGGGTGAGGTGGTCGTCGTCGAGACCCTTGCGGGTCTTCATCGTCACCGGGACGTCGTACGGCGCGGCCGCGGCGACCGCGTGCTCGAGGATCCGCCCGAGCAGGGTGCGCTTCCACGGCAGCGCGCCGCCGCCGCCCTTGCGGGTCACCTTCGGCACGGGGCAGCCGAAGTTGAGGTCGACGTGGGCGACGCCGTACTCGCCGCAGAGGATCTCGACGGCCTTGCCGACGTAGACGGGGTCGGTGCCGTAGAGCTGCACCGAGCGCGTCGTCTCGAGCTCGTCGAAGACCAGCATCTTCAGCGTGGTGTCGTCGCGCTCGACGAGGCCGCGGCTGGTGATCATCTCGCAGACGTAGAGGCCCGCGCCCTGCTCGGCGCAGAGACGGCGGTAGGCGGCGTTGGTGATGCCGGCCATGGGCGCCAGCACCACGGGGGTCTCGACCGTGAGGGGGCCGAGGCGGAGCGCAGTGGTCACGGTCCCATTCTGGACCGCGCGGCGGTCGCGGGCGGAATCAGCCGCCGCGGGTGCCGCCCTTGCCGCCGGTGCGTCCGCGCCCCGTGCTCGTCCCGCCCCGGCCGCCCTTGCCGCCGGAGTTGCGGGTGGTGGGCTCGCCCAGGTCCTTCACGGTCCCGGTCCAGGTGATCGGGACGACACCCTCCGGCGGGCGGAACATCACCGAGGCGAGCTCGGCGCCCTCAGGGACCAGGAAGATCAGGCACGACGTCGCGGTGTCGCCCGGCGCGAAGATCGCCGGCAGCACCGATCCGGGGCACGGGTCGAAGCCCTGGTCGACCCCGGTCGGCGGCACGAGGCGGCCCTCGGTGTCGACGACGTAGAGGGGCAGCTGGCGC
This sequence comes from Nocardioides sp., assembly GCA_025964985.1. Taxonomy (GTDB): domain Bacteria; phylum Actinomycetota; class Actinomycetes; order Propionibacteriales; family Nocardioidaceae; genus Nocardioides. The sequence goes on from JAOPXU010000041.1 coordinate 17,561, forward strand.
CCGCCGAGGTCGGTGTCGCCGCCGTTGCCGACCTCGCTGGTGACGAAGTAGGGGGTGGACGCCTTGGCCTGCTCGTCGAGCTGGAAGCCGCGCAGCGACTTCTTCACCGTCGTCTGCTCGACGCGGCGCACCTCGAGACCGACGACGCCGACGAGGTCCTGGCGCGGGTTCCAGGCGACGAACGCACCCTTCTTGAGGGGCAGGCTGGTGCCGGGCGGGGTGAGCTCGACGCCCGCGGGAACCGGCAGGTACGCCGAGGGGTCGGCGCCCTCGCTCGGGCTCTCGCTGGTGGTCGACGCGTCGGTCGGGCTGTCGGTGGACGAGCTCGACGGCGCAGGGGTCGTGGCGCCGGCGGCGTCGTCGGGCTCGTCGGGGCCTCCGCACCCCACGAGCAGACCGGCCACGAGCGTGGCGGCGAGGACGGCGGCGTGGGGGCGGCGGCTCATGGTGTCTCAGGCCCCGACGAGTCGCTCGGCGAGATAGGCGGTGACGCCGGAGAGCGGGATCCGCGCCTGCTCCATGGTGTCGCGCTCCCGGATGGTCACCGCGTCGTCCTCGAGGGTCTCGAAGTCGACGGTGATGCAGTAGGGCGTGCCGACCTCGTCCTGGCGGCGGTAGCGCTTGCCGATGGCGCCGGCGTCGTCGAAGTCGACGTTCCAGCCGCGGCGCAGCTCGGCGGCGAGGTCGCGCGCCTTGGGCGACAGGTCGGCGTTGCGGCTCAGCGGCAGCACCGCGGCCTTGAGCGGCGCCAGGCGCGGGTCGAGGCGCAGCACGGTGCGCTTGTCGACGCCGCCCTTGGTGTTGGGCGCCTCGTCCTCCTGGTAGGCGTCGACCAGGAAGGTCATCAGGCTGCGCGACAGACCGGCCGCGGGCTCGATGACGTAGGGCGTGTAGCGCTCGTTGGCGGCCTGGTCGAAGTAGCTCAGGTCCTTGCCGGAGGCCTCGCCGTGGGTGGTGAGGTCGAAGTCGGTGCGGTTGGCGATGCCCTCGAGCTCGCCCCACTCCGAGCC